>JBBCGI010000001.1:4345221-4649652 GCA_037200975.1 Pseudomonadota bacterium | reverse complement strand
TGCTCTACGAATAGACACACGCACACTCCGCGTAAATGAAAAATTAACCCTCGTATTCATCAAGCCTCGCCCGCCTTCAGCAACCACAGCTTCGCGATACGCGTCATCGCCGGATCTTTGTTGACGGTGCCGAAGGCCGTCGCGGCCTCCGTTTTCTTGTTCGCGCGCATATAGGCGATGCCGAGCAGCAACCCGGCTTCATCGGGATTCTTGACGCCGCTCTTGCCGAGCCCGCGTGTCAACGCCTCGATCGCCTTGTCGTTTTCGCCGTAGCTCAGGTACGCGGCACCGAGCTTCACGTCGGAATCGCCGGTGGGCTTGGCCCGCGCTGAGGCGTCCTGCTTGGGCAGCGTGGACTTGTCGAGTTCGACCGCCGTCTTGGCTTCGCCGAGGATGCGTGCAGCGAGCGCCTTCTCGCGCGCTTCCTTGAAGATGCCCTTCGCGTTGCCCTTCTCGATGATCGCCTGCGCTTCGCCCGGCAGACCCTGGGCCATCGCCAGCTGTGCCATCTCGGTGTATTGCGGGGCTTCGCTCATTACGTCGACGCCGTCGGCGAGACGCAGGATGTTGAGCAATTCCTTGTCGTTCTTGCTGACACGCATCAACGAATTGGTGAGATCCAGCCAGTAGTTCGGCTTCGGATAGTGGGCGACGAGCTGTTCCATCTGCTCGGCGACGCAATCGTTGTCCTTGATGTTGTAGCAGGCGCTTTGAATGATGCGCAGGGTCTGCTCGTCGGGACTCTTGCCCGCCGCCTTGAGCTTCTCGACCACGTCCTTGAGGACTTTGACCGCGTTTTCGTAATCGTTCTGGATGTAATAGGAATTACCGAGGTAGATGCCCATGTCGGCATCGGGGTTCGCCTCGTAGGCACGTTTGCCGTAATCGATGGCTTTCGGGTAATCCTTGATCTGATACGCGACCTGCGCGATGAGCTTGGTGCGCCCCGCCTTGTCGCTTTCGGTCATGCAGGGAGAATTGAGCGCCGCCTCGAGGTCTTTGAGGGATTCGGGATACTGCTTGAGGTTGGCGTTCGCGATGCCGCGGAATTCGTGGATCCAGAACTCATCGTAGGGAGTTTTCGGAACGGGAACGGCATCCGCCTCGTTCGCCTTGTCGAGCATCTGTTGCCAGTTCTTCGTGCCGCGAGCGTCCTGCGCGGCCCCCAATGGCTTCTCGAGCTTCTTGGTCATCTTGCGCACGCCGCAAGCATCATCCGGGACGGCCGGCGGGTCCGCCGCCCAAACAGTGGAAGTCATACCAAGCAGGCCGATGACAGCGATTGCGGACTTCAGGTTGGACCGAAGGTTTAACCGATCACGCACTTCCGACGCTCCTTACAAAAGAACCGCGGTCTTTGAGAGGCCGCGGCTCGGTTTGATCAACCCACCGTCAAGACATCTGCAAATTTGATGCTCATGACGGCAGAAAGTTTCCCAATAGATTCAGGCGTTTGACTAGTCGCGGAACTCCGCGGTATTCACGAAGCCCATTTTCTTCATGTGGTTGCGCTGTGCCGCCGCCATCACGAGCGCCGTGGTTTCATAACGCGACCGACGATCGGGACGCAGATGAATCTCCGGCTGCGGATCCTTGCCCGTCTCCGAGCGGAAGAAACTCTCGAGCTGCGGAATGCCGCTGACCACCGTGCCGTTCCACACAATCGTGCCGTCGAAGTCGATATCGAGCTGAATGACTTCAGGTCGAACCGTCGGCGGCGGATTGTTGGTTTGCGGCATATCGAGCTTGGTCGCGTGCGTCATGACCGGAATCGACATGATCAACACGATGATGAGCACGAGCATCACGTCGATGAGCGGAGTCGTATTGATCTCCATCATCGGTGCGCCTTCGGCGCCGCCTACTGCCATTGCCATACGAAATTACCTCGAAGTTCTCAGCGCGTGACGCGGATGCTGCCGCGATCCGGCTCGGTGATGAACCCAACTTTCACGATGCCACCGCGCTGCAGGTTGAAGATGACCCGCCCGACTCCTTCCCAGCGCGCGTCTTTGTCGCCGCGGATGTGGAATTCGGGCTGGGGCACCTTCCGTGCTTCGGAGACGATGCGCTGAAAAAACACGTTCTTGTCGATGGTGCCGGCGTTCCAATAAATGGTGCCGGCCTTGTCCACCGAAATAGTGATGTTCTCGGGCTTGGTCTGCGTCGGAATGTTGACCGCCTTCGGGATCTCGACATTCGCCATCTTCTTGATCACGGGCACCGTGATCAGAAAAATGATCAGCAGCACGAGCATGATGTCGACCAGCGGAGTCGTATTGATCTCCGCGATTGACCCTGCCTCGTCGCCGTCGCTCGAACCGACACTCATCGCCATGGTGTTCTACCTCAGTTGGTGAAACGTAAGACCCGGGTTACCGGGTTTACTTCTTGCCACCAGAAACAGGAGCACCCTGCGCAACGCGGGCGCCGCCCACGAGATACGCATGCAGGTCCGAGGCGAAGTTACGCAGGCTCTCGCTGATGTTCTTGTTACGACGGAGCAGCCAGTTGTAGCCCATGACCGCCGGAACGGCGACGAACAGACCGATGGCGGTCATGATCAAGGCTTCACCGACGGGGCCGGCGACCTTGTCGATCGATGCCTGGCCGCTGACGCCGATGTTCACGAGCGCCTTCAGGATGCCGACGACGGTGCCGAACAGGCCGACGAACGGCGCGGTCGAACCGACGGTCGCGAGGAACGCGAGGCCGTTGCTGAGGTTGCTGTTGACCGAATCGACCGAGCGCTGCAGGGACATCGTCACCCACTCGTGCAGGTCGATGCGATCCGTCAGGCGGCCTTCATGGTGGGCCGAGGCGCGCAGGCCGTCTTCGGCGACCTGGCGGAAGTCATTGTCCTTCGGCAGACGGTCGACAGCTTCCTTAAGGGAACCCGAGCTCCAGAACTGCTTCTCGACCACCTTCGCGCCCTGCCTGAGGCGGCGCTGATCCCACAGTTTCGAAAAGATGATGTACCAGGAGACGGCAGACATGATCACCAGAATGATCAGCGTCGCCTGGGCGATCGGGCCGCCGTCTCGCCAAAGGGCTGTGAGGCCGTACGGGTTGGTGACTTCGGCAGCAGCAGCAGCAGCAGTAGGTTCCATGATTTCCTCGATGACAAAAATGCGAAGCGGTGCTCGAGGCACCGCATCACGGTAAATGACTAGTTGTTCTTGAGAACGAACTTGACCTTGAATTTAATGCACGACTCCGGCAGCGCGGTCCCGTTCTCTGTGGCGGCCGCGTAGCGAGTCGCCTTCGCGACTTTGACGGCGGCACCGTCGAGATCCGGGAAACCTGACGTATCCGTGACCACCGGCTCACGCAGCAGACGGCCATTTGGACCCACGCAGGCCTGGACGACCGGCGAGCCCTGTTCTTCCCGGCGGATGGAACCCGGCGGGTAGTAGTCTTCCGGATTCACCGGCCGCGTCATTTTCGCGGGTGCGCCCGCAATACGCGGCGGCGGCGGCGGTGCCGGCGGTGCCGGACGGTCAGTCACGTCCTGGATCGCCGTCGTGTTCGTCTCCATTGGAAGGTCGATCGACACTTCCGGAGGCGGCACTTCAACCGGCGGACGCTCCATTTCTGGCGGCGGCGGCGGTGGTGGTTCGTCTTCTTTCTTGATCTCCTCGACGATGTCCGCCTGGATCGGAGGCGCAACGAGGTGGATGACCTTTTGGGCCAAGCCGGTTGCGAATCCCCAGGCTACGAGGATGTGAAGAGCGGTGATCGCCACGACAACAATGCCGCGGCGGGTGAAAAAGCTCGAGTCTTGTGCGTAAGCGGCCATGTTTTCCCGTGGTCGCGAGTGAAACTATCGGCGCGTAGAACGGGGTGGCGGAAAGTAACTAAGCTTTCCGACCAGTGCAACCGTTCGTTCGTTCCGTCCCCGAGTCTGCTCCCTATGCGCGAGCATGACTCTTAAAATCGCATCGTCATTTTTTAGCTTCGGCGCCGGACCGAAGCCGCCGAACTGTAACCGCACCACGCGGGCCTGACAACAACTGTCTGTGAGTCCGTCACGAATAATATGCGGAATGTGAAAGTGCCTTTCACTTTGCATTCAGTCGGTCACCGCGCCAAGCGACGCGCTTGACACATTCCGCGCGTACTTCGCCAAGACGCCTTTCGTCGCATAGGGCTTCGGTGCTTTCCATTTCGCGCGGCGTTTGCGCAGCTCCGCTGCGCTCACTTCGTGCTGCACGGTGTGTTTCACCGCATCTATCGCGATGCGATCACCGTCCCGGATCAGGCCGATCGGTCCGCCGAGCGCCGCCTCGGGAGATATATGTCCAACCACGAAGCCATGACTGCCGCCGGAGAATCTTCCGTCCGTGATGAGCGCAACTTTGCCGCCGAGGCCGCGGCCCATGATGGCGCCAGTCGGACTCAACATCTCGCGCATGCCCGGACCGCCGCGCGGCCCTTCGTAGCGAATCACGACGACGTCACCGGGCTTGACCTTGCCTGCGAGGATCGCGGCAGTCGCGCGCTCTTCGCCATCGAAAACTCGAGCGGTGCCATTGAAGCGCAATCCTTCCTTGCCGGAAATTTTTGCGACCGCGCCTTCGGGCGCGAGGTTGCCGTACATCACCACCAGGTGACTGTCCTTCTTGATCGGCTGGTCGAGTGGACGAACGATGTCCTGCCCCGCCGGATAATCCGCGACATCGCGCAGATTCTGCGCGAGCGTGCGGCCGGTGACTGTCATGCAGTCGCCGTGCAACAAACCCGCGTCGAGCAAACGTTTCATCAGGGGCTGGATTCCACCGATTGCGATGAGCTCCGACATTAAGTACCTGCCGCTCGGACGCACGTCGGCAAGCAGCGGTACGCGTTTACCGATACGCGTGAAGTCCTGTAGTCCGAGTCTGACTCGCGCCGCGTGCGCGATCGCGAGCAGGTGCAGGACCGCGTTGGTGCTGCCGCCCAGCGCGATCGTGACCGTGATCGCATTTTCAAAAGCCTTCTTCGTGAGGATCTGCGACGGCGTGATGCCGGCGCGGATCAATTCGGTGACCGCGGCACCCGCGCGCCGGCAATCGTCGCGCTTCGCGCCACCGACCGCTTCCTGCGCGGAGCTGTCAGGCAGCGACAGTCCGAGCGCTTCGATCGCCGACGCCATCGTGTTGGCCGTGTACATGCCGCCGCAGCTGCCGGGACCGGGGATCGCCGTGCGTTCGACGTCGAGCAATTCCGCGTCGGAGACGCGGCCCGCGGCGTGGCCGCCGACCGCTTCGAATACCGACACGATGTCGCGCCGCTTGAGCCCCGGCCTGATCGTGCCGCCATAGACGAACACCGCCGGACGATTCAGGCGCGCGATCGCGATCGCGCATCCCGGGATGTTCTTGTCGCAGCCGCCGATCGCCACGAAACCATCGAAGCCCTCCGCGGCCACCACCGTCTCGATCGAGTCGGCGATCACTTCGCGCGACACGAGCGAATAACGCATGCCGGGCGAGCCCATCGAGATGCCGTCCGAAACCGTGATGGTGTTGAACAGGACGCCCTTGCCGCCCGCCGCATCCACACCCGCGATTGCTTCGGCGGCGAGTTCGTTGATGTGCATGTTGCAGGGCGTGAGATTCGCCCACGTGGAGGCCACACCGATCTGCGGCTTCTGGAAATCCGCATCCTGGAATCCGACCGCGCGCAGCATCGCGCGCGACGGCGTCTGTTTGGCGCCATCGACCACCAGGCGCGAATACTTGCGCTGGTCCACCACCCCACTCTTCTTGCGCGTCATCTGTCCTTCCTCTGACTAACTATTACCGTCTGTCGACTGTGCCTGCGCGTGCATCACGCGCCGCATGTGTGAAAACCCCGCGGCGCCGACGGTCACGAAACCCAGCGGCAACACCAGCGAATAAATCCCCAGGCCCGGCCGCAACGACTCTAGCCACTGGTAGATCAGGATTCCGGCGGGTGGCCCGATGGCGCCACGCACGCCGGTCAGCGTGACGTGCACGCCCATGTAGTGCTGCGCGCGGCCCACCGAGGCGAAGTCATTGTGCCCGAGATTCCAGCCGAGATTCGATCCGGCATACGCGAACGCCAGCACCGCCGCGCCAATCCACAACAGCGGCAGCCACGCGATCCAGGTTCCGATGGTCAGCAGCGCGACCGCGGCCACCAGCGTCCAGCCCTGCCGGGCGCGGTATTCGACCACGTGACCCTGGTCGAACATGCGCGCCCAGAACGGCACGAACAGCGGCAACAGGCCGAGCGGCACGATCGATAGCAAGGCGATCTGCGAGCTCGCCGACAGGTGCAGGTGCTCGCTGAAGATGACGACCAGCTGCGAGGTCAGCATCAGATTGCCGCCGCCGAACACGCCCATCCAGAACATGTATTCGCGGAAGTGCGGGTCCTTCTTCAGGATCTCGAACAACATGCCGAGGCTGAACGGCTCGCTGCGCCCGATCACGGCGTTTTCTTCGGCCAGCAATACGAATTCGCGCCGCACACGCGCGGCGCGATACAGCCATGCGGCGATGAGACCGGCGACGGCTCCGCCGCCAAACAACCAGCGCGAGTCGATCACGCCAGTGTCGAGCACCCACGCGGCGCAACCGGCAGCCAGCGCCACCGCCAGAGAACTGACGATGACGATGCGCCCGGTGTATCGGCCGATCGCGGTGCGCGGATAGTTCGCGCTCCATACCGCGGCGCGCACCGTCAGGATGCCGGTCCACACGACGCGCGCGACGAGAATGGACGCGACGGCGAACGCCAGGCCGGCAAGCGCGTGTGGCGCGACCCCCAGCAATCCGACGAGCAGCGCAAAGCCGGCCTGCAAACCCACCATGAGGCCGATGCGCGCGCGGCCATGCGCGAGATTCGCCCACACGAAGCTCACTACGTTCGACAACGCGGGCGCCCCGCTCACGAACGCCACGGCGAGATTGACGATCCATGGCGAGGCCGCGTGCATGAAGGTCTTCTTGATCAACACCGCCGCGGTCGCGCCTTCGACCAGGCCGAGCGTCAGGCCTAACAAAGCCCAGGGTGCGATCTCGCGCCGGAAGGCCGCCTCCGCGGTCAGCGATTCGGCCTGCTTCGACCGCGGCGAAACCGGACGCGCCTTGTCAACCAAAGCGCTGCCGGATCAGGCGGTACAACGCGCGCACCGTGTGCGGATCGGCCCCGACCGGCCGTCCCGGGCGTTCCTTGGTATTCCACGCGTAGACGTCGCCGTGTAACCAGTTGCGCGTGCGCGTGACGAATCGTTTGAGGAACAACGCGCCGATGATGGAGCCGGCGAACGCATGATTCGACACGTTGTTGAGATCGGCGATGCGGCTGCCGAGGTCTTCTTCGTAGCCGGGCCACAGCGGCATGGGCCACATCGGATCCGCTTCGCGCTCGCCCAGCTGGCGCAGCGACTCCGCCAGATCCGGCGGCGTCGAGTAGATAGCCGGCAGTTCCGGTCCAAGGGCGACACGCGCGGCGCCGGTGAGCGTCGCGAGGTCGATCAGCAGCGCGGGCGTTTCCCGGTCGGCTTCGGCCAGGGCGTCCGCCAGCACCAGGCGCCCTTCGGCATCCGTGTTGCCGATCTCCACCGTGAGGCCCTGGCGCGAGCGGATGATGTCGCTCGGCCGGAAAGAGCGGCCGGAGACACTGTTCTCCACCGCCGGAATCAGCAGGCGCAGCTGCACGGGCGCGTCCGCGCCCATCAACATGCGCGCGAGCGCGAGCACCAGCGCGGCACCGCCCATGTCCTTCTTCATGAGCAGCATGCCGCTCGACGGTTTGATGTCGAGACCACCGGTGTCGAAGCACACGCCCTTGCCGACCAGCGTGACCAGCGGCGCGCCTTTCTTTCCCCAGCGCATGTCGATGAGCCGCGGTTCCCGCGCGCTGCCCTTGCCCACCTCATATATGAGTGGATAGTTCTGCCGCAGCAGTTCTTCGCCGATCAGGATCCGGCACTCCGCTTCATGCTGCAGCGCGAGGCGTTGCACTGCCTCGCCCAGCTCTGCCGGTCCGAGGTCGTTAGCCGGCGTATTGATGAGATCGCGCGCTTCGCTCAGCGACTCGCTCGCGAGGCGCACGTATTCGAGATCGGCCCCGGCCGGTGTCACCAGCGAGGGCAATTCAGTGGCGGGTTTCCGGTAGCGGCTGAAACGGTAGGAGCCGTACTCCCAACCCAGCGTCAGCTGGGTCGCGCCGACCGCGCTGAAACTGCCCGCGAAACGGTAGCGGCCGGGCGGCAGTCGATCGGGTAACCCTGCCGAAGTCCAGATGGTGGGCTCACTGAGTTCCTGCGTCGGACCCAGACCAAGCACCGCGCCGGCAATCGAATCACCCGTGGCGGTGGGGATTAGCAGCAACTTCTGCTTCTCGGCAGCGAACTGCTGTGCCCGCACCCAGGAACGCACCGCAGCGGTCTGCAATTCCAGCCAGGCGGGCAGACCTTGCTCGCCAACCAGCCAGAGGGGTCTCGCGCCGCTGGCCTCGGCTTCATTGAGCAGGTGGGAACTCACGGCAAAAAGTTTAAGCGATTGAGGGCGCTATGGAGCATCCAAAGCGGGACGGAAGATGCGTGACGACCGGGGTTTCACGTTGACAATGGACGAACACCCGTGGTGTTATCGCGCGCATTGTATGCAGGCCAAGTGCTCACATTTCGACGCAATTTCCGGCAGCGCCATGGTGGCGCGCCCGCTTACGCGTGGCGTCGTAGTACTTCTTCCCCTCCTTCTGTTGCCAGACAACAGCCGGTGCGGGACGCCTGCTTGACTCGCCAACACTAGAGACAAGCTTATTCACCAAAAACCCCGCACCGGCCACTGAGCCGATGCGGGGTTTTTCTTATGAACGTTTGTAATGGAGCTGACAATGACGAAGTTGTACTCGGGCAAAGACGTAGACAAGAAGGCGCTTAAGAAAGCCCGGATCGCCATCCTGGGCTACGGCAGCCAGGGCCGCGCGCATGCGCTCAACCTCGCCGACAGCGGGCACGACGTGGTCGTCGGTGTGCGCAAGGGCGGCGCGAGCTGGAAGAAGGCGAAGAAGGACGGCCTCAAGGTGGCCGAACCGAATGACGCCGCCGCCGGTGCCGACCTGGTCGCCATGCTGGTGCCGGACCTGGCGCAGGCCGATCTGTACAAGTCGGTCGAGAAGTCACTCAAGAAAGGCGCCGCGCTGCTGTTCGCCCACGGCTTCAACATCCACTTCAAGCAGATCAAGCCGCGCAAGGATCTGGACGTCGTCCTGATCGCGCCAAAAGGTCCCGGCGATCTCGTGCGCCGTCAGTATCAGCAGGGTCGCGGCGTGCCGTCGCTGATCGCGGTGTACCAGGATTCCACCGGCAAGGCGTTCGCCAAGGCCCTCGCCTACGGTCACGGCATCGGCGGTACACGCGGCGGCGTGCTCGAGACCACGTTCGCGGAAGAGACCGAGACGGATCTGTTCGGCGAACAGGCCGTGCTGTGCGGCGGCACGAGCGATCTCGTGCTCAAGGGTTTCGAAACGCTGGTCGAAGCGGGTTATCAGCCCGAGGTCGCGTACTACGAGTGCCTGCACGAGCTCAAGCTCATCGTCGACCTGCTGCACGAAGGCGGCCTCACCAAGATGCACAAGTTCATCTCCGACACGGCCAAGTACGGCGATCTGACGCGCGGCCCGCGCGTGATCAACGACAAGACCAAGAAAGAGATGGGCAAGATCCTCAAGGAAATCCAGCAGGGCAAGTTTGCCAAGCAGTGGATCGCCGAGAACGCCGGCGGCCGCAAGGAATACAACCGCCTCATGAAGGCCGATCTCGACCACCAGCTGGAATCGGTCGGTGCCGAGCTGCGCGCTCGCATGCCGTGGCTCGAGCAGGGCCGCTAACAACTTCGACCTGAAACCGAGGTAACACCCATGTCCCGGCGCGAACGAGTCATGATCTTCGACACGACGCTGCGCGATGGCGAGCAATCGCCGGGCTGCAGCATGGCGCAACCCGAAAAGCTTCGGGTGGCGCGCGCGCTGGCGGATCTGGGCGTGGACGTCATCGAGGCGGGCTTTCCAGCCGCCTCGCGTGGCGACTGGGAGAGTGTGAACGCGGTGGCGCGCGAGGTGCAGGGACCGATCATCTGCGGCCTCGCGCGTTGCCACCGCGACGACATCAATCACGTCGCGAAGGCGATCGCGCCGGCGGCGAATCGCCGCATCCACGTGTTCCTCGCGACCAGCGCCATCCACCGGCAGTTCAAGTTGAACATGGCGCGGGAAGAGATCATCAAGGCGGCGGTCGAAGGCGTGAAGTTCGCGCGCGAGTTGTGCGACGACGTCGAGTTCTCGCCGGAAGATGCTTCGCGCACCGAGCTCGATTTCCTCACGCAGGTGGTCGAAGCAGTGATCGACGCGGGCGCGACCACGGTGAACATTCCCGACACCGTCGGTTACACGGTGCCCGATGAATTCGCGGAGCTGTTTCGTTACCTGCGCAAGAATGTCCGTGGCATCGAGAAGATCCGGCTGTCGGTGCATTGCCATGACGATCTCGGCATGGCGGTCGCCAACAGCCTGACCGCCGTGGTCGCGGGGGCGCGGCAAATCGAATGCACGATCAACGGCATCGGCGAACGGGCCGGCAACTGTTCGCTGGAAGAAGTCGTGATGGCGCTGAAGACGCGCGATGCGTTCTTCAATCTCGATACCAAGATCGACACCACTCGCCTCTACCCGACTTCGCGCATGCTGGCGAACATCGTCGGTGTCCCGATTCCGCGCAACAAGGCGATCGTCGGCGAAAACGCCTTCGCGCACGAATCCGGCATTCATCAGCACGGCATGCTCAAGCATCACAGCACCTACGAGATCATGCGTCCGCAGGATGTCGGTCTGTCGCGCTCGTCATTGGTGCTCGGCAAACACAGCGGCCGCCATGCGCTGCGCGAGCGCGTTCGCGAACTGGGTTTCGAACTCGACGACGTCGAATTCGCGCGCGTGTTCGAGGAGTTCAAGGCGCTGGCGGACAGGAAGAAGGAGCTGTACGACGGCGACATCGAGGCGCTGGTCCTGCAGGCGGAACACAGCGCGGTGGGGCCGTGGTCGCTGTCGAACCTGCGCACCGCCTCCGATGCCAACAAGGCGGAGGCAACCGTCACGCTGCGTCACAGCGACGGGCGCGAGATTGAAATGCGTGCCACGGGCGACGGCCCGGTGGACGCTGCACTGAAAGCGATCGAACGCGCTACCGGAGTGCAGGTCGTACTGCGCAAGTTCGAAGTTCGCAGCGTGTCGGCCGGTGAAGACGCGCAAGGCGAGGCGCTGGTGTACGTGGAGTACAATGCGCGCACTTATCGGGGCTCGAGCGTGTCAACCAACATCGTCGAGTCCGCCACCCAGGCTTTCCTCGAAGTGATCAATCGAATCGAACTCTCGCAGGCGAATTTGCAACGCACGCGAGAGGAACGGACCGGCGCCGCGCAGATTGCGCAGGCCGCGGTTTAAACGGAGTCATCTGTCATGCCCATACCCGCAACGAAATACATCTGGTTCAACGGCAAGCTGGTTCCCTGGGAAAAGGCGACCGTGCACGTGTTGTCGCATGCGCTGCACTACGGCTCATCGGTGTTCGAAGGCGTGCGCGCCTACGAAACGCCGCGCGGTCCCGCCATTTTCCGGCTCAAGGATCACACGCACCGGTTGTTCGACTCCGCGAAGATCTACCGCATGAACATCCCGTTCAGCGAAGACCAGATCAACCATGCCTGCCGCGAAGTGATCGCGCAGAACGGCTTGGCGCGCGGCGCGTACCTGCGGCCCGTCGCCTTCCGTGGGTACGGCGAGGCGGGTGTGGTGCCGAAGATCGATCCGCCCATCGAAGTGGCGATCGCCGGCTGGGAGTGGGGCAAGTATCTCGGCGCCGCGGAAGACGAAGGGGTCGACGTCTGCGTGTCGTCGTGGCAGCGCGTCGCGCCGAATACGATTCCCGCCATGGCCAAGGCCGGCGGCAACTATCTATCGAGCCAGTTGATCGGCCTGGAGGCGAAACGCCTCGGCTTCGTCGAGGGCATCGGATTGTCGTCGGACGGCACGGTGAGCGAAGGTGCCGGTGAGAACCTGTTCATCGTGAAAGACGACGTGATCTACACCCCGGGCCTGGCGCATTCGCTGCTCGGCGGCCTCACGCGCCACACGGTGATCACACTGGCGAAGGAGTTCGGCATCGAAGTGCGCGAGATGGCCGTGCCGCGCGAGTTGCTCTACATCGCCGACGAGTTGTTCTTCACCGGCACGGCCACCGAAGTGGCTGCGATCCGCTCTGTGGACGCCATCCAGATCGGCAACGGCAAACGCGGCCCCGTCACCGCGAAAATCCAGGCGGCCTACTTCGGCCTCGTGCAAGGCAAGACGCAGGACAAGTACGGCTGGCTCGACTACGTCGACATGAATGCACCACGCGTGGCGGTGGCGGGATAGTTGTAAGTCGGTGCCGGGTCGGACTTAGAGAAATTTCACTGGATAGTTCACGACGCCAACTGTTCTAAGTCCGACCCGGTACCGACTTGCTAAGTCCGACCCGGCACCGACTTACTTCCCAGCGCCCCCTCAAGATTCTTATGCAACCCAAGACAATGTTCGAAAAGGTGTGGGACGACCACGTGGTCGTACCTGAAACCGCCGAAACGCCCGCCGTACTGTTCATCGATCTGCACCTCACGCACGAAGTGACCACCCCGCAGGCGTACACGGAACTGCGTTCGCGCGGCCTCAAGCTGCGCCGGCCGGACCTGACTCTCGCAACCATGGATCACTCGACACCCACGCGCACCGAGCAGGTGTTCGGCGGCGTGCCGATCGCAGTCGATTCCGCGGCCCGGCAGGTCAAACAACTCGAGATCAATGCGGCCGAGTTCGGCGTGGAGCTGTTCAACCTGCAGGACAGCCGGCGCGGCATCGTGCACATCATCGGGCCCGAGCTTGGGATCACGCAGCCCGGCAAGACCATCGTCTGCGGCGATTCGCACACTTCGACGCACGGCGCCTTTGGCGCCCTCGCCTTCGGCATCGGCACCACCGAAGTCGGCCACGTGCTCGCCACGCAGTGCCTGCTGCAACGCCAGCCGAAAACATTCGCGATCAACGTCACGAACCGCCTTCCGGCGGGAGTGACCGCTAAGGACCTGATCCTCGCCATCATCGGCAAGATCGGCGTCGCGGGCGGCACCGGCCACGTGCTCGAGTTCCGCGGCCCCGCCATCGAAGCCATGTCGATGGACGAGCGCATGACCATCTGCAACATGTCGATCGAAGCCGGTGCGCGCGCCGGCATGATCGCGCCCGACGCGACCACGTTCGAATATCTCGCCAACACGCCGCGCGCGCCCAAGGGCGCCGCGTGGGACGCCGCCGTCGCGCACTGGAGCAAACTACCCAGCGATCCGGGCGCGGTGTACGACCGCTCCGTGGACATCGACGCCGCCGCGCTCGTGCCCATGGTCACCTACGGCACTCACCCCGGCATGGTGGCGCCCGTCAATGGCAACGTACCCGCCAGCGGCGATGCCGTGTTCGAGAAGGCGCTGGCGTACATGGGCCTTACCGCCGGCGAAGCGATCGCCGACGTGCCCGTCAACAACGTGTTCGTCGGCAGCTGCACCAACGGCCGCCTTTCCGACCTGCGCAACGCGGCGCGCGTCTTGCGCGGCCACAAGCTCGCGCAGGGCGTGAAGATGCTGGTGGTGCCGGGATCGCAGGCCGTCAAACGCGCTGCCGAAGCCGAAGGCCTCGACCAGGTGTTCCTTGCCGCCGGCGCCGAATGGCGCGAGAGCGGCTGCTCCATGTGCCTCGGCATGAACGGCGACCTCGTTCCGTCCGGCCACTACTCCATCAGCACCAGCAATCGCAATTTCGAAGGCCGTCAGGGCAAGGGCGCGCGTACGCTGCTCGCCAGCCCCGAAACCGCCGCCGCCTCCGCCATCCGCGGACGCGTGACCGATCCGCGTGAATTCACCAACTAACCACATGCCCGCCGTCAAAACCATCCGTTCCCGCACCGTCGCGCTGCCCGCGACCAACATCGACACCGACCAGATCATCCCGGCGCGATTCCTGACTTCGACCTCGAAGTCGGGCTTCGGCAAACACCTGTTCGCCGACTGGCGTTATGACGGCGCCGGAAATCCGAACGCGGATTTCGCGCTGAACCAGCCCGCCGCCGCCGGCGCGCACATCCTGGTCGCCGGCCGCAACATCGGCTGCGGTTCCTCGCGCGAACACGCCGCCTGGGCGCTGCTCGATTTCGGCATCCAGGCCGTGATCAGCACCGAGTTCGCGGACATCTTCCGCACCAACAGCCTGAAGAACGGCTTGTTGCCGCTGGTCGTGGACGAGCCGACACATGCCTGGTTGCTGGCCAATCCAGGCGTCGAGGTTTCCATCGACGTGGAATCCACCACGCTGACCTTGCCGAACGGCACGGTCGTGAAGTTCCCGCTCGAGGGCTTCGCGCGGTTTTGCCTGCTGAACGGCGTCGACGAGCTGGGTTACCTGCTGTCGCAAAGCGCCGCGATCTCCACCTACGAACACAAGCCTCGCTGAGGACGCCCGCACGTGAAAGCAAAGATAGCCGTCATCGCCGGTGACGGCATCGGTCCCGAAGTGATCGACGAAGGTGTCCGGATTCTCGAACAGGTCGCCAGCCGTTTCGGCCACGAATTCACGCTGACGAACGCGCCGTTCGGCGGCATCGCCATCGACCTGCACGGCGATCCGCTGCCGCAGTCGACCCTCGACATCTGCCTCGCGGCCGATGCGGTGTTGTTAGGCGCCATTGGCGGTCCGAAATGGGGCCCGTCCGCGCCGGTGCGCCCGGAGCAGGGTCTGCTCAGGCTGCGCCGCGAGCTCGGCGTGTACGCCAACCTGCGGCCCATCAAGCTGCACCCCGCCCTGCGCGACTCCTCCGTACTCAAGCCGGAAATTCTCGACGGCGTCGATCTCGTATTCGTGCGCGAGCTCACCGGCGGCATCTACTTCGGCGCCAAGACGCGCACGGCGACGCTCGCCACCGACCTGTGCAGCTACTCCGCCAGCGAGATCGAACGCATCACGCGCGTGGCCGGCCGCCTGGCGATGACCCGCCGCAAGAAGATCGTATCGATCGACAAATCGAACGTACTCGAAACGTCGCGCCTGTGGCGAGAGATCGCCGAACACGTCGTGCATTCCGAATTCCCCGAGGTGGAGCTCGAGCACATGCTGGTCGATTCCGCGGCCATGCACCTGCTCAAGCGGCCGCGCGAATTCGACGTGATGCTCACGGAAAACATGTTCGGCGACATCCTCACCGACGAAGGCGCCATGCTCGCAAGCTCGCTCGGCGTATTGCCGTCGGCTTCGCTCGGCGATGGATCACGCGGTGTTTACGAACCCATCCATGGCTCGGCGCCCGACATCGCGGGCAAGGGAATCGCGAACCCGATCGGGACCATCCTGAGCGTCGCGATGCTGTTGCGGCATTCGCTCAAGCTCGAACGCGAAGCGGAGTCCATCGAGCAGGCCGTCGACCGCGTGATCTCCGCCGGCGCGCGCACGGCCGACATCGCCGAACATGGCCGGCCGTCGATGTCGACGCGCCGCATGGGCGATGCGGTGCTCGCGCAGCTGACCACTGGCTAAAGGCGCTCCCGCCGAGCGCCAGACGATCGGCTTCGGATTACCCGAGCGCCGCGATGCCAGCCGCCAGGTCGCGCAGCAGATCGTCCGTGGACTCGATACCGATCGACAGCCGCAGCAATCCATCGACCAGCCCCGCGGCGGCGCGCGCTTCGGGCGCCATCGCCGCATGGGTCATCGTCGCGGGATGCGCGACGAGGCTTTCGACTCCACCCAGGGATTCCGCCAGCGAAAACAACTCGAGCGCCTCACAGAAGTTCTTCGCGCCCGTCGTGCCGCCTTCGACTTCGAGCGTCACGATCGCGCCAAAGCCGGTCTGCTGACGCCTGGCGAGGTCGTGGCCCGGGTGCGAAGGCAGTCCCGGAAAATATACGCACTTCACGTTCTTCTGCTTCGCCAGGAACTCCGCTACCGCCTGCGCGTTGCGGCCGTGTTCCTTGAGACGCACGTGCAACGTGCGCAGTCCGCGCAACGTGAGATAGCTGTCGAAGGCAGAGCCCGTGAGACCCAGGCAATTCGCCCACCAGGCGAGTTGCTCGCCAATTTCCTTCGTCGCCGCGATGACCGCGCCGCCGACGACATCGCTGTGGCCATTGATGTACTTGGTGGTCGAATGCACCACGATGTCGGCACCCAGCTGCAATGGCAGCTGCCAGCCCGGCGACAGGAAGGTGTTGTCCGCCGCCACCAGCGCACCGATCGCGTGCGCGCGCTTCGAAATGTCGGCGATATCGGTGATGCGCAACAGCGGGTTGCTCGGTGTTTCGATCCACACCAGCGCGGCGGGCTTCGACAACGCGGCGCTCACCGCGGCGGCATTGCCGAAATCCACGAACTCCACGTCGAGCTCGCCGCGTTTCTTCCAGGCAGTGAACAGCCGGAAGGTGCCGCCATAACAGTCGTGCGGCACGATCACGCGCGCTCCGACGGGCAGGATGTGCCCCACCAAGGTGATCGCACCCATGCCGGAGCCGGTGATGACCGCGCCCGCCCCGCCCTCCAGATCGTTGAGTGCCTCGGCCAAAAGGTCGCGCGTCGGATTTCCCGAGCGGCTGTAGTCGTATTTGCGTTTGTCACCGAAGCCGCGGAAGGCGTAGGTGGAAGACAGGTGCAGTGGTGGTACCACGGCACCGGTCACATCGCAGTTTTCGAGGCCCGCGCGCACGGCGCGGGTGTCCAGGGTCAGCTTCGTCATCCGGCGGTTCCTGATAGATCGTTCAATACGTTGGCGAAGATCGGCGCGAGGCGCCGGTTCTCCTTGAGAAAGGCATCGTGTCCGTACACCGAGGAAATTTCGTGCAGCTCGGCATTCGGCAATCGGGCGACCATTGCGCGCATGTCGCCAAGCGGCACGAGTTGATCCTCGCGCACCGCGATCGCAGTGACCGGCGCGAAGATGCGCGCCGTGTCCACGCGATGCAGGTCGATGGATTCGGACAAACAGATGAACGAATCGGGCCGGTATCGCTGCGCGTATTCGGCGCCGCGCGCGAACAGGTATTCCTCGACCGGCAACACGTGCTGGCCGTCCTCGTTGCGGCGCGCCGCGCCCGCGAACCGCGCGGCGAATTCCTCGGGGCTGCGATAGGTGGCCATGGCGAGCGCCCGCGCCAGCTCCAGGCCCTGCGCCGGTTGTCCGGATTCGATCGCGAATTTCACGATGCGCCGCTGCACGACGCGCCAGGCGCTGGCCATCGGATGCGCGCGATCCGCGGCGCTGACGACGATGAGCCGCGAGACGCGGTCCGGGTAACGCTCGCCGAACGCCAGCGCGACCATGCCGCCGTACGACGCGCCGGTGATGGCGCGCAGCGAAGCGATGCCGAGGTGGTTGATGAGCCGCAGCAGTAGTTCGGCCTGGTCGTACGCCGACACCGTCGGGAACGGCGCGCCATCACGCGAACCGGTGGAATCGGCACTGGCGCCGAGATAGTCGAAACTCAGGATGCGAAAGCGCTGCGTGTCGAGCGCCAGCTTCGGACCGACGACTTCGTGCCACCAGCCGCCACGCGGCTCGTCCGGGATCCACACCCGCCGCGAGGCGGAGATGCCACCGAGCGCGACCACCACGGGCGCGTTGGCCGGACCGGCCAGCCGCCATGCGATCGACACGGATTCGAGCGTGCCGCCGAAATGCAGTTTCATCTCGCCGGGCACTGCGAGAACTCCCTCGCGCACCTGCGTGAGGTTACCGGCGCCGGCGTCTGCTGCGGCGGCGTTACGGGAAACGGTCTGGTTGTCGTTGCTCATCGAATGCTCCGCCCAGCGAGCATCCGTAACGAGCAGCCGTGCGAGAGGCACGACACCCCCGCTTCCCGACGTCGGGAGCTGAGGCTGCTCATCTGCCGGAACCGCCAGAAGCGGCTCCGCAGGATGTGGCACCTTTCCACGTTGGTGGCGGTTGCCCCGGCGTCTTTGGGCCCAATCCCTCAGCCGGTCTCGATGAGTGTGCGGATTCTATGAGCCGCTTCTCAGCAGCGCAAGCATCTGGCTTGCATTTCCGCAGCGCCACGGATACGGTGCGCCACCGTATTAACGCGTTAGTACATTAGTTCATGAAGCAACACCGTAACGTCACCGCCCGCCAGGAAGCTCTTTCCGAGCGCAGCCTGTTCGCCGCCGTGTTGACGCTCAAGAACGTGGACGAATGCCGCGCCTTCTTTCGCGACCTGTGCACGCCGGCCGAATTGCAGGCCATCGCCGACCGCTGGGCGGTGGTGGACTGGCTGCAGAAAGGTGTGCCCTACCGCGAGATCCACCGCCTCACCGGCGTCAGCGTCACGACCATCGGACGCGTGGCGCGCTGCCTGGCCGACGGCAACGGCGGCTATTCGATCGCCGTCAATCGTCTGCAGCGCCACGCCTGATCCAACCGCAGCGCGCCCTCGCGGGCCTCCCCCTCAGCTATTCCCGGCCAATCATGACTCCCAACGACAAAGACCAACGCCTCAAGCTCGCCGTGCAGAAATCCGGTCGACTCACCGACCCCTCGCTCGAGTTGCTCAAGAGCTGTGGGCTCAAACTATCGCGCGGCCGCGATCAGCTCATGGGCTTCGGCGAGAACATGCCGCTCGACGTGTTGTTCGTGCGTGACGACGACATTCCCGATCTCGTGCAGGAAGACGTCTGCGATCTCGGACTGGTCGGCCGCAACGTGCTCGAAGAGAAGCGCCTCGAGCTGCTTTCGCGAGGCCATGCCGCCAACTTCACCGAATTGTGCACGCTCGAATATGGCCGTTGCCGTCTGTCGCTGGCCGTGCCCGAAGGATTCAACTACGAGGGTCCGCGCTCGATCTCGGGTAAACGCATCGCGACTACCTACCCGTTCACGCTCGAACGATTCCTGCGCGAACGCAACATCACCGCGGAGATCGTCACGTTGTCGGGCGCGGTGGAGATCGCGCCGCGCCTTGGCCGAGCCGACCTCATCTGCGACCTGGTATCGACCGGCTCGACCTTGCAGGCCAACCACATGCGCGAGGTCGAAACGGTTTTACTGAGCCAGGCGTTGTTGATCCGCACGCCGGTCGCCTTGTCCGAAGCAAAGCAGGAATGGGTCGAGCGGCTGCTGCTGCGCGTCGACGGCGTTCAGCAGGTAAAGGAAAGCAAATACATCATGCTGCACGCGCCGCGCTCGCAGCTGCAGGAGATTCGCCGGCTGCTGCCGGGCAGCAAGACTCCCACCATCATTCCACTCGAAGGCTCGGATGAGCTGGTCGCCGTTCACGCCGTGTGCCGCGAAAACGTGTTCTGGGAGACGCTCGAGAGTCTCAAGAAAGCCGGCGCGAGTTCGCTGCTGGTGTTGCCCGTCGAGAAAATGCTGGCCTAGATGAAATACGTCGACTGGAATGCGGCATCTCCCGACATGCGGCGCGCGGCCCTGACGCGGCCCGCGGCGGGCAGCCGTGATGAAGTATTCCGTCAGGCGGCCGCGGTCATTACGTCGGTGCGCGCCGAAGGCGACGCGGCGGTGAACCGTTTCACGCAGCAGTTCGGCGGGCCGGCGCTTGCCGATCTGCGCGTCAGCGCCGCGGAGTTTCGCGAAGCGCGCGCCGTCTTGAACGGCGTGCAGATCGCCGCGCTCGAACGCGCGGTAGCGAACGTCACGCGATTTCACGAGGCGCAGCGCGCAGCGCCGTTGCGCGTCGAAACTATGCCCGGCGTCGTCTGCGAACGCATCACGCGTGCCATCGACAGTGTCGGCCTGTATGTCCCGGCGGGGTCGGCGCCGCTGCCCTCCACCGCGATCATGTTGTCGGTACCGGCACGCATTGCCGGTTGCCGGGCACGTGCCATCGCAAGCCCCCCCAGGCCCGATGGAAAGGTGCACGCCGCGGTGTTGGTGGCCGCCGAGATCTGCGGTGTCGACACGGTCTATAAAATGGGCGGTGCACAGGCAATCGCGGCGCTCGCCTTCGGCACGCAGAGCGTGCGCAAGGTGGACAAGATCTTCGGGCCGGGCAGCGCGTGGGTGACCGCGGCCAAACAGATCGTCGCGGCCGATCCTGCCGGCGCGGCGATCGATCTGCCCGCGGGTCCCTCCGAAGTGCTGGTGATCGCCGACGAATCGGCCAACGCGCGGTTCGTCGCCGCGGATCTGCTCGCGCAGGCCGAACACGACACCATCGCACAGGTCGTGCTCGTGACGACTTCCGCTACGTTGGCGAAATCGGTGGGAGACGAACTCGCCGCGCAGACCGCATCGTTGAGCCGGCGCGACATCATTGCGCAATCGATGGCCGCGAGCCGATGCATCCTGGTTCCCGATCTGAACACCGCCATCGCAGTATCGAACGAATACGCGCCGGAACATCTGATCATCCAGACGCGCGACGCACGTGCGCTGCTGCCGCAGGTGGAGAACGCCGGGTCGGTTTTCATCGGCGAGTGGTCGCCGGAATCCATGGGCGACTATTGTTCGGGCACCAACCACGTGTTGCCGACGTTCGGATACGCGCGCAGCTACAGCGGCGTTTCCCTCATCGACTACCAGAAACGCATCACGGTGCAGGAGCTCACCCCCGACGGGCTGCGCGAATTGGGCCCGACGGCCATCACGCTGTCGGATATGGAAGGCCTGGATGCCCATGGCAATGCCGTGCAAGTCCGCCTCGACGCGCTCGCAGGTGGCCGGCCATGAGCAGTGTGCTGTTTCTGGCGCGCCCCGAGATCCTGGCATTGAAGGCCTACGCACACGCCAGCTGGGATCCCGCCTTCGATCGGCTGCACGCGAACGAACTACCGTGGCGCGCGGAGACCGACCGTTCACTCGCGGGACTCAACCGGTATCCGGAGCCGCACCCGCACGAGCTGGCGCGGCGCCTGGCGGAGCTCTACGGCGTGGACGCCGCGCAGTTGTTGCCCGGACGAGGCAGCGACGAATCCATCGACCTGGTCGTGCGCGGCTTCTGCCGCGCCGGCGTCGACAACGTCATCATCTGCCCGCCGACTTTCGGCATGTATTCCGTGGCCGCACGTATCCAGGGAGCGGAAGTGCGCGAGGTGCCGTTGCGGCGGGCCGATTACTCGCTCGATACCGCGGGCGTACTGGCCGCCTGCGACGAGAACACGCGCATCGTGTTTCTCTGCACGCCTAACAATCCGACCGGCAACGCGATGGATCCGGCCGCTATTGAGCAGCTGGTCGTCACACTCGCGGGCAAGTCGCTGGTCGTCATCGACGAGGCTTACATCGAGTTCTCGGGCGATCCTTCGTGGACGCGAGCACTGGCACGTTTCCCGAACCTCGTGGTCCTGCGCACCTTGTCGAAGGCGTTCGGTCTGGCCGGTGCGCGCGTCGGCTCGCTGATCGCGTCGGCCGAGATCGTGGCGCTGTTGGCCAAGGTGATTCCGCCCTACTCCATTCCGCAGCTCACCATCGAAGCCGTGCTGGCCACGCTGGCGGCGACCCAACTTGCTGTGCAACGCGAACGCGTCGCACAGGTGCGCGTCGAGCGCGACCGAGTGGCCGCGGCGCTCGCCGGCAAGAAGTCCCTGCGCAAGCTCTGGCCGAGTGTCAGCAATTTCCTGATGGCCGACTTCGTGGACGCGGAAGTTGCCCTGGCCGCCGCCCGCGATGCGAAACTGCTGGTCCGCGACATGCGCACCGTCTCGCCTCACAGCCTGCGTATATCGGTGGGCACCCCTGAACAGAACGATCGATTGATCCGGAGTCTCGCGTGAGCAAGTCCCGCGTATTGTTCGTCGACCGCGACGGCACCCTCATCGAGGAACCACCCGACGAACAGGTCGATGCCATCGAGAAGATCCGCTTCATGCCCGGCGTATTCGCCGCGCTGCGCCAGGCGCAGAAGGCGGGCTTCAAGCTCGCGATGATCACCAATCAGGATGGTCTCGGCAGCGAGAGTTTTCCACAGGCCGCGTTCGACGTCCCGCACCAGTTCATGATGGATGCATTCAGCTCGCAGGACATCGAATTCGATGCGGTGTTCGTCTGCCCGCACCGCAAGACCGACGGCTGCGACTGCCGAAAGCCCAAGACCAAACTAGTCGAGGAATACGTTCGCGACGTCGATCTCCCTGGCAGCGCGATGATCGGCGACCGCGAGACCGACATGGAATTCGCGCGCAATCTCGGCATCCGCGGCTTGCTGGTGCGCCGTCATGGCAACAAGTGGGAAACCTGGCCGGCCATCCTGCGCGAATTGACGGAGCGCCGCGCCACGCTGCAGCGCAAGACGAAGGAAACCGACATCCACGTGACGGTGAATCTCGACGCGACCGCGCCGATCGCCATTTCCACCGGCATCGGCTTCTTCGATCACATGCTCGAGCAGCTCGCCAAACACGGCGGGTTCTCGCTCGAGCTCAAATGCGCCGGCGATCTCGAGATCGACGAACACCACACCGTCGAGGATTGCGCGCTCGCCGTCGGTGAGGCATTACGACAGGCATTGGGCGACAAGCTCGGCCTCGCCCGCTACGGCTTCCTGCTGCCCATGGACGAAGCGCAGGTGCGCGTGGCCATCGATCTTTCGGGCCGCGCCTACGGCGTGTTCGAAGGCAAGTTCGCGCGCGAGTCGGTGGGCGGATTACCCACCGAACTGGTACCGCACTTCTTCAAGTCGCTGGCCGAGAGCCTGAAGGCCGCGATCCACGTCACCATCGTGGGCGAAAATACACACCACATGATCGAAGCCTGCTTCAAAGGTGTAGGCCGCGCGTTGCGCATGGCGCTGCGCCGCGAGGGCGACGATCTGCCCTCCACCAAGGGAGTGTTGTGAGCGCGGCGGTCATCATCGACAGCGGCGGCGCCAACATTGCGTCGCTGCGCGCCGCGTTGTCGCGGCTCGGCAGCGATTCGGTCGTGACGACCGATCACGGCGTCATCAGGAACGCGCCGCGCGTGTTCCTGCCCGGCGTGGGTTCCGCGCACGACGCGATGAACCGCCTGCGTATCGCCGGCCTCGACCGGCTGATCCCCACCCTCAAACAACCTTTGTTAGGCATCTGCCTCGGCATGCAGCTCCTGTTCGAACGCTCCGACGAGGGCCCGGCGAATACTCTCGGCGTGATTCCGGGCAGCGTCGACAAGCTGCATTCGGCGCCCGGGCTGCCGGTGCCGCACATGGGCTGGAACCAGCTCGTGTCATCGCAGCCCGATCCGCTGCTCGAGGGTGTGAGCGCCCTCGACTACGTCTACTTCGTGCATGGCTTCGCGGTGCCCGCGGGCAAGTTCACCGTCGCGACCACGGAGTACGGCAGCAATTTCACCGCCGTCGCCCGCCGCGACAATTTCTGCGGCACGCAATTCCATCCCGAGCGCTCGGGCGTGGTGGGTGCCCGCATCCTGGCGAATTTTCTCAAAGCCTGAACCAATCATGATCCTCATACCTTCCATCGACCTGCGTAACGGCCGCTGCGTCCGCCTGCTGAAGGGCAACTTCGACGCCGAGACCCGTTACGACCTCGAGCCACACGAATTGCTGCTGCGTTACCGTTCGCTCGGCGCGAGCTGGTTACACGTCGTCGATCTCGACGGCGCCAAGGACGGGCGTCTCGCCAACCGCAGCGTCATCGTGCGGCTCGCCTCGCAACGCGCGCTACATATCCAGGTGGGCGGCGGCGTGCGCTCCGCTGCCGTGGTCGAGGACCTGCTGCGCAACGGCATCGATCGCGTCATCGTCGGCAGCGCCGCTGTGGAACAGCCGGCCGAGGTGCAAGCCTGGCTCAAGCAGTACGGTGCCGAGAAAATCGGCCTCGCCTTCGACATTCGCCACGATGCGGATGGTGTACCCCGCGTACTGACGCGCGGCTGGACGAAGGAGTCGAAGCTCACCTTGTGGGAAGCGATCGAGTCCTATCTACCGCATGGTCTAAAACACGTGTTGTGCACAGATGTCGAGCTCGACGGCGCATTGCTCGGCCCGGCTACGGCGCTGTACGCCGACGCCGTGAAGCGATATCCGACGATTTCCTGGCAGGCGTCCGGCGGCGTACGTTCGGCCGCCGACCTGCACGCACTGGCCGCGACCGGCAGCGCCGCCGCGATCAGCGGCAAGGCATTGCTCGAAGAAATGATCGATCCGAAGGAGTTAGGCCCATTCTTGCCAAACGCATCATCCCCTGCCTCGACGTCCGCGACGGCCAGGTCGTAAAAGGCATCCGCTTCCGCGATCACCAGATCGTGGGCGATATCCTGGTGCTGGCCGAGCGTTATCGCAACGAGGGCGCGGATGAAGTCGTGTTCTACGACATCACCGCGAGCCCCGAAGGCCGCAGCGTCGATCGCAACTGGGTGCGCCGTGTCGCCGAAGTGCTCGACATTCCGTTCTGCGTGGCGGGCGGTATCCGCTCGGTCGAAGACGCCGAAGCGGTGTTGAATGCGGGCGCCGAAAAGATATCGATCAACTCGCCGGCCCTGGCCAATCCCGGCCTCATCGAAGAGCTCGCCGCGCGCTTCGGCTCACAATGCGTGGTCATAGGCATCGACAGCGCCAGTCTCGCCGAGGGTTATCGCGTGTTCCAGTACACCGGCGATCCGAATCGTTCGCGCAATTCCGGCCGCGACACGTTGTCGTGGGTGAAAGAAGTCCAGGATCGTGGCGCGGGTGAGATCGTGCTCAATTGCATGACCAGCGACGGTGTGCGGCGCGGTTACGACGTCGCGCAGCTGACGGCCGTACGCGAAGTCTGCGACGTACCGCTGGTCGCCTCGGGCGGAGCCGGCGCGCCGGAGCATTTCGTCGAAGTCTTCGAGAAGGCGCGGGTCGACGCGGCATTGGCCGCGAGCGTCTTTCACGCCGGAACGATCGCGATCCCGGATCTCAAGACCACGCTGGCGGCGTCCGGCATCGAGGTGCGGCCGTGAACCTGGATGTTTCCAAGATCGATTTCGCCAAGGGCGACGGTCTCGTGCCCGCCATCGTGCAGGATGCCGACACCGGCGCCGTGTTGATGATGGCGTACATGAACCGGGAGGCGCTCGAGCAGACCCTCGCCCGCAAGCGCGCCGTGTTCTTCAGCCGCAGCAAACAGCGGCTGTGGGAAAAAGGCGAAACCACCGGGCACACGCTCGACGTGGTCGACATCGCGGCCGATTGCGACAACGACACGTTGTTGGTCAGCGCACGCCCGCGCGGGCCGGCGTGCCACAACGGCACTCTCACCTGCTTCGGCGATGAGCCGCGCAGCGCGGCCACGAGCATCGCGTTTCTGGCGAAACTCGAAGCGGTGATCGCGCAGCGCGCCACGGAAAAGCCGGACTCGAGTTACACCGCCAAACTGCTCGCCAAGGGCATCAACAAGGTTGCGCAGAAAGTCGGTGAAGAAGGCGTGGAGACGGCGCTGGCCGGCGCTGGCGAGTCGGATGACAAACTGATCGACGAATCCGCCGACCTGCTGTTCCACCTGCTGGTGTTGCTACGCGCCAGAGGTATTGCGTTGCCGCAAGTCGTTCAGAAGTTAGAGTCGCGCCACCGCTGAGAACGTCTCAGAACCAGGTGCTCAGGAAAGCAGCAATTCCTCGGCCGGCGCGCGCAGGTTGTAGCTCGACGCCATCGCGTGCCCGTAAGCGCCCGCGGTCGCGATCAGCAATACGTCACCCGACTGGCACTCAGGCAGCAGCCGGTCATGCCCCAGAAAATCCGAGCTCTCGCAGATCGGCCCGACGACGTTGGTAGATAGATTCGCCGGCTCGCCGTACCGCGTCAGGTTCACGATGTCGTGATGCGCGCCGTACAGCGCCGGGCGGATCAGCGAATTCATGCCGGTCGCCACGCCCACGTAGCGAATGCCGCTCTTCATCTTGGTCTGCGTCACGCGCGCCAGCAACACGCCGGCGTTCGCGACGAGGTAACGACCCGGCTCGATCCACAACTCCACGCCCGGGATCGCCGCCTTCACCTGCGCGAGCGCTGCATCGAGCTTGGAAAGATCGAGCTCACGCCCTTCGGCGCGATCGGGCACGCCGAGACCGCCGCCCACATCCATGAACTTCACGTCGGGAAATCGCTTCGCGAGGCCGACCAGTACCGAGCCCACCTGGCTCCAGTTGCCGACGTCGAACACGCCGCTGCCCGCGTGCGCGTGGAGGCCATCGATTGTGACGCCGCCCGCCTTCGCGAGCCGCGCCACGTCTTCCAGTTCTTCGACGGGAATCCCGAACTTCGACTGTGCACCCGCCGTCTTCACGTGATGGTGATGGCCGCGGCCGATGCCGGTGTCGATGCGCAGGAACACACTCTTGCCCTTGAAGAGATCGAGCCAGTGCTGCAGCACGAACAGGTTGTCGATGGTCACGTGTACGCCGAGCGCGAGCGCCCGTTGGTACTCCGCGCGCGGCGCGAAATTGGGCGTGAACAGGATGCGGTCACGCGCGATGCCCGGCACGGCATTCAACACGTGTTCGATTTCGGCGAGCGAAACGCAATCGAACCCGAGACCGGCCGACGCGACGGTGCGGACGATGTCGGGATGCGGATTCGCCTTGAGTGCATACAACGCGCGCGAAATGGATTCGATGCCGGTGAGCGCCTGCGCCGCGGCTTGCACCTGCCCGAGATCGTAGACGTACGCGCAGTCGCGCTGCGCGAGCGTGCCTAACAACGCGTCGCGCTTTGCGGCCCACCAGGGCTGCGAGCGCGCGGCGATCGCCGCAGGCTGCGCGAACAACTGTTCCCACGTCGGACCCATCACCAGATCGCCCGGCAATGGCCGGATCAGCAATTCGTGCAACTGCTCCACCAACCGGTCGCCCTGGTTCTCATCCACGACGAACGTGAAATTGAGATCGTTGGCCGCCTGGCTGACCATGTACACCTTCTGCTCCTCGAACAGCGCGAACGCGTCGCCGAGCTTGTGCAGGATGGCGCGGATGTTGCGGCCGACCAGCGACACCGAGGCGCAGGGACCGATGATCTGCACGCCGCACAACTTCGACAGGTCGTTCTTGAGCTTGCCCAGCAACTCGCCGTCGAGCGTGTTGGCCGCCGGATCGAGCGACACGGTGACGTTGGTTTCCGAGGTGGAAACCAGGTCCACCGACATGCCGTGTTCCTTGAACACCGTAAAGGCGTCGGCCATGAAGCCGACCTGGTGCCACATGCCGGGGCTGTCGAGCGAGATCAGCGTGATTCCCTTGCGGTTGCAGACGGCCTTCACCTGCGCCGAACCGCCACCCGCCTCACCGGTGATCAGCGTGCCTTCGAGGTCGGGGGTCTGCGTCGCGTACACATATAAAGGTATCTGGTACTGGCGAGCCGGCAGCAGGCAGCGCGGATGCAGCACCTTGGCGCCGCTGGTCGCGATCTCCTGCGCTTCGTCGTAATGCAACGCGCGGATCAGGCGCGCGTTCGGCGTGGCGCGCGGATTGGCGCTGAACATGCCCGGCACGTCGGTCCAGATCTCGATCTGGCGCGCGCGGATCTTGGCGGCCAGGTAGGCGGCCGAAGTATCCGAGCCGCCGCGGCCTAACAAACAGGTGTTGCCTTCGCTGTCGCGCGCGATGAATCCCTGCGTGATGACCACCGGCGTGGATTGGTCCAGCCGCTGTTCGAGCTCGGGATCCGGGGTGAACGAGCAGGTGGCCGACAACACCGACGCCTTGGCTGAGGCACCGCGGTCTTCGGCGCTCAGCATGTCGCGCGCATCCATCCAGCTCACGTCGATGCCCTGGGCCTTGAGGAAGCGCGATCCGATTTCGGTCGCCATCAATTCGCCATTGGCCATCACCCGTGCGCGCGTGCGGTCGGACAACTCGCGCACCAGCGCGATGCCATTGGCCATCTGGCGCAGTTCGTCGAAGTATCCCTGCAGTTGCGGGCTGACCCCGACGCGCAGCTCGGTAGTTAGCTGGCGATGCCGGTATTCGATCGCCTTGAGCGCTTCGTCCGGATCGCCGGCGCTGGCCGCGACCAGCAGCTTCTCCAGCATGTCGGTGATCTTGGTGATCGCCGAATGAACCACCAGCACGCGATTGCCCGCTTCCAGGCGTCGATGGACGACCAGCGCGATGTTGCGCCAGTTGACGAGCGTGGAGACGCTGGTGCCGCCGAACTTGACGACCACCCAGCGCGATGTGGAGCGCGCGGACATGCGACTAACCTCGTCGCGAAGATTCGCGACCACTCACTGTTTAAGGGAACTAGACCTTACTGTTCGTCTTCGAACGCGTCTTTGAGGTCTTTTTCGAGACGACGATCCGCGAGCACTTCCTCGAGCCGGCTCCAGGCGGCCTTGCCGACCTTCTTGGTGCCTGGTTGCTGACGAACGCGCTTGTCGACCTTGTCGAGAATGCGATCGTAGTCGGTGTTGTCTTCGGCTTCGGCCAGGAACTCTTCGTCCAAATCGAAGCTTTCGTTATCCCGTTCGGACATCGTTTTTTCTACAAAAACTCATTTTAAAACAGTGAGTTGCGTGCCAGGGAGCCACGCAACGAGGCTGCGAACTATATCCGATTCGCGCGCACTTTCAACTGCGCCGAAATTGGGCAGTCGCGCCGCCCGGAACGGCCGAAATAGGCGCCCCGACGGCCAGATTCAGGCCCGCGGCGGCGTTGCCGCGCGCCCGGGCCACCTCCAGCACATCAAATGAGTTGATGAGGCCGATGTAGTCCCCGGCGTGCGCATCGCCATAGGTGCGCCGCAGCGGCAACGCCAGATCGCCGATGAGAACCGACGGGGTCGAAAGTGCCACCACCGCCGACGACTCGATGTTCGAGATCAGATTGCCGAAGCGGTCGACCGCCACGATGACGCCGGCGACACCGCCATCGGCCCGCGTGATGGTCGCCGGCCATCCGGTCGAATTGAGCGTCGCGATCTCGGGGCCCAGATCGACGGGCGCGCAGCGGCCGGAGGCGATCGCCGCCGCCAACGGAGCGAATACGTCGCGTCCGTGGAACGTGGCGCTCACGTCGCTCACACCGAACTGGACCAGCCGTGTCAGGTCGACGCGGATGATGCGATCGATCTTGCCGCGCGCGGCGAGTGGCGCCAGCAACCCGTTGTCAGGTGCTAGCAAGGCCTGTTCGCCAGAGAGTGCGACGATCAGATCGCGTGGCGTACCGACACCCGGGTCCACGACGGCGACGTGAAGTGTGCCGGCCGGGAAATATCGCAGTGCCCGCGACAACCAGAAGCCGGCTTCGATAGGTTGAAAGGCGCTCACCTCGTGCGCCATGTCGACGAACCGCAGCTGCGCGGCGGCGGCGAGCATCACGCCCTTCATGATTCCCACGAACGGTTCGCGCGAACCGAAGTCCGTGGTCAACGTGACGAGACCGTTGGCGCGAAAGGCTGCCATGAAAACCCCTCTATCCGTACACTGCGCGACCATGTCGCCAAGACCCGACCCTGTCAATCAGAACACCGCTTCGCGCGCCACCCTCACTCTGCTGTGCGCGTGTTTCGCGGTGAGCGGCATCGCGGCGCTGGTCTATCAAACCGCGTGGACGCGCCAGTTCGCCATCGTGTTCGGCACCTCGGAGCTCGCGGTGGCCACCGTGTTGGCCGCTTACATGGGAGGCCTGGCGCTTGGCGCGCTGCTGGCTGAGAGATTTCTTCCGCGCATCACCCGGCCGGTGCTCACTTACGCACTGCTCGAACTCGGCATTGCGCTGGGCGCAATCTTCGCGGTGCCGTTCCTGCTGTGGCTGGCGAACATCGCGTTGCAGTCGCTGTTTGGCGGGCAACCGCTGCCACCCTCGAGCGATCGCGCGGCGACGACTTTCTTCTATCTGATCAGTGCATTCGTCGCGCTGGCGCTGCCTACCACGCTGATGGGCGCCACTCTGCCGCTGCTCGCCCGTTATGCGGTCGCCGAAGAACGGCACATCGGCCGGCGCATCGGCCTGCTCTACGCCATGAACACCACGGGCGCCGTCATCGGCGCCTTGATCACCGCGTTCGCCCTGCTGCCGGAGCTCGGTCTGAGGCACACCATCTGGTTTGCGGCAGGCCTCAACGGCATCGTCTTTCTGCTCGCGGCCGCACTCGGCCGGCGCGTTGCGCCGCCGCCCGCGCCCAAGGGTTACGACGATGCTCCGGGCGCGGGGGTCGTGCCCGCGGCGACGCCACGCGCGACCGCCCCGCCGTCGCGCCTGCGTGTTCACTCCTTTAATAGGCTTCCCAGCCCCGCCTGGGTCCTGCCCCTGATGTTGCTCGCGGGTGCGGTCGCGTTCTTCCAGGAGGTGCTCTGGACGCGCATGTTGTCGCACGTCGTCGGCAGCAGCATCTATGCCTTCGGCGTGATGGTGGCGAGTTTCCTCACGGGCATCGCACTCGGCGGCGGACTCGGCGCGGCGCTGGCTCGCGATCGGCAGCGGGCCGCCACGGGGCTCGCGATTTCCCTGATCGTCGTCGCGATCGCGGCCTCCATCGCCTATCTACGTCTCGAGACCCTGCTGCCCCAGCAGGCGGGGCTCATGAACAACGTGCAGACGTTCGGTTTCATCCACCTGCCGATGAACGCGCTGTTCGCGGGGTTGCTGCTGCTGCCGATGACGCTGGCCATCGGCATGACCTATCCACTCGCGGTACGCGTGCTGGCGAGCGATGCCGACGACGCCGCGGCGGCGAGCGCCCGCGTGTACGCCTGGAACACGATCGGCGCCATCGCCGGGTCGCTGGCGGCCGGCTTCGTGTTGATTCCGGCGCTGCGTTACGAGGGCGCGGTCCAGGTCGCGGTATTCGCGAGCGCCGCGCTGGGCGTGATCGCCTTGTGGGCGCTGGTGCCGCTCAACCGGATCGCGATCGGTGCCGTCTCCGTCGCCGTGCTCGCCGCGTGCTGGTTCTTCACGCCGCAGGCCCCGCTCAAGCTGCTCGTGACCTCACCGCTCAACGTCGGCACAAAAGGCCGCGTGCTCTCGTACGACGTCGGCCGCAGCGCCAGTGTCGTGTTGCTGGCACAGGACGGCGGACTGGCGTTGCGCACCAACGGCCTGCCGGAAGCGTTGATGGACAGCCCCGGCTCGCTACCGCGCTTCAGCGGCGAATACTGGTTGTCACCGTTGGCGGTGATTGCGCGGCCGCGCACCAAGGACATGCTCATCGTCGGTTTCGGTGGCGGCGTCGTGATCGAAGGCGTTCCGCCCAGCGTACAGAAGATAGACGTTATCGAACTCGAACCCGAGGTGATCGCGGCGAATCGCATCGCGGGGCCGCTGCGCAAGCGCGATCCGCTCACCGACCCGCGCGTCAACATCATTCTCAACGATGCACGCGGCGCCCTGCGCCTGACCGATCACCGCTACGATGCCATCGTCTCGCAACCTTCGCACCCGTGGACGGCCGGCGCTTCTCACTTGTACACGCGCGAATTCATGCAACTCGCGCACGATCACCTGACGCCCGATGGCGTCTTCGTGCAGTGGATGAACGTGATCTTCATGGACGAGGCCGTGTTGCGTTCACTGACCGCGACGTTGCTGAGCGTGTACGGCGAGGTCCGCGCGTACCGCCCCGACCCGAACACGATCGTGTTCCTCGCCAGCGACCGGCCGCTCGATCTCGAAACTCAACTGGCAAAGACCGGCGATCCACTGCGCGCCGCACCGCTGCACTACAGCCGCTTCGGCATCAATGTCACCGAAGACCTCGTCGCGGCTCTGGTCCTGGATGCCGAGGGCGCGCGCCGTCTGGCCGCGGGCGCACCGCTGATCACCGACGACGACAATCGCATCGCGACCTCCAGCGTCTACGAGAAGGGGCTCGGCATGAACGGCGATACGAGTGGCCGCATCCTCGCGCCTTTCGATCCGCTGCAGCGTGCGGATTCCTTCCTGTATTCCTCGCCGTTGCGCGAGCAGCTTTCGTTCCAGTACCTGGCGCGTCGCAACGCCGTGTTCACGCTGCTCGACCCGAGCCTTTCGGATCGCGTCGGCCGCATGTCGCAGATTCTCGGCGGCACGGCCGAGGGCGAATACGCGCGCATGTACTACTACCGGATGCGGCGCCAGACGCAGCGCGCGCAGGAACTCGTCAAGCTTGCGGTCGACGAATATCCGCACGACACCTCCCTGCGCGCGGAATACCTGAGCGCTTCGATGGGCGCGCTGGCGCGCGATTCCGCGCCCGCCGAAGTCAATGAGATCGCGGCACGCCTCACCGCGCCGGACACCCATGTATTGGCAGCCGCGCGCTTGGCCGCGAAAAGCGACTGGCGCGAAGTGGCGCGCACCGACCGGCTGCTGGCGGAAATCCCGTGGACAGATCCCTGGTATGCCGAGGCGGTGGAATTGCGCGCCAACTGGCGCACGCGTGTCAGCAATCCGGAGCAGCAGCAGCGCCTGGGTGATGAAACGATCACCTTGATCGATCGGGTGGTGACCATGACGCCCACGTTGGCGTTGTACGGATTGCGCACGCGCGCCGGCTTCGCTGCCAAGCGAACGGGCGTGGTGGTCGAATCGGTTTCCAACTATGCGCGGCTCGCCGCCGGCATGGTGCGATCCGGCGTCAACACCGCCGAGTCGTTGCGCCAGGATTCACGCGCATTGAACCAGGTGCTCGACGACGCCGAGAAGATGCCGGGCGTCGACCTCGCGCGCGTGATCGAAGTGCGCGCCGAAGTCGCGGCGGCCACGCAGTAAGAATCAGCCGGTGGCTGGCGCGGCGGGCGGCTCGACTGCGGGCGCCGGCTCAGCCGTTGGTTCGGCGGGCGCAGCTTCCGGCGCTGGCGGTGCTGGCGCTGGCGGCAGATCGTTCGGATCCACTTCAATGCCGATCATCTGCGGCAGACCGGACGCCTCCTTGAGCGTATCCATCACCAGTTCCCAGTGGATCGCGGCGGGCTGTTCGCCCAACGCCGCATTGGCCAGCGCATAGAACCGTTCGATGTCGACCTCGGCGCGTTGTCCTTCGGCATCGACGGGCGGATGCACTTCGAGCCACACCCGGCCATCCACGCGAGCGACCTTCACGGGCTCGTTCACCAGCCACACCGGCGTGCTGACAGGCACGACCGGAAACAGCTTTTCGATGTCTTCCGGGTACATGCGGATACAGCCATGCGTGATCGCCATGCCCACCGCGATCGGGTTGTTGGTCCCATGAATGAGATAGGCGCCCGGATGAATGTCGAGGCGCATCGCATACGCACCCAATGGATTGTCGGGACCCGCCTTCACGATGGCGGGCAACGGATCGCCGCGCTCCTCGTGTTCCTTGCGGACCGATTCCGGCGGACTCCAGGTCGGGTTCTTGCGCTTGTCCACCACGCGTGTCTTGCCGAGCGGCGTGGACCAATCCATCTTGCCGATGCTCACCGGATACGTGATGACGTAGGGAGTCTCGCCCTGCTTCACCTTCGGATAATAGTAGAGCCGATGCTCGGGTAGATTGACGACGATGCCTTCGCGCGCGCTCGACGGCAGCAGCCGCTGACCCGGGATCACGATGGTGGTGCCCTCGCCGGGCAGCCAGGTATCGACGCCGGGATTGGCCCGCAGGATTTCCTCGTAGCCCAGGCTGTAGCGGCGCGCGAGGTCGGGTAACGTGTCCTCGCCAAATGCCGTGATCGTTTCGGTATCGCCGAACATCAGCGCCTGCGTATCCACCAGCGGATACTGCGTGGCGTTCGCCGTGGCCGCGCCGCCGGCTAACAACGCCAGAATCAAGAGCCTCATACACACCTTTCCAACCGATTTCTGGACACAGTCTTGCACAAATCCCTACACTCGGCCGCCGTGAATGAAGTCGATCGCGCATTTCTCCGACAGTCGATCCGCAGCATCGCGGATTACCCCAAACCGGGCATCCAGTTTCGTGACATCACGACGCTGCTGCGCGACCGCCGCGCCTTTGAAATGACCATCGAAGCGCTGATCGCGCCGTGGCGCGGCCAGTCGATCGACAAGGTTGCCGGCATCGAGGCACGCGGTTTCATTCTGGGTGGAGCCGTGGCCCTCGGCCTCAAGGCAGGATTCATCCCGATCCGCAAGCGCGGCAAGTTGCCGCACGAAACGGTTCGCGTCGCCTACTCGCTCGAGTACGGCGTCGACGAGATGGAAATGCACAAGGATGCGATCGACAGCGGCGAGCGGGTCTTGCTGCTCGACGACCTGATCGCGACCGGCGGCACGGCCACGGCAGCGGCACAGTTGCTCAAGTCGGCGGGCGCGCAGATGGTCGCGGCGAGTTTCGTCATCGATCTGCCGGATCTGGGCGGCGCGGCGCGTTTGCGCGGCGCCGGCATCGAGGTGCATTCACTGCTGACGTTCTGAGCATCATTGCGATGGTCGGGGGGATGACGATGCTGCGGCTCTACCACTGGGAACCCAACGCCAACTCCGGCAAGCCGATGCTGGCCCTCGCCGAGAAGGGCGTGAAGTTCGAGAGTCACTATCTCGATCTGCTCAAGTTCGATCAGCACCAGCCCGGATATCTCGCGGTAAATCCTGACGGCACCATTCCCGCGCTGGTGCATGGCTCGCGCGTGCTCACCGAATCCACGCCGATGATGGAATACGTCGACGACGAATTCGCCGGGCCGCCGCTCAAACCCGTGGAGCCGCGCGAGCGATGGCGCATGCGCTGGTGGATGCGCTTCTTCGACAGCTACTTCGCGCCGTCGTTGAGCATGATCGGCTGGAGCGTATTTGTCGGGCCGGCCGCCCGCCAACGGCCGCGCGAGGAACTCGAAGCTGCGATCGCGCGCATTCCGCTCGAGTCACGCCGCATCGCATGGCGCAAGGCGGTGTTCAACGAGTTCGCTGCGGAGGAGCTGGACGAATCGCGGCGGCGCGTGCGGTATTGCACCGGGATTCTGGAGGAGCACCTGGCCCGCCACGAGTGGATAGCCGGGCCGACGTTCTCGCTGGGCGACATCAACGGCTTCAACCTGGGTTACGCATTGCCGCTGTCGATTCCCGACCGGTGCAACGACGCGCAGACGCCGCGCATCATGGAATGGCTGCGCCGCATCTACGAGCGGCCGGCAACCAAGGAGATCTGGGCGATGGGGCGCACGAGCATGGCGCAACGCGTGAAGTTCCTGGAGCGCACCCATGCTTGAGCTCTACACCTCGGAACCCAACACGTTTTTCTTGAAGCCGCTGATCGCGTTGCATGAGAAGCAGGCGGAATTCGAGCTGCGCTGGTTCGATGCGGAGGCGCTCGAACAGTTTTCGCCGGGATTCCCTGCCGACATCGAAGCGCGGCTGCATCTCGAGCGTGAAGGGCCGCTGCTGTCGCACGACGGCGAGCTGATCTCGAGTTCGTATTTCATGCTCGAGTACATCGCCGAATCCTTGCCGGGCATCTCATTGCTGCCGCGGGCGGCCTACGATCAGTACCGCGCGCGCGCCTCCGGTCAGTTTCTCGGCGCGCATCTTGGCTCGCTCGTGCCATTGCTCGGGAGTGCCAAGTACCTGGCGCCGCGTTTGATTGCGAATCGCGCCATGGTCGAACCTGTCGTCGCCGCGATCGAGCCGGTCGAGCGCCGGCTGGCCTGGAGCGCGTTGCTGTCCGGCTCCTGTACGCCGCAGATCCTCGCCAGCGCGCGCGAACGCCTGAAGTTTCCCGTGGCACGCGTGGAAGCGACTCTGGCAAACGGATCGTGGCTCTCAGGTCCTGACTACTCCATCGCCGATATCGACGCCTTCGCGATGCTGCGGGTCATCGGGGATCTCGCGCCGGAGGTCGTGAACCGAGACGCCACGCCGCGCATCCTCGACTACATCGCGCGCATCTCGGACCGGCCGGCGGTGCACGCCGCGCTTTCCACCAGCCGCTCCGGCCGTCCCGAACATCACTTCGTGCCCGGGGTCGAACCGTCACGATGGGGATGACAAAGCTAGTCCTGTTACCGGGGCTCGTGTGCGACGCCACCGTCTGGGCGCATGCACGCGGCGTGCTCGGCGCGCGCGCGGATGTACAGGTCGCCGAATACGGCCGGCTCGATTCCTTGGGCACGATGGCGGACAAGGTGTTGGGCGAGGTCGAAGGCTCGTTCGCCCTCGCCGGCCATTCGATGGGCGGCCGGATCGCCCTCGAAATGTTCCGGCGCGCGCCGCAGAGAATTCAGGCACTCGCGTTGATGGACACCGGCGTACAGCCGCTCGCCGCGGGCGAGCCAGGCGCGCGCGAAACCGCCGGGCGGCTCGAGTTGTTAGGCGTGGCGCGAACTCAGGGGATGGCCGCCATGGCCGCGCGCTGGGTGCAGGGCATGGTGTGGCCACCGCGCCTCGTGGAGCGCGCGTTGCTCGATGGCATCGTCGCCATGTTCGCCCGCTCCAGCGCCGATGTCTTCGCCGCGCAGATCGACGCGTTGCTCGCGCGCCCCGACGCGAGCGCACTGCTGGAGCAGATCCGCTGCCCCACGCTGGTGTTGTGCGGTGCCGAGGACAGCTGGGCGCCGGCCGCCCGGCACAAGGAAATGGCGGCCAGGATCGCCGGGGCGCAACTGACGCTCGTGCCCGACTGCGGGCACATGTGCACGCTCGAACGGCCCGAGACCGTAACGCAGGCGCTCGACGACTGGTTCGCGGCGGTCGCGCCGCGTTAGAACATCGTATTGCTGTTGGCGGATTTTTCGGGAATGGCCTGGACCACGTCCCAGTGCTCGACCACCTTGCCCTTCTCGAAGCGGAAGATGTCGATCACCGCGTTGCCGCGATCTTCGGCCTTCAACTTCACCAGCGAATGCACGATGACGATGTCGCCGTCGACGTAGGTGTGTTTGAACTCGTAGCTCCAGCCGGGCATCTGCTGCAGCACGTGGCTGAGCACCGTCACGGCCGCTTCCTTGCCGTCCGCGGCGATCGGGTTGTGCTGGATGTATTTGTCGCCGACGTAGGTATCGAAGCCTTCTTTCACCTTCTTCTGGTTGAAGACCATGTCGAGGAAAGCGACCGCCTTGCGGGCTTTCGGGTTCTTGCTGAGGCCCGCGTTCGCGGCGGTGGCGAGGGTCAGCGCGAGCATGCTGGTGGCGATCAGGACGAGACACTTGCGTAACGACATGGGGCACTCCCGGTTCGCGTGATGCGCGATCGTAGTCCAGAACGGTGGGGGTGACATTTCCCGCGCGAGCGAATGAGCGGCGCTCGTGGTTGAGTCGGCGGGCGGGCGCCGGTAATGTCGCGCGGTTGAATTCAGTCCCTCGCACTTTTGTCCTGATTCACGGCGGCTGGCATGGCGCCTGGTGCTGGCACCGGCTCGCGCCGCTGCTGCTGGCGCAGGGCCACCAGGTGGTCGCGCCAGATCTGCCGGCGATGGGCGCTGACAAATCGGACCCGGCGACGGTGACGCTGGCGAGCTGGACGAAGTTCGTGGTGGAACTCGTCGCCACGCAGAGTGAAAACGTCGTGCTCGTCGGGCACAGCCGCGCCGGCGCCATCATCAGCCAGGTTGCCGAGGCCATCCCGGAGCGCATGTTGCGGCTCGTCTATCTAGCGGCGTATCTGCTGCCGGCCGGGCGCAGCGTCGCGGCCGAGGCGCGTGAGGATGCGGATTCGCTCATTCCGGCCAACATGATGCCCGACACGCGTGGCGTGACCTGCACGCTGCGGACGGGGATCGCTGCCGAGGCGTTTTACGGGCAGTGCAGCGAGGGTGATCGCGCCGCTGCGTTGACGCGCCTGTCGCCGGAGCCCCTGAAGCCGCTCGCGGCCGCGGTGAAAGTGACCGCGCCGCGTTTTGGCGCCGTACCGCGTGTGTACGTCGAATGTACTGCCGATCGAACCATTTCGCTGGCCGCGCAGCGACGCATGCAGGCGGCGCTGCCCTGCACGCCGGTGTTCACGCTCGATGCCGATCACTCGCCCTTTTTATCGCGCGCCGCGGAATTGGCGCGCTTGTTAGGCGGGCTGTGAGCGGATATTGATCTCGATCTGGATGCCGTCCGGATCGAAGACGAACAACTGACGCAGATCGCTGCCCGGCACCTGGGTGCCGCGGTACTTCACGCCATGGCGCTCGAAGCTCGCCGTGAGCTCCTCGTAATTCGTGGCCGCGAAGGCGATGTGATCGACGCTGCCGCTGCCGTGTTTGACCGGATCCGCCGGATTGAGCGCCGTGCGGGAGGTGTCGTCGTAACTCGTGCGTCCCGCGACGTGGATGGCCGCGACGTCCCCGACATATATCCACAACCCATCGAACTTGAACGGCGGCCGCGGCCCCGTGCGCAGCCCCAGCACATCGCAGTAAAAGGCACGGGTCTTCTCGAGATCTTTCGACAGCACCATGTAGTGCTGCATGTGGGTGATGGGCATGGGATAAGTCGGTGCCGGGTCGGACTTAGGAAAATTGGCCGGAGGCACGTTAGCCGAAACGAGGGCTCATGCGCCAATTTTCCTAAGTCCGACCCGGCACCGACTTATCCCCACACCTCGCGGGCGATATCCACCACCAGCTTGAGCTTCTCCGTCTGCTGGCTCATCTGGATGTCGTTGCCGTGAAAGCTGCTGGAGAAGCCGCACTGCGGTGACAAGGCCAGCTGCTCGAGCGGCGCATACTTCGCCGCCTCGTCGATGCGACGCTTGATGTCGTCCCTGGATTCGAGCGCGCCGAGCTTGGTCGTGATCAAACCCAGCACGACGACCTTCCCCTTCGGCAGGAATCGCAAGGGCCGGAAATCCCCACTGCGCTCATCGTCGTATTCGAGGAAATACGCATCCACGTTCATCTCCGACAACAGCGCCTCGGCGACCGGCTCGTACCCGCCCTCGGCCGCATGCGTGCTCTTGAAATTGCCGCGGCATAGATGCACCGCGAGTATCATGCCCACGGGCTTCTGCGCCACCACGCGATTGATGAACGTCGCGTAGCGATGCGGCAGCTCGTTCGGATCGTCGCCGCGTGCGCGCGCCGCCTCGCGCATCTTCGGGTCGCATAGATAGGCGAGATTGGTGTCGTCCATCTGCACGTAGGTGCAGCCGGCCTTGGCGAGCGAACGCAGCTCATCGCCATACGCCTGCGCCACGTCGGCGTAAAACTGCTCGAGATCCGGATAATGCTCCTTGCTGATACCGGCGCGACCGCCGCGGAAATGCAGCATCGTGGGCGACGGAATCGTCACCTTCGGCGTCCGCTGCGTGTGTCGCTTGAGGAACTCGAAATCCGCTCGCTGGATGTCGCGTGCATGACGCACCTTCGCGGTGACCCGCATTACCGGCGGCGCGAGCTCCTCACTACCATCCGCCTTGATCACGATTTTCGGATCGTCCGACTGCACGCCGTCGAGTTGTTTGAGGAAGTCGATGTGAAAATACGTGCGGCGGAATTCGCCGTCGGTGATCGCATGCAGGCCGACGTCTTCCTGCATGCGAACGACCTCGGCGATCGCCTGGTCCTCGACCGCGCGCAACTTCGCCGCGTCGATCTGCTTGCGCTGAAATTGTTCGCGCGCGGCGAGCAGATATTCAGGACGCAGGAAGCTGCCGACGTGATCGGCGCGCGAGGGTAAAAACGAAGTCATTCACTCTCCGATAATCAGTTACTTACGAGGTACTGCTCAAGCGATGCCTCGCGCAGTTCGGAAGACGCGGGCCAGCAACTCTTGGCCCTCGGCGCCGACACGACTCCACTTCAACCGCAATGCAATTCGCGCCACAGCGAACCCGAACATCCACGCCCAACCACCGCATAACACGATGCTATTCTCGCCGCGCCATTTCGGTATCGGGGGATGCCAGCCTCATGACGAACAACGATCCGCGCAGCGCACTCGCCACTTCACCGATGAGCGCGCTGCAGATCATCGTGTGCACCATCACGGTGTTCCTGAACGCGCTGGACGGGTTCGACCTGCTCGCGATCAGTTTCGCAACGCCGGGCATCATGGCGGAATTCGGCCTCAAGGCCTCGAAGGAACTCGGTGTCGTGCTGGCGATGGATCTGCTCGGCATGGCCGCGGGCTCGTTCCTGCTCGGCGGCGTGGCGGACTACATCGGCCGCCGCCGCGCCATCCTGACGTTCCTGGTCGCCATGTCGGTGGGCATGTATTTCTGTTCGCTGGCCGACAGCCGCGAGCACCTTGCGATGTGGCGCTTCTTCACGGGCCTGGGGATCGGCGGAATGCTGGCCGCGATCAACGCCACCGCCGCGGAGTTCTCCAATGACCGCATGCGCAAATTCTGGATCGCGCTGATGACCATCGGTTACCCGCTGGGAAACATCCTGGCCGCATTCATCATCTCGCCGCTGTTGAAGACGCACAGCTGGCGTGTCGTATTCGAGCTCGGCGCGGGAGCCACCGCGGCGATGATTCCGGTCGTCTGGTTCTGCATGCCGGAGTCGGTGTCGTGGTTGTGCCGCAAGCAGCCGGCGAATGCGCTGGCGCGCATCAATGCGTCGCTGCGCCGCATGGGACGCCGCGCCATCGATGCACTGCCGCCGTTGGGCGCCGCGCCGCCGAAGGCGCCACTCGCGAGCGTATTCAGGCAGCCCTATCTATTGCTGACGCTGCTGCTCGTGTTCGCGTATTTCGCGCACATCACGACGTTCTACTACCTGCTCAAGTGGGTGGCGCCGATCGTCACGCAGCTCGGTTATTCGCCTTCCTCGATCGCGGACGTCCTGTTCTGGGCGAGTGTGGGCGGGGCGAGTGGCGGCGCGGTGCTCGGCCTGCTTTCGCTGCGCATGAATCTCATCTGGCTCACGAGCGGCGTGCTGGTGCTGGGGATGATATCGGTGTCGATCTTCGGCGCGGGCCAGAGCAATCTCGCGGAGCTCAAGGCGATCGTCGCGGTGTGCGGGTTCTTCACGAATGCCGGCATCGTCGGGTTGTACACGTTGCTGGCGCTGGCGTATCCGACCCATCTACGCGCCACTGGAACCGGCGTGGTGATCGGCGCCGGACGCGGTGGCGCGGCGCTGGCGCCGATCCTCGCCGGCTATCTATTTGGCCAGGGGATGTCGCTGCAGACGGTCTCGATCGTGATGGGTTGCGGGTCGTTGATCGGTGCGATCGCTCTGCTCTTCGTGAAGTTCGAGAGCACGTCGGAGGCCAGGTCGGTGTCGTAAGTCGGTGCCGGGTGAGACTTAGCTGACTTTCGCAGGCAAATCGCCGGATTCGAACATTCCAGTGATCACCCGCGCCTCCCATGCTGCCGCTCAGGCCATGAGAGAAGCGAATGCCACGGGCTCCCAGAATCCATGTTCCCGGCGGGTTCTATCACATCACGCTGCGCGGCAATCATCGCGAGGCCATTTTCGTCGTCGAGTCAGATCGGCTGCTGCTGAATACCATCGTGGAGCTCGCCTTGGCGACTCATGGCGCGCGAATCCACGCCTATTGCTGGATGACGAACCATCTGCACATGCTCGTCCAGATCGGCGCGGACCCGCTCGCGAACCTGATCCGCCGCATCGCTTCGGGCTACGCTCGTACCTTTCAGGCCAACCGTGACACCACGGGACACCTGTTCGAAAAACGGTATCACGCCGTGCTGGTCGACACAGACACTTATCTTCTCGAACTGATCCGGTACATCCATCTGAATCCGGTCCGCGCCAAGCTCGTACCCGAGGTGTCGCTCTATCGTTGGTCGAGCCATCACGCCTATCGCGGATTGAATGTCGATCGATGGGTGGCCACGGATTTCGCCTTGCAGATGTTCTCCGCGGATCGCGCGAAGGCGATCAAGGCGTATCGTGATTTTGTCGATTGCGATGCGGATGCTGTTCCCTCGCCGTTCGATGCGATTCAAGCGGATTGCCCTCACATTCTCGGCGGTGAAGGCTTCACGGCGCGCATGACGCAGCAAATGCAGAAATCTGCGACGAACAACACTCTGGATTTGCTGATAGCCGAAGGATGCAAGCGCCATGGGATGCGTCGTGAAGAGGTTGAGTCCGGTCGACGCAATGCGCGCGTTGCGCAAGTCAGGGCCTGGATCGCGAGTGAGGCAATAACGCGAGGCCTTGCGACTTTGACTGGCATCGCTCGCGCCATGAATTGCGATCCGAAAACGATAGCCAGGGCACTTCGTCTGCGTGCTGAGCGCTAGAAGTCTCTAAGTCCGACCCGGCACCGACTTACCCCAGCTTCAGCGCGCGGATCGCGTTCTCTTTCAAGATCAGGGGCTGCACTTCGGGCTTGAAGCCGGCGTCGGCGAAATCCTTCATCCAGCGGTCGGGTGTGATCAGCGGGAAATCCGAGCCGAACAACATCTTGTGCTTGAGCTGCGAGTTCGCGTAGCGGATCAGCTCGGGTGAAAAATACTTCGGCGACCAGCCCGACAGATCGATGTACACGTTCGGCTTGTGCAGGCACACCGACAGCGCCTCGTCCTGCCAGGGCCACGACGGGTGCGCGATGATCACCGTCATATCCGGAAAATCCGCCGCCACGTCATCGACGTGCATCGGGTTCGAGAACTTGAGCTTCAACCCGCCGCCGCCCGGCATGCCGGTGCCGATCCCGGAATGCCCGCTGTGGAAGATCGCCGGCAGTTTTGCCTCCGCAATCACCTCATACAGCTTGTACGCCATGCGATCGTTCGGAAAAAATCCCTGGCAGGTGGGATGAAACTTGAACCCGCGTACGCCGCCCTCTTCGATCAGGCGCCGCGCCTCGCGCGCGCCCATCTTGCCCTTGTGCGGATCGATGCTGGCGAACGCCAGCATGATGTCGGAGTTCTCGCGCGCCGCGTCGATCACTTCCTGGTTCGGAATGCGCCGCACGCCCATCTCGAATTCCGAATCGACCGTGAACATCACGAACCCGATCTTGCGCTCGCGATAGTAGGCGATGGTTTCGGGAATGGTCTTGCGCTTGTCGGCCTTGAAATATTTGGCCGCGGCGTCGTCGTAGGGCTGCTGCGCCTCATCCGGCTCCTGCCGGCAGGACACCTCGGCGTGTGTATGCACGTCGATCGCAATCAGATCTTTTACATTCAAGATGCAGCTCCGCGGCGCTCTTTGTCCCAGGCGGCAAGAGTACGGCCTTCGCGCACCAGGCGCACGAGCAAAGGCGCCGGCTCCCAGTGCATCGGTCCGAACAACGCGCGGTATTTCTCCATGCCCGCCAGCAACACCGGCAGGCCGAGCGTATCGGCGTAGAACATCGGTCCGCCGCGATAACGCGGGAAGCCATATCCCGCACACCACACCACGTCCACGTCGCCGGCGCGCTGCGCGATGCCCTCGTCGAGAATGCGCAGCCCCTCGTTCAGCAGCGGATAGAGGCAGCGCTCGAGGATCTCCGCATCGGTATGTGCACGCGGCAACACGCCGAGCTCCGCAGCCTTCGCCGCGATCAGCGCCAGCGCCTCCGGGTCATCGTGGCGCGTGCGATCGCCCTTCTCGTACCGGTAGTAACCCTTGCCGGTCTTCTGACCCAACCGCCCCGCCGAGTGCAGCGCGATGTCGGCCTGGTAATAACTCGGGTCCGGCGGATACCGCGCGGCATTCACGCGATGCACGTTCACGCCGACGTCCACGCCCGCCATGTCGAACACGGCAAGGATGCCCATGGCCATGCCGAAACCTTCGAGCACGGTATCGACGCGGCGCGGCGTCGCGCCCTCGAGCGTGAGGCGCTGCGCCTCGCGCGCATACCCTTCCATCATGCGATTGCCGATGAAGCCGTAACACACCCGTGCCAGCACCGGCGTCTTGCGCAGCAGTTTGGCGAGGTCCATCGCCGTGCGGATCGCGGTCGGCGATGTGGCCGCGGGCCGCACGACCTCCAGCAGCGGCATCACGTTGGCGGGCGAGAAAAAATGCAGCCCGATGACGTCCTGTGGACGCAGGGTCGAAGCCGCCAGTTCATCCACATCGAGCGTCGAGGTGTTGGACGCGAGCAGCGCACCGGGCTTGGCAACCTGCTCGAGCTGCGCGAACACCTGCTTCTTGAGACTCATGTCCTCGAACACGGCCTCGATGACGACATCGCAGCCCGCGAGGTCCTCATACCGCAGCGCCGGCGTGATGAACGCCAGGCGTCGCGCCTTCTCGGCGGCATCGATGCGGCCGCGTTTCACCATGCTTTCGAAGGTTGCATCGATCGTCGCCAGGCCCTTGTCGAGCCCGGCCTGGTTCGCATCGAGCAGCGTCACCGGCACGCCGGCATTGGCGAATGCAATCGAGATGCCGCCGCCCATCGTGCCCGCGCCGATCACACCCGCGCTCTTGATCTTGCGCGCCTCGCCCGGCGGCAAACCGTCGACTTTGCGGCTCTCGCGTTCGGCGAAGAACACGTGGATCGCGCCCCTTGCCTCGACCGTGGTCTTGGTCTGGTTCGCGAGTTTCTCTTCGAACAACAGGCCTTCGTCGAACGGCAGACGCGCGCTGGCCGCCACGGATTCGATGGCGGTCAGCGCGGCGCTGCGGTTCGGATACATCCGTGCCGCTTCTGCCTGCCATTTCGCCATCAGCTCCAGCGTCAAACTACCGGGATCGACGGTGCGCTCGGACGTGCGGCGCGGCCCGCGGCTCAGCGTTATCAGCTGCTGCGCATACGCGAGCGCACCCGCGACGAAATCACCTTCGATGATCGCGTCGATGAGGCCGAGCTTCTTCGCCGCCAGCGCATCGACCGGCTTGGCGTCAAAGATCATGCGCAGCGCGTTGTCCAGCCCTAACAGGCGCGGCAGCCGCTGTGTGCCGCCCGCGCCCGGAATGATGCCCAGCGTGACCTCGGGCAGCATGAATTTCGCCGTCGGTGTTGCGATGCGATAGTGGCAGGCCAACGCGATCTCGAGTCCACCGCCAATGGCCGAACCGTGCATCGCGGCAATCACGGGAATCTTCATGCCCTCGAACTTCGCCCACAGCGCGCGATATTCGGCCTCCTTCGGCGGCCCGGAAAACTCGTTGATGTCCGCGCCCGTGAAGAAGTTGTTGCCTTCGCAACGCAGGATGAGCGCGCGGGCGGTGTGGTCCGCGATGGCGTGATCGAGCGCCTCCGACATCCCGGCGCGCGCGGCGGCGGTAATCGTATTGACAGGCGGGTTATCCACCACGAGGACGAGAATTTCGCCGTGGCGTTGCAGCTCAACGATGGGTCGGGTCATTTGATGTCGGTCAGCTTACTCAAAAGTCGCAGCAGTTGATCGCGGCCGTCGAGGCCGATGCGATCGATGAGCCGTTGCTCGTGGGTGGCGTGGACTTCGCCGGCGCGTTGCATGAGGCGTTTGCCCTTCGCGGTCAGATACAGCTGGTAGCTGCGGGCATCGCTCGAGGACTTCTTGCGCACGATGAAGCCGCGCCGTTCGAGGTCCCCCATCGTCGCGACCGTGTTGGTCTTCTGGATACCCAGGGCCTCGCAGACGCCGGACTGGCTCGCGCCCGGGTTCTCCTCGACCATGAGCAGCAGCGTCAGCTGCACCGGCCGAAGCTCGAGCGGGGCCAGCGCGTCACTCAGGTTGGAATAGACGGCGCCCTGCGCGCGGCGCAGTGCGTAGCCGATCAATTCCCTCAACGGCGCCGTTCGAACCACCGCGTCCCCCTCCTCTGCAGAGCCATGCTGCATCCGGGCGCCCGCTTTCATCTCAACCCGGAGGGAAAGGATTTATCGATAGCTCGTATCAGAACTACGAATTGGTTACTGCAAATAGCTATCCCGTATAACTATCGCCGTCCAAAGTCGGGCGCCTCGGGGGAGGGAGTCATGGCAGCAGTGGAATCATTTTCGACGTTCGGGCTGGATCCGCGTCGCAAACTCACGTACTGGAACGAACGGGCCTGCGAGAGCTTCTCGCCGCTGGTATCCGATCCGGTCGACATCCGCACTTTCAACGGCAGCATCTCGCGCGCGGCCATCGGGGAGCTGACGCTCGCCGAGGTGTACTCCGACGCGCAGATCGTGCGGCACTCGCGTGCCCACGTCGCTCGCACCAGGAGCTCGCTGTTCTTCCTGCACCTGCAGATGGAAGGCGAAAGCATCAGCCGCCAAGACGGCCGCGAGGCCACCCTGCGGGCCGGGGATTTCACGCTCTGCGACAGCACGCGCCACTACGAAATCGCCTTCGGTGGCGCCAATCGCATGCTGGTGCTCGGCATCCCGGACGCCATCCTGCGTCGCCACATCGCCTGCCCCGAATGCCTGGTGGCGATCCCGATGCCCGCGGCCGGCGGCGTGTGCGCCCTGCTGTCGCGCTTCCTGCGCAATTTCTGGTTCGAATACCAGAAGAACCTCGACATGCCGACCGCGGCACGCGTCAACAATGCCATCCTCGACCTCGTGGCCGCGGCCTATGCCGATCTCCCGCAGTCGCGCTCGGATCGTTCCTCGCTGGCCACCGCGCATCGCATCCGCATCATCAATTTCATCGAAGCGCATCTCAACGATCCGGAGCTCACGCCGACCCGCATCGCCGATGCCTGCAAGATGACCACGCGTTACCTGCATCACCTGTTCAGCGATCAGGACGAGACCGTAGCGCGCTACATCCTGCGCCGCCGGCTCGAGGCGTGTTCGCGCGCGCTGCTGTCGCCTTCGCAGCGCGGCCGCACGGTCACCGCAATCGCCTTCGACTACGGCTTCAACAGCCCGACGCATTTCGGGCGCGTGTTCCGCGCCAAGTACGGCGCGACCCCGCGTGAATATCGCCGGGAGCAAGCCGCGGCGGCCTGAGCGGGTGCCGGGTGGGGAAACCGGGGATTCGCGTAACGTCGCGCGGGTTCGTCAGCTCGCGCTGATGAACTTCGTCACGAGACAGGCTTCGAGCCCTTCGATGCCCTCCTCGCTGCCGTGGCCGCTTTCCTTCACGCCGCCGAACGGCGATTCCGGCACCGAGATCTGGAAACTATTGAGGCCGATCATGCCGGCTTCGATGCGCTCGCCCAGCAACTGCACGCGTTGGGCATTGTTAGTGAAGCCAAATGCGGCCAGGCCATACGGCAACCGGTTCGCCTCGGCCAGCACCGCGTCGAAATCGCGGAACGGGTTCAAGATGGCGACGGGCCCGAATGGCTCGTCGTTCATGATGCGGGCGCTGTTCGGCACATCGGCGAGCACCGTCGGCTCGAAGAAGTAGCCTTTGCGGGCCATGCGCCTGCCACCGGCCAGCAACCGCGCGCCGTGCCCCAGCGATTCCTCGATGATCCCCTGCACCGCCGGCAACCGGCGCGCGTGGGCGAGCGGCCCCATGCGGTTGGCCTCGTCGAGGCCGTCGCCTACCGGCAGTGCATGTGCGCGCGCCGCGAAACCTTCGGCGAAACGCGGGTAGATGGACTCGTGCACGTAGAAGCGTGTCGGTGACACGCATACCTGCCCGGCGTTGCGGTACTTCGCAGTCACGCAGGCGTCGAGCACCTTCTCCACGTCGATGTCGTCGAACACGATCACGGGTGCGTGACCACCGAGCTCCATCGTGGTCCGCTTCATGCCATCGGCCGCAAGTTTCACCAGTTGCTTGCCGACCGGGATTGAGCCGGTGAACGACACCTTGCGGATGACCGGCGAGGCAATGAGATGGCTCGAGACCTCGTGGGGCACGCCGAATACGATGGCCAATACGCCCTTGGGCAGTCCCGCGTCTTGCAAGGCGTGCGCGACTGCCAACGCGCTGCCCGCGGATTCCTCCGCGGGTTTGAGGATGCAGGTGCAACCGGCCGCGAGCGCCGCGCCTATCTTGCGGGCTGGATTGCCCACTGGGAAATTCCATGGCGCAAAGGCCGCCACCGGGCCGACCGGCTCCTTTACGACAGTCATGCGCTGCCCCGGCAGACGCTGCGGCAACACGCGTCCATACGCACGCCGGCCTTCCTCCGCATACCAGTCGAAAATATCGGCCGCCATCTGCACTTCGATGCGAGTCTCGTGGATGCTCTTGCCCATCTCGAGAGTGGCGATACGCGCAATCTCTTCCGCACGCGCGCGCATCAGATCCGCCGCCTTGCGCAGGATCTTGCCGCGCGCCACTGGCAGCAACGTACGCCATTCACTCCAGGCACGTTGCGCGGCGAGGAGTGCACGATCGAGGTCCTGTGCGGTGGCGTGCGGCAACTGCGCTAACGCTTCTTCGGTCGCGGGGTTGATCAGCGCCTGTGTCCTGCGCCCGCCGGCGCCCAACCACTCGCCATCGATGAACAGGGAAAGTGGCGGAAAGGCGGGTGTGTTCATGATGGTCATGATCAAGCCGTCAGCACGCCTGCGTCGACTCGATTCTTCGTGAAGCGAAAGTAGCTGCGGCGTGCAATCGGCGCCGGCTCGGCCCGTGCGATGCTTTGCGCCATTCACCAGGCGCAGCACGATGCCAGCTTACAAACGCATTGCCACGGAAGAAGCCTTCGCCACGCGCGAACAGCTCGACGGCTTTCGCCGCCTGCTCGCGAACGGGTACGACGATCCCGGTTTCAAGAGCCTGTGGGGCTTCTATCTGGGCAGCCAATGTGAACGCGCGCGTTTCATCATCGATCGGCTGCAGGATCTCGGGCCGGCACGCATCGCCGACATGGATGCGAGCGGCATCGACATGCAGGTGTTGTCGCTGACCTCTCCCGGCGTGCAGGTGTTCGACGCGGCCACGGCGAATGCGCTGGCGGTTTCGAGCAACGACGAACTGGCCGCGGCGATCGCACGGTATCCGGCCCGTTATGCCGGGCTCGCGGCCTGCGCACCGCAGGATCCGCAGGCCGCCGCGCGCGAGATCGAACGCGGCGTGACCCGGCTCGGCCTGCGCGGCGTCATCATCAATTCGCACACGCAGGGCGAACGCCTCGACGACCCGAAGTTCTGGGACATCTTCGCGGCGGCCGAGGCGCTCGATGTTCCTATCTACCTGCATCCGAACGCGCCGCCGCGCGACATGATCGCGCCGTATCTCGAAGCGGGGCTGGACGGCGCGGTGTTCGGCTTCCAGGCGGAGACCGGCCTGCACCTGTTGCGCATCATCGTGGCCGGCGTGTTCGACCGATTCCCGAAACTCAAGATGATCGTCGGCCATTGCGGCGAGGCGTTGCCGTTCTGGGTATATCGCATCGACTACATGCATCGCGCGCAGCTCGCGGCGAATCGGTATCCGCAGTTGCGCAAGCTGAAGCGCACACCGGGCGAATACCTGCGCGACAACGTGTACGTGACCAACAGCGGCGTCGCCTGGGCGCCGGCCATCATGTTGTGCCACCAGGTGATGGGTGCGGATCACACGTTGTACGCGATGGACTATCCCTACCAGTATCTGCCGTCGGAAGTGACGGTGTCCGACGAGCTGCCGATGCCGGACGCCGACAAGAAGAAGTACTTCCAGACGAACGCGGAACGGTTGTTCAAGTTGGTGTCAGGTGGGACTTAGGGGAACTAGCGCGATGCGCTAGTTCCTCTAAGTCCCACCTGACACCAACGCGTCGATCACAGCTGCGCGGCGTTCGTCGCGGATCGCGCGCAAGGCGCGGGTCAGCGCGCCGTCCACCTGCGCTGCGATCTTCACGACCTCGACGTGCGCGCCGCCCGCGGCGGCGGCGATGCCGCCATAGTCCGGCGGTTGCGGGAAATCGATGTCGATGTTCGGCGCCCGGGCGGCGATTCCATCGGGATGCACGCTGACCACGGCCTGGCGCGGCGCACGCCAGCCGCCATTGTTGAGCACCACGTGCAGGAACGGCGCGTCGTAGCGCCGTGCCATCCAGTGTACGACCGACGGCTGGCAGAATAGATAGGAGCCGTCGCCGCAGATCGAAACCACCAGCGCATCGGGACGGGCAAGCTTCACGCCGAGCGCCGCACCGCCGTTGTAGCCCAGCGAACCCCCGCCGCTCGAGAACAAGGTACCGGCCTTCGTCCGCCGCAGATGCTGCGACACCACGTGGAAATTGGTGACCGCCTCGCTCACGACGATCGCATCTTCGCCGATCGCCTCCCGGATGCGCGCAACCAGGTATTCGGCACTCAATCCCTGCGCCGGTACCTGCTCATGACGCTCGATCTCGCTCTCCCACAACTCGTGCGCCGCCGTGAGGCGCGACCGCCGTTGCGCCAGCTTCGCCTCCGGCAGCTGTCCGCGCGCCGCCGACCGGATCTGCCGCAACGCGACCGCCGCCTCCGCGGCGCATTGCGTCGTGGCACCGATGTACCACAGCGGCATCTGCACCTTGAGAGGATCCGTATCGATGTGAAATATCCGCGCGCCCACGCGCGGATGACTGACCGCGCCGATCCACGGCACGTCACTGTCGACCACCAGCACCACGTCCGCCTGTGCCAGCGCCGCGTTCTGCCGCCGTTCGTTCCACTGCACGCCCAGATAATTCGGGTGCGTGGCCGGAAAATTCATGTAACTGGGCACCGACTCGACGACCCCCACGCCCAGCTCGCTCGCGAGCGCCGACAGCTCCGCCACCGCCGCTGGCGAGCGGCCGGCATACGAGGTGACGATCAGCGGGCAGTCGGCGTCGACGAGTGCCTGCGAAATCTGCACCACGCTCTCCGCGCTCAGCGCCGCCGGCGCCACCGGCTTCCAACGGGCCACGTCGATCGACACCCGCGCTACCTCCTGCTCGAGCGTCTCTCTCGCCGCCGTCACGTACACCGGCCCGCGCGGCGCGCTGTGTGCGAACTGCAGCGCGCGGTGCACGATCTGCCTGGCGTTGGCGCCGTGGCGGATTTCGTTCTCGTGGCGCACATATCCGCGCACCAGCCCGCGTTGATCGGGCACGTCCTGGATCCACTGGATGAATTCATTGCGGCTGCCGCGCGCTTCGCCTTCCTGCGTCGCCGGGGAAAGCCCCGCAAGGATGAAAACCGGCACGCGGCCCTTGGCCGCATTGTGCACGGCGCCACCCAGCGCCTGCGTCCCGCAGTCGACGTGCACCAGCACCGCCTGCGCGCGGCCGGTAGTTTGGGCGTAGCCATGCGCCGCGGACATCGCAACCATTTCCGCCGGGCACGTGACGACCCGCGGACAGGGCCTGCCCGCCACCCGCGCCTGCGCGATGGCCTCGATCAGGCCCGGATGATCGCTGCCGAAATTGGCAAAGATGAATTCGACGCCGGCCTCGGCCAGCGCTTCCAGGATCGCGGAGCTCGTGGTGTACATCCGCCCCACTCTCGGCGCTCGCGGCCCGCTCACTCGACCGCGGCGGAAACCCGATTCGACGCTAGACGAACATCAGCACCAGCGGTATCCAGATCGAACCCAGGAATACTGAAATCGCCGCGGCGCCGGTGGCGAGATCGAGGTCCAGCCCTTCCCGCGCGGACAGCACGACCGCGGTGAACCCTATGGGCGCGGCAGCGCCGATGACCGCGATCTGTGCCGCGCTGCCTTCGAGTCCAAACAACCAGACCAGCGTCAAACCGACCAGGGCGCCGAAGCCCGTCCTCAGCACCACGGCGACGATCACCTCCGGGCGCCGGATGCCCCGTGCGCTCACGAGCAGACCCATCGCGAGCGGCACCAGCAGGATCAACATCTGCCCGAGCAGCAACGCCGCGTGCAGGAAGTCGTGCGGCACCGGCGCGCCGCCGACGTTCAGCCCCAGGGCGATGAACAATACCCACAATGGCGGGGCCAGCAGCGTCCGCCGCAACAGCACCGGGATGTCATCGCCATGCCCGCCGTACTTGCAGGCGACCACGGTGGTCACCGTCCACACCAGCAACGCGTGGCCCATGTCGAACATCACCAGCTGCGAAAAGGCCGCCGTTCCGAGGCTCAACGCCGCGAAGGGATACACCATCGAATTGTTGATGGACATGGCGCACATTGCGAGCGCGCCCTCCCCCGTTTTCGGCAGACCGAAACGGCGTGCCGCGATCACCGCCGCGCCCCAGCCGGCGAGCGACGTGCAGATCGCCGCCACCGGCAGCAGCGCCTGTTCGCGCACCAGCGGTATGTCGGTCAGCGCGCCGAAGATCAGGATCGGCAAGCCGATGTTGAAGACGAACGTCAGCAGCCAGCGCCCTTCGCGCGCGCCCGCCCACCCCGTGCGTCGCGCGGCGACGCCGATGAAGAACAGGCCCGCGACCGCCGCGAGCCGCCAGTGCGTGCTGAGAAATTCCACGGGCGCAATCTAGCGCAATCACTCTGGTACCAGAGTGAAAAGTCATGAGTGGCGCGTTGACTTGGCGACGCGCCGCGGCGTGTACTCGCGCCAGGCACCCGGAGGACGAACCATGATCGAGCTGTTCACGGCCGCGACGCCCAATGGCTGGAAAATATCCATCGCGTTGGAGGAGCTCGGGCTGCCGTATACCGTCCGGCAGATCGCGCTGTCGAAGCTCGAACAGAAAGAAGAATGGTTTCTGAAGATCAATCCGAACGGGCGCATCCCCGCGATCGTCGATCACGGCAACGGCGATTTCGCGGTGTTCGAGTCCGGCGCCATTCTCATTTATCTCGCCGAGAAGACCGGCAAGCTGCTGCCTGCGGATGCCAAGGCGCGCTCGACCGTGCTGCAGTGGCTGATGTTCCAGATGGGCGGCATCGGACCCATGATGGGCCAGGCCAATGTGTTCTTCCGGTACGCGCCGGAGAAGATCCCGTACGCGATCGATCGGTATCAACGCGAGGTGCGGCGGCTGTTCGAAGTGATGGAACGTCAGCTTGCCAACCACCAGTACATCGCGGGCGGCGACTACTCGATCGCGGATATCGCGTTATGGAGCTGGGTGGCTGGTTTTGCCTGGTCGGGCGTCGATATCGACGGCCTGCCGCATTTGAAACGCTGGCTCGATCTCATCGGCGCGCGCCCGGCGGTGATCAAGGGCCGCGCGGTGCCGCCAGCCGCGGACGTGGGCGACAAGGACAAACAAACCGTGGAGTCGGGCCGCAAGATGCTGGCGTGAGAGCGCTCTGCCGGGCGTCGATTTCCGGCATTCTTATTTCGGCGGTTCGTACGTCGCCGCGCCCGCGAGACCGAGCACCGCCACGCACTTCTCGCGCGTCTCTTCGTACGGCACCGGCAAGGTACGAATTTCGCCGTTCTTGAGAAACCGCCATTCCGGTGGATAGACCCAGTCGCTGATCGGCTGTGCCCACAGGCCGAGCTTCTTCGAACGCGCCTCCTGCTCGAGGTCGCAGAACTTCGGGTTCTTCATGTAGCGCCGGTACGCCCAGGCGTGCCCGTCGCGCAGCATGGCTTCATTGATGTTGATGCGTTTGCCGTCCGCGACCAGCCACACCGTGGCGACCAGGCGGCGGAATTGGTCCTGCGTGACGATTTCGAGCTCGACATCGGATCCCACCGGCAACATGGACTTCAATGCTGCGGATGCCGTCATGCCATAAGGCTGGTCGTATTCGGGCGTGTCGACCGCGGAGAACCGCACCCGCGCCGGCCCGGCATCGAGCTGCACTTCGATCGAATCGCCGTCGTTCACCTTGGTGACCTTGGCCAGCAGGATCGGCAGCTTCGAATCGGCCGCCATGGCCGAGCCGCTCAAGGCCAGAAATACGCAACCCACGGCAATCGCGAACCGCGCGCGCGTCTTACGGCGCATGGCGCGGCTCACTAACTACATTGGCGGCGGGGTCAGTTCTTCGGCACGATACTGGCGGACTTGCTGGCCGGCGCGGCGGCCGCGGCGGCATCGATGGCCTGGTCTTCATGCGCACGGTGTATCACATACGCCCGCACATTTTCACTGTCCTCGGTGCTCACCTCGGCCGCGAACGACACCATGCCGCGCGACACGCGTTCTCCGCCCCGCACGACGCTCTCCCACGCCTTTGGATCGCGATTGATCATTGACAAACGCAGATCGGGCAACACGCCGCCGCTCACCGCCGAATCGCCGTGGCAGACGCTGCAATATGTATGAAACACGGCTTTTCCCGCCGTCCACGTCTGCGCGTCGCCGATCTCGGGCGGCGGATCGAGTGTGACTGCTTCAGCCTTGGGCACGTCGGGCAACCTGGCTTCGCCGCCGAGCTTGAATGCCAGCACGCGCGGAATGTTCGAAGCCAGATGCGCGTCGCGCGCCAGCTCTCCCGCGGCCAGGCCGAACGCGCCGCCCCAGCCCACCTCGATCGCCACGTATTGTTCGCCGTCCACTTCATAGGCGATTGGCGCGGCCAACACGCCGGCTTGGGTGGGCGCGGACCAGAGTTTCTGACCGTTGGTGGCGCGATAGGCCGTGAACTCGCCCTGCGAATTCCCCTGGAACACCAGATTGCCGGCGGTGGCCAGCGTGCCGCCATTCCACGGATGTTCGAACTGCGCGCGCCACACTTCTTTCTGCGCCACAGGGTCCCACGCCACCAAGTGGCCCTTGAGGCCTGCCTTCGCGCCCGCGCGCACCTCGGCAATGGCGGGCAAACTACCCGCGTTGAAGTCGACGCCCGTCGCCCAATGTAGTTTGCTGCCCACGGCGCTCGCCGCGGGAACGAACGGAAATCCACTTTCCATCACCGGGAAATACACCAGGCCCGTCACCGGCGAGAAACTCATCGGCTGCCAGGAGTGCGCGCCGCCGGCCCCCGGGACGACCATCGCAGGCTTGCCGGTACGGTCGTAACGCGCCTCCCGGGTCTCCTTCGGCCGGCCGGTCTTCGCGTCGAGACCCGTGGCCCAGTTCATCGGCGCGTACGCCGCGCCCGAGATGAACTCACCCGTCGCACGATCGAGCACGTAGAAGAAGCCGTTCTTCGGCGCCTGCATGATGACCTGCCGCGGTTTGCCGGCGATGGTCAGGTCCGCGAGCATCATGGGCTGGGTCGCGGTGTAGTCCCAGGTTTCGCCCGGCGTCGTCTGGAAGTGCCAGACGTATTCGCCGCTCGCCGCCTGCAACGCGACGATCGACGATAGATAGAGGTTGTCGCCGCCCTTCGGGCTGCGCAGCTTCTGATTCCAGGGGCTGCCGTTGCCAACGCCTATATAAATGAGGTCGAGCTTCGGATCGAAGACGATGGAATCCCACACCGTGCCGCCGCCGCCGAGCCGCCAGTACTCGCCATTCCACGTCTTCGCGGCCTTCTCCAGCGCCGTGCTCTCGAACGGCAGCGACGGATCGCCGGGCACCGTGTAGAAGCGCCACAACTGCTTGCCCGTCTCGGCGTCGTACGCGGTGACGAAGCCGCGCACGCCGAGCTCGGCGCCGCCGTTGCCGATCAGTACGCGGCCGCCGAACACGCGCGGCGCGCCGGTGATGGTGTAACGCGTGTTGTCGGGCACGGTCTTCACGTCCCACACTTGTTTGCCGGTTGCTGCATCGACGGCGACCAGCCGGCCATCGAGCGTGCCCAGGTACAACTTGCCGTTCCACGCGGCGACGCCGCGATTCACGACGTCGCAGCAGGCGTTCACGCCCGATTCGCCCGGCACCTTCGGGTCGAACACCCATTTCTGTCGGCCGGTCTTCGCGTCGAGGGCAAACAACTTGCTCCAGGCGGAAGTCACGTACATCACGCCGTCGATGACCAGCGGCGTCGACTCCTGCGCGCGATGCACGCTGTCGAGATCGAAAGCCCAGGCTAGTCCGAGCTGCGACACGTTGCCGGAATCGACCTTGTCGAGCGGGCTGAAACGCTGTTCGTCGTAGGTACGGCCGTAAGACAGCCATTCGCGCGGATCGGCGTTGACGATGCGTGCGGCGTCGACCAGCGCGGTGGGTTTCGGCGGCGGCGCGGCGGCGGGCCGGTCATCGCAACTCAACAGCAATAGCAGCGCTGCCGCCAACGCGCCCTGATGAAGTCTCATGCATCCCCCCGTTAGTCGCCCGACGCCGGGCAATCGATTCCCGCTCGTCCATATTGCTCACCCGACTCGCCGGTGGGGCTCGACTATCGACGACCCGCATATCGATTGGCAGCGAAGGCGCCAGGTACGGGTATCCGTTTCAGACCGTGGGACTCGCGCAAACTCGAAGTGACGGAACCGCGGGGTGCGGCCTCTTCGGCGCTATCGACCGCGCGCGTTCAGATGACGTTGCCGGTCTTCGCGGCCGCGCAATGCCTGGCGATGAAGTCCGCATGGCCAGGCAGCGTGCCCGCCGCATGGCCGATGATCCGTCGCAGATCCTCGAGGTACCCGGCGCGATCCTTCGCCGCGACTGCCTCGACGAACGGATGCGTGGCCTGCGGCTTTACGCCCTGCCCCCATAACACCTGCAGCCAGCTGGTGAGCTGGAACAGATCGTCGCTCGCACAGTGGATGCCGCCGGACTCGCGGAACAACTCGATGCGATGCCGCAGCGAGTCGGGGATCGACATGTTCCGGCAGGCATCCCAGAACGGCTCGCCGACGCGATTGTTGGCGTGGTAGTGCAGGATGATGAAGTCGCGGATGTAGTCGTATTCCGCCGAGGCGGCGCGGTTGAACTCGCGGCGCCGCTCCTCGACGTTGCCGGCGTGCGGGAAAAGCAGGATCAGCCGCTGGATCGTCACCTGGATCAGGTGGATCGAGGTGGACTCGAGCGGCTCGAGGAACCCGCTCGCGAGCCCCATGCAGACCACGTTGCGGTTCCAGAGCTGCTTGCGGCGCCCGGTGGTGAATTTGATGAGGCGTGGTTCGGCGAGCGCTGGCGCATCGAGATTCGCGAGCAGCAACTCGCTCGCTCGCGCGTCGCTCGTGAAGGCTGACGAATAGACATGGCCATTGCCGGTGCGGTGCTGCAGCGGGATACGCCATTGCCAGCCGGCTTCGAGCGCCGTGGCGCGTGTGTATGGAGTCAACGGAGTCGTGCTCGACGAGGGCACCGCCTGCGCGCGATCGCAGGGCAGCCATGCCGTCCAGTCGTCGTAGCCGGTCTTGAGCGTCTGCTCGATCAGCAGCCCGCGGAAACCCGTGCAGTCGATGAAGAAATCCGCCGCGAGCTCGCGCCCGTCTTCGAGCTTGAGCGCGCGCACGTCGCCGTCGGCGGTTTGCAACGCGCCGGCGATCTTCGCGTCGATGCGCCGCACGCCCAGCGCCTGCGCGAACCGGGATAGATAGGCGGCGTACAGTGAGGCGTCGAAATGGAACGCCCACATGAGGCCCGCGAGCGGCGTTTCGGGTATACGTTCGAGGCGCGCGAAGCGCGACTGCTTCGCCGCCAGCCAGTTCAGGCTGTAGTCCCATAACGAGCCCGCGGTGCCCGCCGCCTGGTCGCGCAGGAAATATTGATGAAACGGTACATAAGCGAGGTCGCGGCCCACCGGGCCGAAGGCGTGCATGTACGACTGGCCTTTTTCGAACCAGTCGACGAACTCGATGCCGAGCTTGAACGTGCCCTGGGTGTGACGCAGGAACTCGTCTTCGTCGATCTTCAGCAGCCGGTTGAACTGCGCGATCGCCGGAATGGTCGCTTCCCCCACGCCGACGATGCCGATCTCGGACGATTCCACCAGCGTGATCGAAAGGCGCGGCCCCAGCACGCGCGCGAGCGCCGCCGCGGTCATCCAGCCCGCGGTGCCGCCGCCGGCGATGACGACCGATCTGATTTCCGGATTCACCATCGCGCCAGCATCTCAGGAAAATCGGGCGGAAAGAAACACACCCGCCGGCGCTGTTGCCGGCGGGTGTCGATCGCGTAACCCCTAGAACTTATATGTCAGCGCGAGCGAGTAGACCGCACCATATTTCTGGTACTTGACCAGGTTGTACGGACCTTCACCGACCGCGCTGAGCACGAACGGCTCGTCGGTCAGGTTCGTGCCCTGGAGACTCACGCTGAGTCCTTCGAGCGTGCCCTGCCTGAACTCATAGCCGACCTGCGCGTCGAGGATGGACTCGGACTTCACGTTGTTGAAGGTGAGATTCGACGAGTAGTCGGGCACCTCGCCGAGGAAGTCCCCGCGGAAGCGATTGCTCACGCGTGCCGAGAAGCCGGCCTTCTCGAAGTACAGCGTCGTGTTGAACACCTTGGTGGAAAGGCCGGGGACGTCCGTCGGAATGTCGTTGATCAGGATCTCCGACTCGTTCTTGGCGGCGCTCGCGACCAGGCCGAAGCCGTCGAGCACCGGCGTGAACAGCGAGAACGGCAGCGACACGGTCAGCTCAACGCCCCGGATGTAGCCGCCACTGCCGTTCACCTTCACCGACGAGACGCCGTTTCGATTGGCATCCGCCTCGGTGTATATCGTGGGATCCGTCGGCAACTGCTGATCCGGAAGCAATACACCTTCGAAGCTCGTGATGACCGAGCGGGTGGCGATGTAGGTAGTCAGGTTCTTGTTGTAAACGGCGAGCGAAACGTAACCCTGTTCGGCGAAGTATTTCTCGAACGACAGGTCGAAGGTGGTCGCCTTCCACGGTTTGAGGTTGGGATTGCCGCCGCCGTTACGTGACCAGTACAGGAACTGTCCGTCGACGTTGGGCGGGGTCGCCGAATCTGGCACCACGGTGTATCCGGCGCCACCAGCCAGCTCATCCATGCGAGGACGTGCCTGCGTGATGGCCGCGCCAAAACGCAGCTTCATGTCATGCGGCAGTTCCAGCGCGAGGTTCATGCTCGGCAGGATGTCGGTGTATTTGGTGCCCTGGGTCACCATCGAGGCGCTCTGCTCCAGCGCCGGCACGCAGGTCGGCTCGGGGCAGGCCGGCGAATAGAGGTTGAGATCGGACGACTGGTCGGCCGTGATGCTCTGCACGCCGATGTTGCCTCGCAGCGGCAGTTTGCCGATGTGCGTATCGATGCCGAACTTCACGAATGCGGTGGTGAGCTTCTCGGTCACGCGCCAGTCGTTGGTGACCGAACTCTGGCGATCGCCGGAGCCGACCGCCGGGTTTGGATCGTCATACGCATCGATCGGCTGCCAGAAGCCGCTGTTGTACAGGCCGATGGCGTCGTAACCGATCATGCCGTACGGGCTGCCGAAGAACGACGTGTTGGCAATGCCGGTGCGGAATTCCTCCGGCACCACGGCATGCGAGATGTCTCCTGGCAGGTACAGCACGCTCTGGAAATTCTCTTTCGACTTCACGCGCTCGGCGTAGTTGACACCGAACTTCACGTTCTCGAGGAACGTGCCGATCTTGCGCTCGGCCGAGAGCCGGATCGCCTTGATCTCGTCGTTGATCTCGGGGTGGCCGACGAAGCCGGAACGGCGCGGTCCACCGCCCCAGGCGCCCGGGTCCGTGAGAAACACGCTGCCGTAGTCGCTGTAGTTGAGCGTGGGCGACAGGTGCGAAATGCCGTCGGGATCGGTCGTGAATGAAACCGTCTCGGCCGGCGGCAACAGCTCCGGATCGTTGTTGGTGCCGAGCCCCGCGGTGGATTCCACGCGCAGATCGTCGCGCTCGACCTTCGAGTAGCTCAGATCTGCGTTCAGGTTCCAGTTGTCGGTCAGCGCGTAGTCGGTGTTCAAGCCGATCGAGTCGATGTTCGCCCGGCGGTCGTTGTTGTAGTTCTCGATGACCACGAACGGCACGTTGGTGAAAGTGCCCGATTGAATGCGGTCTTTGACGAGCGGACCCGGGTTGGTGAGCGTCGCTCCCGCCCAGATCGTGCCGTACTCGATACGCTGGATGGTCTGCAGCTCCTTGAAATCGGAGTGGTAGACGTCGAGCAGCATGTGCAGCTGGTCGTTCGGCGCGAACTCCACCACACCCATGTAGCCCATGCGTTCGTAGAACGACGACTGCACGCCGTCCTTGTCGCCGCCGATGATCTTCTCACCGGGGCCGGTCGGAGAATCCGCGTAACCCCAGGGCTCGCGCGTCTGCGCCTGGTACGGGCTCTTGTTGTAGGCGACACCGAAGGCGACGCCCAGCGTGTGGTCGCGGAACTGATCGATGTAGGTGAGGTTCGCGCGATTGCCGGCGTCTTCGAGGCCGGGAATGTTGGCGTCCTGCGCGTTCTGCTCGCGGCGATAGCTGACCACCGTTCTGCGGCTGTCGTAGGCGAGCGGATGCACGGTCTGCACGTCGGTGGTGCCGGCGATGCCCTGATAGGCCATGCCCGCATCAGGCGTCTTGTAGATGTTGACCTGCGTGACGAGTTCGGACGGGTACTGGTCGAATTCGACCGTGCGATTGTCGTTCGTAGTGGCCTGCTCGCGGCCGTTGAAGGTCGTGACGGTGAAATCGGGGCCCAGTCCGCGGATCGACAACGTCTGGGCGCGGCCGTTGGTGCGCTGGGCCGCGATGCCCGGCAGCCGCGCGATGGATTCGGCGATGGAACTGTCGGGTAGTTTGCCGATGTCCTCGGCCGAGATCGATTCGACGATGGAAGATGAACTCTTCTTGACGCTGATGGCGTCCTGGATGCTCTTGCGCAACCCGGTGACCACGACTTCTCCGATCTCCTCGGAGTCGGCCACCTGCTGCTGCGCGAGCGCGGTGCCGGCACCGCCGACCAGGAAGATGGCACAACCCGCCGCGGCGGAAGCCATGTCCCCTTTGCGGCGGCGCTGCATCGGCGCGCTGCGATTACCCTTCGGTCTGAAAGTGTTCACTCTGTCCCCTCCTAACTATTTGTTGTCGATCCGCGCGTGGGCGCGATCCCGCAAAGAAAACGGTGGAGCATAATTCTTGTCGGCAAGGATGTTGTCAGCGGCGGCCGCTTGGCAATCGCATGCATACGTATTCACGGCGCGCCCCGCCGGAAAACACTGAACTCCCAGGGCGCGAGGAACACCGCCGGCAGCGCCGCCGCGCGTTGACCATTTCCGCCGGCGGGCGTGATCTCGCGGTACTCGCCCGCGTCGCTCTCTACCGTACCCGCATAACTCAGCGACGACAGGTTGATCACGACGATCAGCGTTTCGCCGGCCGTAACCCGCTCGAAACTCAGCACGCGCTGCTCGTCGTCGTTGCGCAGCCAGCGCACCGTGCCGCGCGTCAGCGCCGGGTGGGCGCGGCGTAGCGCCGCGAGCGCCTGGTAGAAAGGCGTGACGTCGGGTCGCCGCTCGAGCATCTCCCACTGGATTGGCGTGCGCTCGAACAACGCCGGCGCGGCAGATTCGGTGGTGTCACCCACCTCCATGCCGTTGTAGAGCAGCGGTACGCCATCGAGCGTGAACATCAGCGCCGATGCGGCCAGCGCCGCCTTCAATCCCGCCTGTCCGGTGGTGCGCAACTGGTCGTGGTTGTCCGAGAAGCGCAGCCGCAAGGCGCCACGCGGATAGCGAGCCTCGGCGCGCTCCCAGGTGGCGCGCACCTGCGATGCGGGCCCCTTGCCCGTGAGTGCATCGTTGACCGCGTGGTAGAAATCCCAGGCGTAGTCGATGTCGAAAGCCTTGCGTAGCAGCGCCGGATCGTCAGCCTCGGCGAGCAACGCCAATCCCGGGCGAACCAGATCGAGCTCGGTCCGCAGCGCCTCCCAGAAATCCGTCGGCACTCCGCTCGCGTAGTCGCAGCGGAAGCCGTCGAGTTGATAGTCGCGCAGCCAGCGCGCCAGCATGCCGGTCATGTACGTTCGCAACGCGGGATTCGAATAATCGAGCTGTGCCACGTCGACCCAGTCCGGATTCGGTGCCACGATGCGGCCAGCAGTATCGTGTCGGTACCAGTCAGGGTGCTGCGAGATGAGTGTCGCGTCCCATGACGTGTGGTTCGCAACGATGTCGATGAACACCTTCATGCCGCGTTCGTGCGCGGCCTTGACGAGGCGCTTCAGATCTTCGGGCGAACCGTAGTCGGGATTGATCGCGTCGTAGTCGCGAACCGCGTAAGGGCTGCCGAGCGTGCCCTTGGCCTTTTCCCTGCCCATCGGGTGGATGGGCATCATCCACAACACACTGACGCCGAGCTTCTCGAGACGATCCAGTTGGGCAGTGACGCCCTTGAAGTCGCCGTCGCGGGAGAACACGCGCGGGAATATTTCGTAAACCACGGCATTGCGCAGCCAATCGGGACTGTGACGCGCCGGGATGCCGCTGCCGTTGTCCGCCGCACGCGACGGCGCGGTACCGGCCAGCGCCATCCACAGCAGGAGGGCGCATGACACGCAGGCAAGCGCGCGGCAGCGAAACGCATTCAAACCCATCCACCCTCCCTCACGTTGAACTCCGAGCGTCGCGCGAAGATAGCAGCGCACTTCCGGCGCACGTTTTGAATACGTATGCACGTTGCCACCCCGCGCGGAGAATGCGCGCTAAGCTTCGGCCGGTGATTCCCCGCGCCCCACAAAAAGAAAACCCCGCCGACCGAGGGGGTCGGCCGGCGAGGCGTGACGAAAGCCGGCATGCCGGCCGTTCAACGTCGAGTGCGACGAATGTTAGGAAACGCCTTCGTGGCGTCGCAACGTGGTGCATACGTATTCAGGCGGAAATCGCCCGCCGCGATCAGACAGAATCGCACTCCGCATCGAACTTCCGCCTCGCGAGCACTTCATGACCATCGCCGCTCGTCCCCTGACCTCGCCCTCCGTGGCGCCCGCGAATCCGTGGTGGCGCGGAGCGGCTATCTACCAGATATATCTGCGCAGCTTCTACGACACCAACGCCGACGGCATCGGCGACCTGCCCGGCATCCTGGCGAAGCTCGACTACGTCGCTTCGCTCGGCGTCGACGCGATCTGGATTTCGCCGTTCTTCAAGTCGCCGATGGCGGATTTCGGCTACGACATCGCCGACTACTGCGCCGTCGATCCCATTTTCGGCACACTTGGGGATTTCGACCGCGTCGTGGCCAAGGCGCACGCTGCGGGTCTCAAGGTCATGATCGACCAGGTGCTGAGCCACACCTCCGACCAGCACGCCTGGTTTCAGGAGAGCCGGCAGAACCGCGACAATCCGAAGGCGGACTGGTACGTGTGGGCCGACGCGCGCTCCGACGGCACGCCGCCCAACAACTGGTTGTCGATCTTCGGCGGTGTCGCCTGGCGGTGGGAGCCGCGCCGCGGCCAGTACTACCTGCATAATTTCCTCGCCCAGCAGCCCGATCTGAATTTCCACAATCCGGACGTGCAGCGCGCCGCACTGGACGCCGTGCGCTTCTGGCTCGAGCGCGGCGTCGACGGACTGCGCCTCGACGCGATCAACTTCTGTTTTCACGATGCGCAGCTGCGCGACAATCCACCGCGCCCGCCGCAGGAACGCAAGGCCACCGGGTTCAAGAACGACAATCCGTACGGCTATCAATGGCACCGCTTCAACAACACACAGCCGCAGATGCTGCCGTTCCTCGAACGGCTGCGACAAATGCTCGATGAATTTCCGGATGTGGTGGCGCTTGGCGAAATCTCCTCGGACGACTCCACCGCGACCGTCGCCGAGTACACGCAGGCCGGCCGCCTCCACATGGCGTATTCGTTCGAGCTACTCAGCAACGAGAGCTCACCGCGGCACATCCGCGCCACCGTGGAGAACCTCATCCGCCGCGCGCCCGAAAGCTGGCCGTGCTGGACGATCTCCAACCACGACGTCGAGCGGGTCGTTAGTCGATGGGGTCGAAGCGTGCCCCAGGTGCCTCACTTCGCCACCCAGCTGACGGCATTGGTATGCGCGCTGCGCGGCTCGGTGTGCGTGTTTCAGGGAGAGGAGCTCGGCCTGGACGAGGCCGACCTGCCCTTCGAGTCGCTGCGCGATCCCTACGGCATCGCTTTCTGGCCGGCATTCAAGGGCCGCGACGGCTGCCGTACCCCGATGCCCTGGGACGCCACTCCACTGGCGGGTTTCTCGACCGTCGAACCGTGGCTGCCGGTACCCGTGCAACACCTGGGGCTGTCAGTTGTCGCCCAGGAGTGCGAACCGACTTCGGCGCTGCACGGATTCCGGCGCCTGCTTGCATGGCGCCGCCGGCATCCGTTGCTGATCAACGGCAACATCGAATTCCTCGCCGCCAGCGACTCGATCCTGGCGTTCCGCCGCTACGACAAGGCGGATGCCATCCTGGTCGCGTTCAATCTGTCGCCGGCACCGGCCAGCATTCCCCTGCCTGGCCTCGACATCGGAGCTGCACTCGGCGGCCACGGTCTTCCCGAAGGCGCGATTGCTAGCGCTACCTTGAGTCTGCCGGGACACGGCGTTGCGTTTTTTCAACTCGCAGCGCCTTGATTTCTTTAAAGCCCTCGTGTTTTTGCGCGGTGCAGTAGCTTTTCCCGCACGCCCCCGTGCATCATCACTGCCGGCAGTAGAGGGGACGGCGCGGATTTCGTGCCGCGGTAAATGCACGAAAAGCCCACATCGTTCGACATCGCGTTTCTCGCCGGTGTCTCGCAACCGACAGTGTCGCGCGCCTTGCGCGGCAGCTCGGTAGTTAGCCTGGAAACCCGCCGGCGGATCGAGGAGATCGCGCGCCAACTCAACTACCGCGTCGACAAGAACGCCTCGAATCTACGCTCGCAACACTCGAACACGCTGGCACTGCTGCTGTTCGAAGATCCGACTCCCGACGACTCGCAGATCAATCCGTTTTTCCTTTCCATGCTGGGTTCGATCACACGCGCCTCGGCCCGCCAGGGATTCGACTTGCTGATCTCGTTTCAACAGCTCTCGAACGACTGGCAGCAGGACTACGAAGACAGCCGCAAGGCCGACGGCATCATCCTGCTTGGCTACGGCGACTACGAAGAATACCGTCCACGCCTCGAGCACCTGGTCAAACAGGGCACGCACTTCGTCCGCTGGGGTCCGGTCACGGATGGCCAGCCCGGCATTTCTGTCGGCTGCGACAATCTACAGGGCGGCTACGACGTGACGCGGCACCTGCTATCTACCGGACGCCGCAAGATCGCGTTCCTCGGCACTTCCACCAACCACTATCCGGAGTTCTTCGACCGCTACCGCGGCCACGAACGCGCGCTGCTGGAAGCGCGCGCCACGATCTCGGGCGCCTTGCAGGTCGACGCGATCACCACGGAGGAATCCGGCTTCCAGGCCGCCTGCGAATTGCGTTCGCGCGGCGTGGAATTCGACGCCATCGTCGCCGCCAGCGACCTGATTGCGATCGGTGCGCTGCGCGCGCTGCAGGAGGCGGGAGTCGACGTACCGCGCCAGGTCGCGGTGGTGGGTTTCGACGATATTCCAGCCGCCAGCGTCACTAATCCGCCGCTGACAACAGTGATGCAGGACACGCGCCGCGCGGGTGAATTGCTGGTCGAGACGCTGCTGCGGCAGATCGCCGGCGAGAGCGCGGCGAACAGCGTCATCCAGACGAAGCTGGTAGTTCGAAAGTCCGGCTAGGCGGGCTTTTTCGGCGCGTCGCCACGGCAAGCGCCACCGCCGCCGCCACGCAGATCCAGCCGAGCAGATCGCCGATGCGCGTGTAGATAGTCTGCAGGCGCGCGCCGACGATCGCGGTGGCGAACAACGTCGTGCCCGGCATGTCTGCGCTCTTCTCGACCGCCAGCATGCGCCCGTAGGCGTCCGAGACCGACAGCAATCCGTCACGCGACGACCGAATCACCGCAAAACCGTTCTCCACTCCGCGCAGCTTCGTCATGTTGGCCGCCATCCGGGCGTCGTCGTAGAAATCCCAGGCCGGCACCAGCATCACTGCGGCATCGCGCGCGCCAAAAGCGCGGCCGAGACTGGCGAAATGCATGTCCTTGCAGATCGCGACGCCGTAACGCACGCCGTCGATCTCGTTGACCGGGAAATCGGAACCCGGGACGAACTCACGTTCGGGTGGCGCCATGAAATGCTTGAGGTAGTTGGTCTTAAGTGTACCGTCGGGTGCATACCACCACGCCTCGTTGCGGCGCTGCTTGCCGTCGTCCACGCCCACCCCCGCCACCAGCCAGACACGATGGGCACGGGCCAGATCGCCAAGAAGTCGCTTGCGCGCATCGGCGTCGGCGCGCGACATGACCGCGATCTTCTCCGGCAACAGCACGATCTTCGCACCGCTGCCCGCCAGTTGCAGGACCTGCGCATCGTACTGGGCCCACACATCGCGCGACTTCTCGGTCGTGGTGGCGACTATGAAATCGTCGAGTGATGCGAGGCCAAAATTCACCGGCGTGCCGGCAATCGGCGCCTGCAAGCGTTGGAAGCCGTATCCCACTGCGATCGCGACCAGCGCAACCGTCGCGAGATACATCGGCAGCGCGCCGCGCAGCTTCGTACCGTACGTGAATGCCAGGCCAACCGCGGAATTCACCAGCATCAGCAGGAACAGGATTCCGCCGACGCCGAATACCGCGGCGATCTGCACGATGGGCAACATCTCCGATTGCGTATACGCAAGGCTGCCCCAGTTGCCGTCAGGAGTCAGATGCGCAAGCAACGTGTCGGCGGCGACCGCGATCACCGGCAATGCGAGCACGGTCCACGCCGAGTTGAAGCGCTTCACCACCCGTGCCGACGCACCCAGCACCAACAGCCACAACAGCGCCTGCAGCAGCAGCACGATCATCGCGGGCAGCAACGGCATGACCTTGAGCAGATAGCTGAAGTTGCTGCACGCACCGACGAGTCCCGCCAGCACGATGAGGCCCCGCTGGGTCCAACCCGCGGTGCTCAGGGCCAGCCAGAAAAACACGCCCGGCAGTATCCACGCCAGCCACCAGAGAGGATCGAGATTGACGACGAACCACAACCCGCCGCCAATGGCGAGCGCGGTGGCGATGTCGATCAGATCGCGGCGCGTTACGCGTTTCATCCGGCCGCGAGTCTACCGGACTCGCAGCGACAGCACTCCCGCGATCACGAAGCTGGCGCCACCGATGGCGAGCGCATAGATCGGTTGCCCGCCAAAGATCCGCGTCAGCAACACGCCCAGCACGCTCGCCGCGACCAGCTGGGGGATCACGATGAAGAAGTTGAAGATGCCCATGTACACACCCATCTGGCGCGAGGGCACGCAGTCGGAAAGCAAGGCGTACGGCAGCGAGACGATCGACGCCCAGGCGAAGCCGACGCCTGCCATCGAAAGCAACAGCCAGTCGGGGTCGCGTATCAACATGAATGAGATCAACCCTGCACCGCCCAGAAACAAATTGACCATGTGGCTTCGGGTCAGACCGAGGCTACGCACCATCGATGGAATGACGATGGCCGCGAGCGCGGCGAAACCGTTGTAACCGGCGAACAACACGCCCACCCAGTTGGCGCCTTCGTTGTAGGCGGTGCCAGCCGCGTCGGTGGCGCCGAAGTGTATCCGCGTCACCGCCGGAATCGTGTACAGCCACATCGAGAACAACGCGAACCACGAAAAGAACTGGACCGGCACGAGCTGCCGCATACGCGGCGGCATGTTGTCGATGTCATGAATCAGGTTCGAGAACGCGCTGCCGCCGCGCAGCGCGCTGTTGATCATCAGCAACACACCCCACGCTGCGATGCCGATGGTCAGCACGTACAACATGCGATCCCAACCGGAGTACCACACCAAGGCCGCGCCGACGGCACCGGCCGATGTCCACGCGAAGCCGCGCAACGCGGCGTTGCGGCCGGAACCGGGCTCGACACCTCCAGACATTGGCGTGGCATCGCTGAAAGCGTGGAGCTCGGCCGGCGGGTACTCGCGCGTCGAGAGAATCGTCCACAACATCGCGAAGACGAGAACTGCGGCGCCGATGTGGAACGCGTAGCGCACCGTATCCGGCACTGCGTTTTCGCCGCTGCCGACGTTGCTGACGCCCGCCTTCGCGAGAATCCACGGCAACATGCTCGCGACGACGGCGCCAACACCGATGAAGAAGCTCTGCATCGAATAACCCGCTGCCCGTTGCGAAGGCGGCAACTGGTCGGCCACGAAAGCGCGAAATGGCTCCATGGCTACGTTGATGCTGGCATCGAGGATCCACAACATTCCCGCCGCCATCCACAAGGCCGGCGAATGCGGCATCGCGATCAGCGCCAGCGAGGCAAGTACCGCGCCCGCAAGAAAATAGGGGCGACGGCGTCCGAGCCCATTCCACGTGCGGTCCGACATGTAGCCGATGATCGGCTGCACCAGCAGCCCGGTAAGCGGCGCGGCGACCCACAACCCCGCGATCTCGTCGATGTTGGCGCCCAGCGTCTGGAAGATGCGGCTCGCGTTCGCATTCTGCAGCCCGAAGGCGAACTGGATTCCGAGAAATCCGAAACACATGTTCCAGATCTGCCAAAACGAGAGAGTTGGTTTGGCGTTTGCAGGTATGGCGCTCACAGTCACTCCACGTCGAATTCGGATTTGGCCTCGTTGGCGGGTTTCGGTGGCGGGCGCTCCGCCGCGCAAGCCAGGTAGGCGAATGGCCCCAGCTCCACCTTCAAACTACCGGGTGCGGCCGGAGCCGCGCACGTTCCGTGCAATGACGTGAAACCCCGGGTGGCCGCGTCGATCTCCACCTGCGCCACGATCGGCTGCGAGGACGTGTTGAAGGCGATGAAAATCTCCCGGCCGTCGTTGCCGATGCGCGATACCGCGAACAAGCCCGGCTCGAGCGATTGCGCGCGCGTGACCTGACGGCCGCGGCGGAACGCGGGATATTGCTTGCGCAGCGCCGCGAGCTCCGCGATCTGCCGGTACAACGGATGCTGCGCATTGAAATTCGCGGTGGCGGTGGTCGCCGTCGATCCCAGCAGCGGCTGATCGTTGTAGCTCGCCACCTGGCTCGCGAACATGTCCTGGCGCGCGGCCTGGTCGACGCCGTGACCGATGAAGCCCTGTTCGTCGCCGGAGTACACCACCGGAACGCCGCGCAGCAGGAACAACATCGCGTTCGACAACATCACGCGTTGCAATATCTCCTCGTCGCTCGCGGCGGGGCGCGCGGTGCGTATCTTCCATGCGAGCCGTCCGAAATCGTGATTGCCGGTAAAGGTCGGCAGGCGCAGTGCGGCCGGGATGCCGCCTTCATACAGCCCATCGTCCTGGTAGAGCCGCCCGAGCGCGGACGTCCCCGCCTTGCCCGCCAGCACCTGCTCCACCGTACCGGCGAAACCGAAGTCCAGCACCGACGGTAGTTTGTCGACGCGCGTGTGCCGTGCGAGCTGGGCCACATCCGTGCCCTCGGCGGCAACCTCGCCAAAGATATGGAAGTTCGGCGCACCCTGCGCCCGCGCGCGCCTGAGCATGGCCGGCACGAATACCTGCCAGAACTCCGGATTCACGTGGCGCGCGGTATCGATGCGGAAACCGTCGATGCCGTAACGCTCGATCCAGTCGCCATAGATGTCGATGAAACCCTGTACGACGCGCGGGTTTTCCGTCATCAGGTCGTCGAGACCGAAGAAATCGCCCATCACCGAGCTCTCACCCCAGAAATCGGAGTTGCCGCGGTTGTGATAGTAGATAGGCGCGTTGAGCCAGGCGGGCACCTTGACCGCCGCCTCGGCCGGCGGCACGAATGGCGTGTAGGCGTAACCGCCGTCGGTGAGACGCGCAAAATTGACCGGTGTCCGCACCGCATCTCCGGCGAAACCGCCGTTGATGGACTGACCTGTCACGCCACCCTTGCGCGTGTAGGGATAATCCGCGCGCGATCGATACGGACATGGCGCATTCATGCATTCGCGATACTGGATCACGTCGGCGGTGTGGTTGGTGATGATGTCGAGGTAGACCTTCATCCCGCGCGCGTGGGCAGCCCGCACGAAATCGCGCATGTCGCCGCCATTGCCGAAGTGCGGATCGACGCGCGTGAAATCCGTGATCCAGTAGCCGTGGTATCCGGCGCTCTCGTCGCCGGCCGGCCCCTGGACGGGTTTGTTCTTATATACAGGGCCCAGCCAGATGGCCGTGGTCCCGAGCCCCTGGATGTAGTCGAGGCGCGCGGTGAGGCCCTTGAGGTCCCCGCCGTGATAGAACCCCTTGTGCGCCGGATCGAACCCGATGGTTAGGCGGTCGCCGCTCAGCCCGCCGCGATCGTTCGACGCATCGCCGTTTTCGAACCGGTCCGGCAACACGAAGTAGACGATTTCGTCTTCGGGCAGCCGCTCGCGAAAGTCAGGGGTCGCGAGCGCCACGGATGCGAGGGCACACAGGCCCAGGCACGAGATGATTCGTCGCATCGCTCCCCCACTCGCACCCTGAAGTGGCCGGACTGTACTTCAGGCGCGTGCACACATGCGCGCTGCATACGTATGCGGCGCGCAGGTCCGCTCAGGTCACACGAATCGATTGACCAGGTTCTCCAGATATTCCTGCCGGCCCGACTGCGGCTTCGGATCGATGTTCGCGGCAACTGCCGCGTCAGAAATCGATTCGAGCGATGCACCCTTGGCATGAATCTTCTGCCCAGCCTCGCCCACCCACTTGGCGTAACGCTGCTCGACGAACTTGTCGACGGCGCCGTTCTCGATGAGCGCCGCGGCCGACAGCAGCGTGCGCGCCAGCAGGTCGAGCCCGCCCACGTGGCCGTAGAACATGTCGGCCGGATCGATGGACTGGCGGCGCACCTTGGCGTCGAAGTTGAAGCCGCCGGTGGTGAACCCGCCGGCCTTCAGGATGCGATACATCGCCAGCGTCATGTCGAGCGGATCGTTGTGGAACTGGTCGGTGTCCCAGCCGTTCTGCGGATCGCCGCGGTTGATGTCGATCGAGCCGAAGATGCCGAGCGCATCGGCCATGGCGATTTCGTGGTCGAAGCTGTGGCCCGCGAGCGTCGCGTGGTTGGCTTCGATGTTCACCTTCACTTCGTTCTCGAGGCCGTTTTTCTTGAGGAAGCCGTACACGGTCGCGGTGTCGAAGTCGTACTGGTGCTTGGTCGGTTCGTGCGGCTTGGGCTCGATCAGGATCGTGCCTTTGAAGCCGATCTTGTGTTTGTGCTCGACCACCAGCTGCAGGAAGCGGCCGAAGTTCGCGAGCTCGTGTTTCAAGCTGGTGTTGAGCAGCGTGTCGTAGCCTTCACGGCCGCCCCACAGCACGTAGTTAGAGCCACCGAGACGTTTGGTGGCGTCCATGCAATGGCGCACCTGCGTCGCGGCAAACGCCCAGACATCCGGATCCGGGTTCGTCGAGGCTCCGCCCATGTAGCGCGGGTGCGAGAACAGGTTGGCCGTACCCCACAGCAGTTTCACACCAGTCTCGGCCTGCTTCTTCTCGAGCCGATCGATGGTCGCGGCGAGATTGGCGACGTGCTCCTTGATGTTCGACGCCGTCGGCATCGCGTCGAAATCGTGGAAGCAATAAAACGGGGTGCCGAGCGTCGAGAAGAAATCGAACGCCGCATCCATCTTGGCCCAGGCCGCGGCCTGGTCCATGACGCCCGCATTCCACGGACGGTCGAAGGTGCCCTGGCCGAAGATGTCGTGGCCGTTCCAGGCGAACGAGTGCCAGTAGCAGACCGCCGGACGCAGCAGGTCTTCCATGCGTTTGCCGAGGACGATCTGGTCCTTGTTGTAGTAACGGAAGGCCAGCGGATTGTCCGATTTAAGACCCTCGAACTTGATGGGCTGGACGCCGCCGAAATAGGACGTGGGCTTCACTACGTATGCTGGTCGCGACATGATCAAACTCCTCGGAATCTTGGTCGAAGGTCTTGATAAATCTTGGAAAACATCGCGCGTTTCGGAGCCAATTGCTCGATGTCGCGGGTGTTGGGTTCGATGACGACACGGACCGGCGGCGGACGGCAGACATCCTCCGCCCGCTCGCGCGTTTTCGCCAGCCGGGCAAGCCGCGCGGCGCCGAGCGCGGGCCCGACTTCTGACGCGTCGCGATAAACCAGCGGGCGTTTGAGCGCTGCGGCCAGCACCCCGCCCCACCACATCGAGCGCGCGCCACCGCCGATCACCGAAATCTTGTCGATCGTGGCGCCCGCCTCGATCAGCACGTCGAGACCGTCGGCGAATGCGAAGGCCACACCCTCGAGCACCGCCTGGCCGATCGCGGCGGAATCCGAATCGTGATTGAGGCCGAACAGGACGCCACGCGCCTGCGGGTCGTTGTGCGGCGTGCGCTCACCCGACAGATAGGGAAGGAAGATCTCCGGACCATCGAGCGCGGCGCGCTTCTCGACTTTGGAAAGCAATTCCGCGGCGTCCTTCGAGCCGGTGAGCTTCACCGCCCAGTCGACGCACGACGCGGCCGAGAGCATCACGCTCATCTGGTGCCAGACACCCGGCAGGCAGTGGCAGAACGCGTGCACGGCCTTGGCGGAATTCGGCAGGAATTTCGGAGTGACGAGGAACAACACACCGGAGGTGCCGAGCGACAGGAACGCGTCGCCCGGCTTGATGACGCCGATGCCCGCCGCGCCCGCGGCATTGTCGCCGCCGCCGCCGGCCACCGGCACTGCATCCATGCCCCAATCCGCGGCAACTTCCTTGCGCAGCGACCCTGTGACATCCGAACCCTCGACGAGCTTGGGCATGTGCGATTCGGAGAGGCCCGTCGCGGCCAGCATTTCGGGCGACCAGCGGCGCTTTGCCACGTCCACCCACAACGTGCCCGCGGCGTCGGAGCAGTCACTCGCCTTCTCACCCGTCATCAACAGGCGGACGTAGTCTTTTGGCAGCAGGACACAGCGCGTGTCCTTGAACACGGCGGGCTCGTTTTCCCGCACCCACACCAGCTTCGGCGCGGTGAATCCGGGCATCGCAATGTTGCCGGTGATCTCGCGGCTGCGTGGCTCGGCCTTCTCGAGTGTGGCGCACTGCTGCTCGCTGCGGCCATCGTTCCAGAGGATCGCGGGGCGCAGGACTTTGTCGTCGGCACCCAGCAGAGTCGCGCCATGCATCTGGCCGGAGAGACCGACCGCCTTCGCGGCCCGGCGCTCCGCCGCGGGCAACGCCTTCACGGCGGCATTCGTCGCGCTCCACCAATCGGCGGGATTCTGTTCGGACCATCCGGCGTGCGGACGGGATACCTGGAGCGGCGCGGAGGCCTGTTCGACCACCGTGTCCTTGTCGTCCACGAGCACGGCTTTGACACTGGACGTGCCGATATCGATGCCTAAATACATCCACCCTCGCTTGCGTCTGTATGAAACAGCCACCGGAATTCAGGTCCGGCGGTGCGATTTTTCGACGCTTGAGTGGCCCCCTCGAGCATCCAGAGCGGGCCCCGCCTTTACCAGGGAAGACCCGCAAAAATTGCGCCGGTAACGCTACCAGAAAAGGCAGATGAAGGTAATCGAACGGCGGCTCATTGCGGGCAGCCGCAGAAAGGCTCCCGGGAGTCATATGTCGCGCGGCCGTACTTGGCATCAAGATTGGCCGGGCGGCGCGACCCCCCGCGGATGATGCTCAGGACGCGATCCTGGAAAGAAAAGGCCGCAAGGCCGGTGCGCTCCTGCGGCAGCGGCCGGGCGTTGAGCAGCGTCACGTCGAGATTGGCGACCCGGCCCCGGGCGAGGTACGCGCCACCGGCGATGCGGCGGTCGAAGTCGGCGATCTCCACTGGCAGCGGCGCCGCGGGTGCCGTCCAGAATGCAGCGTCAGGCGGGATGTCGAGCGAGACGACCAGCGAGCGCAGCGACCACTGGCAGCTCGCGGCGCCCGAATAATTGTCGAGGACGGCCGCGTCATCGCCGCAATAACCCTGCGTGACACGACCCTCCTTCATCGCACCGTGCGACAGGAAGAACTGCCAGGTCACGTCGAGCGCCCGCCGCGCCTGCGCGCCGGGAATCGAATGCGGCTCCAGCTGGCTCCCGAACGTGAGCGGCGCCGTCACGGCCAGGCGATAACAAACGCTGCGCCCCATGATCGGCATGGCGTGCGGGCCTAACAAGTGCAACAGGTCGGCGGCGAAGACCGGCAGGCCGTTCCGGACTACGTCGCCGAGCAACTCCGGATTCATGCGATGGATCCAGGCGATGTGGTAGTAGAACCCCCACGCGTTGTAGTAATCGACCGGCCCATCGGGCCCGTCATTGAACCAGCCGTCGCCGCGATAGAACTCGAGCGCACGTTTCAGATTCGCATCGATCGACCTGGCGTCGTACGCCGCGCCGAGCGCCTGCAATGCCACGTTTACCTGCGCCACGAACAGGTGCCAGTTGTTGTCCGCGATCACCTTGCCGTTGACCTGGCGCAACCAGCCGGAAATCCGTTGCCGCTGCGGCAAGTCGAACTTTTCCCAGACGTCCTCGCGCGCGAGCCACAGCGCCAGCGCGACATCGGCCGCCTCCGCGATCCGCTGGTCGCGATCCTGGATCTCGCCCCAGTATTCGCTGTCGCGCGGATCCGTTCCGGCGAGCACTGCGCCACGCAGGATGCCGGCGACGTCCACCTCGCGCCCATTGGGAAGTTTCAAGCTGTCGGTGCCGCTCGATTTGAGCCACACCGCGAGCAAGGGGGCGATGCGGCTGAAGCCTTCCATTTCCTGTTCGGCCTGCGACGCGCCGCCCGCGGGCAGCCCCGGATAACGCGCGCGCGCATGGCGCGGCGTCGAGTACGCCAGGAAACCTTCGAGCACATAGCCCACGATGCTTTCGTAGTCGGCGCGCGTCGGCGCGACCTGCTTCGTGAAGCGCGCGATCACCGCTTCGGAAGCCGGGTCGAAATGTCTGGCCGGAAAGTACGGCGACCGGTAGACGTACCAGGTTCCCGCCGCCCCGAGGCAGACCGCGAGTAACGGGAGAATGAGGACGAGGCGGCGCACGCGTTGATTCGTCAATTGACGGAGAGCATAAACACGCGCTGCGAAGCGCGTCTATCGGCCGGGAGCTCGTGCGCTCCGACTAGTTTGTCGGACAACGCCTCAGTCGGCGCCGCTCACCTGCCCCAACCGGTCCCCCGACTGCCGCGTGAGCATCCACTGCGGATATTCGCCCGGCAGTTTCGAGGCTTCGTCGATGGCCCCGATCTGCTCGGGTGAAAGCCTGAGCTCGGTGGCGGAGATGTTGTCGAGCAGCTGTTCCTGGTTCTTGGCGCCGATGATCACCGAGGTGACGTGCGGCTGGGCTAACAACCAGGCGAGCGCCACCTGCGCGACCGACACGAGGTTGTCCGCCGCGATCGGCCGCATGACGTCGATCACGTGGAACGCGCGTTCGCGATCGACTGGCGGGAAATCGAGCGTCGCGCGGCGCGCGCCCTCGGGTTTTTGGTTCTCGCGGGAGAACTTGCCCGACAGCAAACCGCCGGCCAGCGGACTCCATGGCATGATGGCGAGGTTCTGGTCCTTCGCGAGCGGCACGATTTCGCGTTCGATGTCGCGTCCGGCCACCGAGTAGTACATCTGCAGGCTCTCGAATCGCGCGAGATTCTTCTTGTCGGAGATCCACAGCGACTTGGTGATCTCCCAGGCGGAAAGATTGCACAGCCCGAGGTAGCGCACCTTGCCGGCGCGCACGCAGTCGTCCAACGCGTCGAGAGTTTCCTCGAGCGGCGTGAACGGGTCGCGGCCGTGGATCTGATAGAGGTCGATGTGGTCGACCTGCAGGCGTTTGAGGCTGGCGTTGACACCTTCCATGATGTGGTAACGCGACAGACCGATCTGGTTGTGCCCGGCACCCATGCGCAGCAGCACCTTGGTCGCGAGCACGTACGAATCGCGCGGCAGCCCGAGCATCTTCAAGGCATTCCCGGTCACCACTTCCGAACGGCCGTTGGAATAAAAATCCGCGGTGTCGATGAAGTTGATGCCGCGGTCGAACGCGGACTTGATGATCTCGCTGACGTTGTCCTGGCTGACACCGGCCACCGTCGCCCACATGCCCTCGCCACTGCCGAAGGTCATCGCACCGAGGCACATCTCGGAGACGATCAGACCGGTATTGCCGAGTTTCCGGTAACGCATTGAGCTACTCCCCGTGGATTGGCCTGAAAGGCCTGGCGGAGTATGCGCGAGCGCGTGAGGCACCGTAAGTGCCTCACGCGCCGCCGGAGAGAATCAGGAAATCAGAGCATCCAGACGATGCTCAGCGAGAGCGCCGAATACTCGTTGTCGGTCTGCGAAAAGTTGAAGCTGTCGGTGAGGTCGCCGAGATCGGAGTACTGATACTCGAGACGCAGCAACGCGCCATCGAGCGTGGTCTGTATACCGACGCCGAGCAGCGGCGCAAAGCCCGTGTCGTTTGCCGCCTCGGTGACCTTCGGCGGACCATCCGGATCGCCGACGCCGATGACGGTTTCGGCCTTCCAGTACATGCCGCCCGCGCGGCCGAACACCGAAAACTTTTTCCCGATCCACAAGGATCCGACCACTGACGCCTGCAGCGACTTGATGTCGTTGTGCACGTTGAAGGCCGGCGCACGATCCGTGCACGTGCAATCTTCCGGCGTCGGGAAATCGAACAGCGCGGCATATTCCGGGAACACCGCCTGGTTGAAATCGTTGCCGCTCTGGAAGCCGCCTTCGAAGGCGATATAACGATTGAGACCCCAACCACCAAACAAGCCGTAACCGAATCGGGTGGTATTGACCCGCGTGGTTTCAGCCAGTGGCGCGAAGTTGAAGTCGCCCTGGAGCTTGTCGGAATTGAACGTCATGCCCAGCCGGAAGCCGGAAAATTCGTCCGCGAACGCGGGCGATGCAAGCGTTCCCGCAAGCGTCAAAACTCCGAGAACCATTGCCTTACGCATGTCGACATTCCTCCTGGTTGACATAAGTAAAAGCATAGCCCATGAACCGGGCCGGCAAAACGTGCGCTCGTCACGTTTTCAGGGAGTTAGCTCGTGGATTTTCCTGAGGTTATGGAGAAGTCCGTCTGTTTGGCGGCGTAGTCGGTGAAGAAGTCGAGCGATTCGACATTCGCCATGGCGGCGCGGTTGGCCGCCTGCGCAACCGGCATGCCCATGAGGATGCGACGCACCGGGACCTCCATCTTTTTGCCGGTCAGCGTGTACGGAATCGCGCCCACTTCGAGGATCCGGTCCGGCACGTGGCGCGGCGAATATTCCTGGCGGATATGCGCCCGGATGCGCTCAGTGAGCGCGGCATCGAGCCGCCGCCCTTCCTTGAGTTTGACGAACAGCGGCATGAAGAACTTTCCACCCGGCAGATCGAGATTGACGATCAACGCGTCTTCGATCTCGGGAACACCCGCCAGCGACCGGTAGATCTCGGCCGTGCCGATGCGCACGCCGTGACGGTTCAGCGTCGCATCCGAACGTCCGAGCACGAAACAACCGCCACGCGCATTGATGCGGAAGAAATCGCCGTGCCGCCAGATGCCCGGGTAATGGTCGAAATACGAATCGCGATAACGGCTGCCGTCCTCGTCGCCCCAGAAGCGCACCGGCATCGACGGCATGGGTTCGGTCAACACGAGTTCGCCGACCTGGTCGACCAGCCGCCTGCCCTGCTCGTCGAAAGCATACGCGGCAACGCCCAGCTGCCGCGCCTGGATCTCGCCCGCGTAGATAGGCAGGTTCACCACGCCGCCAACGAGTCCGGAGCAGATGTCGGTGCCGCCGCTGCCCGAGTGCGCCCAGAGGTCCGCCTTCACGTTGTCGTAGAACCACGCATGGCACTCGGCCGTCACCGGAGAGCCGGCCAGCACGATGGTCTCGAGCTCGGCCAGCTCGAAGCGGTCCTTCGGCACGATACCGGCCTTCTCGAGGATGGCCTGGTAGGTAGGGCTGGCGCCGAACAGATGCGCGCCGGTGTCGTCGGCCATTTTCCACAGCAGGTCGGGGGTGGGCCAGGCCGGGTTGCCGTCGTAGAGCACGGGCACGGCATCCATCAGCAGGGAGCTCGCAAGAAAATTCCACATCATCCAGCCGGTGCTGGTGAAGAAGAACATGCGCTGCCGCGCGTGCAGATCCATGTGGAAGTGGAACAGCTTGAACTGCTCGAGCGTGATGCCCCCGTGGCAGTGGACAATCGCCTTGGGCAGACCGGTGGTGCCGGACGAGAACAGAATCCACAGCGGATGCGCGAACGGCACCTGTTCGAACTGGAACGCTTCGCGCCCCGGGTCGGCGCCGCTGAGCACGTCCGCCCAGAACAGCGAGCGTTCGGTGAGCGGAGTCAGATCGGTACGGTCGAGGTACGGCAGGTGGATGACCTGCGAGAGCGACGGCAGCCCCGCGATGATGTCGCGGATCTCGGCGCGTTTGTCGAACAGCTTGCCGCCGTAGCTGTAACCGTCGACGCAGAAAATGAGCTTCGGCGCGAGCTGTGCATACCGATCGAGCACGCCACGCGCGCCGAAATCCGGCCCGCAGCTCGACCACACCGCGCCGATGCTGGCCGTGGCCAGCATCGCGATAACCGCCTCCGGCGTGTTCGGCAGATAGGCCACCACACGGTCGCCGGGCGCGACACCCAGTGCACGCAGGCGCGTGGCGAGAACTCGCACCTGCCGCGCGAGCTCCGGCCACTGCATCGTCTGGAGCGCGGCGCGCTCTGACAGATGAATGAGCGCGTCGACGCCCGGCCGCTCATGGCGCAGCGCGTGTTCCGCATAGTTGAGCGTCGCGCCCGGGAACCACTCTGCCCCGGGCATCTCGCGTTTGCCGAGCACGCGGCTCGCGGGGCGCGAAAATTTCACGCCGCAAAATTCGACGATCGAGCCCCAGAACCCTTCGAGATCGTCGACCGACCATTGCCACAATGCCTGGTAGTCATCGAACTTCCGGCCACGCTGATCGAGCCAGTTCAGGTACCGGGTCAGGTGGGAACGCGCGAGGCGTCGCGCGCCGGGCTTCCACAACAATTGACCCTCGTCGATTTGTTTCATGCCACCGCCTTCAGCACCGGCCGGCGCAGGACGAACAGCACCACCGCGCCGGCGAAACACCAGGCGGCGAGGAAGTAACACGTGCCGGCATAGCCGTATCCGTGATCGAACAGGAACCCCGCGATGAACGGGGCCAGCGCCGACAACGTGGTGTTGATGGCGATCGCGATTCCCGACAACAAGGCGAACGCCTTGAGTCCGTAGTAGTTGCCGAGCACTGTCATCAAGCAGACGATCCCTCCACCGAAGCCGATTCCGAGACAGGTCGCGAACAGGTCGACCTGCAGTTGCGTGCGCGCGTTGACGATGATCACGAGCCCCGCACCGAAGAACAACATGAACACCGCCCACAGGTAACGCGGATCGATCCGGTCGCCGAATAAAACGATGATCACCTTGGCGAGCAGGCCGGTCACCGTCATGGTGGCGATCGCGCCCGCGCCCACCGTCGCCGCGTGGCCGAGATCCTGCAGATGCACGATGCCGTGCGCGAGGAACAGCGTGAACCCGCCGCTGCCACCTAACAAGGAGCCGAGGATCAGCCAGTAGCTGGGCGCGCGCACCGCGTCGCGGAACTCCCAGGGCGTCGTCGTGACGAATGCCGGCCGGGGTTTGGGTGGCGCATCGGGCGCGGCCAGATTCTCGCCGTCGGCGACCAGCCCCATGTCTTCGGGACGTTCCTTCACGAACAGCAGCGCAAGCACGCCCGCGAGCGCGGACAGTCCGACGATGACCCACCAGGCATTGCGCCAATTGCCAGTGGCTGCGATGACGCCCGGCAATACGTGTTTGGTGGCGATGTAGCCGCCGATGGCGCCAGCCGAATACAGGATGGACATCGCCATCGCGCGCCGCCGCACGAACCAGCGCGACAGGCCGGTCTGGCTCGCGATGGCGGCACCGGTGCAGACACCGCCGCCGATCAGCAGGCCGAAACCGAAATACGCGGCGAGCCCCGAGTTCGCCACCGTGGCCATGAACGCGGCGCCGGCGACATTCATGGCGCTGCCCGCGAGCAAGGTACGCCGCACGCCGAAGCGGTTCACCGACATCGCGACCAGCGGCCCCGGCAATCCCGACATGATGATGTAGAACGACGTCATCAGTCCGAGCGTCTCGCGGCTGAAGCCGAGCTCGCGCGCCATCGCCGAATTGATGACCGGCCCGCCATACGCGGGGAACCCCAGGTTGAAGGCGAACACCAGCCACAGGACGCCTAACAATATCCAGCCGTAATAAACGGGCTTCGCCACTCGTCTCCCCCTAAACCCGGCGACCCAGAATCAGGTCGACCGCTTTTTCCGCGATCATGATCACCGGCGCATTCGTATTGCCGCCGACGATGGCCGGCATGATGGACGCATCGGCGATGCGCAGTCCCGACAATCCGTGCACTCGCAGCTGACCGTCGACGACGGCCATGGAGTCCACACCCATGGCGCAGGAGCTGGTCGGATGCATGGCGGTCCCCAGCGTCTTGCGCAGGTGCGCATCGATCTGCGCATCCGATTCGATCCCGGGTCCCGGAAATTGCTCGGCAGCGACCAGCTCCGAAGCCGGCGCGGTGGCAAAGAAACGGCGCACGAATCGTACGATCCCGCGCAGCGCCTGGCGGTCGCTCTCGGCCTGCAGCAGATTCAGCAGGATGCGCGGCGGCGCCGTGGGATCCGCCGAACGCAGGCTGACCTTGCCGCGGCTGTCCGGATGCAGCAGCACGCAGGCCATCGAGAGGCGATGGCCCTCACCCTTGCGCCAGCCCGGAAACCACGGCCGCGCGAAGATGGACACCGGCGAAATCAGCATCTGCAGGTCGGGACGGTCGAGCCCGGGCCGCGTGCGTACCAGGCCCTGCGCCGACACCGGCGCCTTGCCGATCGTCCCGGTGCGAAACAACTTCCATTCGAGAACCGACAGCGCCAGCCGGTCGAGCCGCAGTTTCGGATCGAAGCAGAAATCGCCGCTCGCGCCGAACACGACCGCGGTGGATTGATGATCCTGCAGGTTCGCGCCCACTCCCGGCAGCGCATGGAGCACCTTGATGCCGTGTGGTTCGAGATCGGCAGGCGCTCCGATGCCCGACAACTGCAGCAGCTGCGGCGAATTGAAAGCGCCGGCCGCCAGGATCACTTCGCGGTCGGCGGTCAGCCTGTCGACCGATCCCGACGACTCGGCATCGACACCCACACAGCGGCCGTTGACGAGCACCAGCCGGTGGACCCGCGTATTCACGCGCACGTCCAGATTGGGCCGCGACATCGCCGGCCGCAGATACCGCGCAACGGTGCTGCCCCGCGTGCCGGCATGGATGTTGAAATCGGGCGTCGAGAATCCTTCGCCCTCCTCGCCGTGAAAATCGTCGAGATGCCGGAAGCCCAGCGTTTCGGCGGTATCGATGATGCGCGGATAGATGAAGTCATCCGGCATGTGGTGCGAAGTCGTCAGCGGCCCGTGTGCGCCGTGAAAACGCGACGCGCCGCGCCAGTTCGTCTCGGCCCGCCGGTAGTAAGGCAACACGCCTTCGTACCCCCACCCCGGCAGCCCGCGCGCTTCCCAGTCATCGTAATCGCGCCGGTGACCGCGCATGTACATCATGCCGTTGACGGAGTTCGAGCCGCCCAGCACCTTGCCGCGCGGCGCGGGAATGCAGCGGCCGTCGGCGAACGGTTCGGCCTCGGTGGTGAAACCCCACGACAGGTCCGGATCCTTGAACGCGTCGCGCCAGGCCAGCGGCATCGGGATGCGAAAGTATTTGCGCTCATCGTCGCCGGCTTCGAGCAACACGACCTGGATCGACGGATCCTCGCTGAGCCGTGCCGCGAGCACGCAGCCGGCAGACCCGCCACCAACGACGATATAGTCGAAGCGTTTCATGCCGGGCGGATCGTTCCGGGCCGGATCATTCGACGGAGAAATAGCGGAACAGCGTGTAATCCGGGTGCTGGTGCCGCTCGCCACCGCCCACGATCACGGTGCGATTGAGCCAGTCGTGGACGCCCACCGGCGCACGAAAGTACGGCGTGCAGCGGAAATATGCCGGCCCCGGTGCATCGGGCCGGGTGTTGTAGATGTAGCCGCGGTTCTGTATGTAGATAGGCGTGCCGTCGTCGGCCTCGAGCATGTAGTGCGCATTGGTCTCCACCACGCCGTCCGTGCGGACCGTGGCCCAATCTGCCCCGCTGTGCTCCATCACGCGGCCATTGAGGCGCGGGCCGCGGATGATGCCGCTGCTCAGCGGCACATAACCCTGTTTGGCACCACCCGACACCGGACCGAAGATCAGACGGCTGGCGAAGTCGATGCGGATGTCGAAGGCGTGTACCAGCCTGATCGCAAGCTCGCTGGCGGGCATTTCGTTCGCGCCAGTCATGGACGCTCCAGCGCGGGCGGCAACGAGCGCCCGCGAATCAGATCGGCGGCGCGTTCGGCGATCATCAGCACTGCGCCGTAGGTGTTGCCGCCCGGCACGGTCGGCATGATCGACGCATCGGCGACGCGCAGGCCGTCGACGCCGAGCACGCGTAGTTCATGATCGACAACCTGTCCCGCACCTGCGGCCATCGAGCAGGTGCCGACCGGATGCTGTGTAACTCCCGCCGTGGCGCGGATGTGCCGATCGAGCGCGTCGTCGCTGGCTGTCCCGTGGCCCGGCACGACCTCCTCGTCAATGAGCTCCGACTGCGGTGCAGTCGCGTAGATATGCCGCGCACTGCGCAGACCGCGGCGCAATGTCGCGAGGTCGCCGGGCGTGGACAGGCAATTGAACTCGATGCGCGGTTTGGCGGCCGGATCCGCCGACCGCAGGCTCACGCGGCCCCGCGATTCCGGATGCAGCAGCACGGCATCCACCGTCAGCAGGTGTTGCTGCCGGCGGCTCAACAGCGGAAACCAGATCCTGGCATCCATCCGCACCGGGTTGCACATGAGCTGGATGTCCGGCTGCGGCAGCGACGGATCGGTACGCAACACGACATTGCAACTGTTGATCTGCGTGGCGAACGCGCCGCGGCCGAATACAAACCAGCGGGCGAGAGACCAGGCGGCGCGATCGGCGCGCAGCTCGCGCAGGAACGACACCGGCTCCCGCGTGGTGTACTGCAATCCGGCGCGCAGATGTTCGGACAGATTGCCACCGACGCCCGGCAGGTCGACGATCGGCTTGATGCCAAGCCCACGCAGCTCCGTGGCCGGCCCCACTCCCGACAACATCAACAACTGGGCCGAGTTGAACGTGCCGCCGCACAGGATCACCTCGCGTTGCGCGAATACCTGGCGGATTTCGGCGCCGCGCCGCAGCTCGACGCCCACCGCGCGACGGCGGTCGAACAACACACGCGTCGTCAACGCACCCTGCATGATTTCCAGATTGGCGCGATGCCGGACCGGGTGTAGATAGGCGCGCGACGCATTGGCCCGCCGCCCGCGCGAATCGATGGTGATCTCGCCGCGCGCGAAGCCCTCTTCGAGCCGTCCGTGTATGTCGTCGTTGGTGAAGAAACCGGCCGCGCTCGCCGCCTGCATCAGCGGCTCGTGCAGCAGCCGCGCGGTGTCGATCGGCGCGATGGGCATGGGGCCGTGCGCTCCGTGGTAAGGCACCGCGCCGCGCCAGCTCGATTCGAGCTTCTTGAAGTACGGCAACACGTCCGCGTAACCCCAACCGGTACAACCGAGATCCCGCCAGCCATCGAAGTCGCGCGAATGGCCGCGCATGAAAAACATGCCGTTGATCGACGACGACCCGCCGAGCACGCGGCCGCGCGGAACTGCCAGTTGCCGGCCGTCGAGGTGTGGTTCGGGCTCGCTGCTGTAGCCCCAGGTGATCGAAGGATCGCGGAACGCGCGCAGGAACCCGAGCGGCATACGAATGAGAAAGCGATCGTCGCTGCCGCCGGCTTCGATCAGCAACACACGCGCCTGCGGGTCTTCGCTCAGCCGATTCGCCAACACGCAGCCGGCAGCACCCGCGCCGACGATGACGTAGTCGTAATTCACAGGCCCACGGTCACCGACTTCACTTCGGTGTAGATCTCGGTTCCTTCGCGGCCGTTTTCGCGGCCCCAGCCCGATTGTTTGAAGCCGCCGAGCGGCATCGCCGGATCGACCGTACCGGCCGTGTTGATGCGCACGGAGCCCGCGCGGATTTTCTTCGCCAGTTTGTGCGCGGTGGAGATGTCGCGCGTCCAGATACTCGCGGCCAGGCCGTACTCGGTGTCGTTGGCCAGGCGCGCGATGGCGTTGAGGTCGATGTCGCTGAACTTCATCGCGCACAGCACCGGACCGAATATTTCCTCGCGCACGACTTTCATTTCGCGCGTCGTGTCGGCCAGCACGGTAGGCTCCACGAAATATCCCGGGCGGGATACCGCGCCTCCGCCGGTCAACACGCGCGCACCGTCAGCACGGCCGGACTCTATGTAGCCGAGCACGCGCCGGCGTTGTTCGTCGGAAACCACGGGGCCGAGATCGGTGGCAGGCTCGGTGCCCGCTCCCAGCGTCAGCTTTTTCGCGCGCGCCACCACGCCTTCGACCACCTGGTCGAAAACCTTCTCGTGGACGAACAGCCGCGACCCGGCAGCGCACACCTGGCCGGAGTTCAAGAAGATGCCGCGCGCCGCGGTTTCGGTGGCCGGCTCGATGGCAGCATCGGGAAACACGATGACCGGGGATTTGCCACCGAGCTCGAGCGTGACACGTTTGAGATTGCCGGCGCAGGCCTTGAGGATCTCCTTGCCCACGCTGGTCGAACCAGTGAACGCGATCTTGTTCACGTCCGGATGCGCCACCAGCGCACGCCCGGCCTTCTCACCGAATCCGGTCACGATGTTGACCACGCCCGCCGGGAAGCCCGCCTCCGCAATCAGCTCGCCCAGCCGCAGGGTAGTGAGCGGCGTCTGTTCGGCCGGCTTCAGCACCACCGTGCAGCCCACCGCGAGAGCCGGCGCAATCTTCGCGACGCCCATCACGAACGGAAAATTCCACGGCACGATCTGACCGACGACTCCGACCGGCTCGCGCAACGTGAACGCATGCCACTCGCCAGGCGTGCTCAGGTTCACGGTGCTGCCATGCAGCTTCGTCGCCCAGCCCGCGTGATACCGCAGGCTCTCGGCAGCTCCGAACACGCCGCCGAACTTCGCCATGCGGAATGGCATGCCGTTGTCGAGCGTTTCGAGCAGTGCGATCTCGTCCGCATTCGCTTCGATGAGGTCCGCGAGCTTGAGCAGCAGGCGGGCACGTTGCGCCGGCGTCATCGCGCTCCACGGCGGCGATTCGAATGCGCGGCGCGCCGAACGGACGGCGGCGTCGATATCCGCGGCATCACCGGCCGCCGCGCGCGCGAACACCGTCGCACTGGCGGGATCGACGACTTCGAAAGTCTCGCCGCTCTGTGCCGCGCGCCATTGGCCGCCGATGAACAACTCGCGTGGCTGCGCGGTGAAACCGGCCGCACGCGTCCTGGCCACCTGGGAGATCATGGGTGCCGGGGCATTCATCACAGCACCTTGAAGTAGTGGATGCGATTGCCCTCGGGCGTCTTTTCCGCGCGGCCTACGAACACGTGCCGGTTGAGCCAGTCGTACTTGCCGGCCGGCGCCTCGAACTTGGGCGCCACGCGCATGTAATAAGAGTCGTCGTCGACCGGTTCGCGCCGCGCCATCTTCGCCATGGCCTCGGGTGTGCCCCAGCGATAGCCGCGGTTCTGGAAGTAGATGTTCGCGCCGTCGTCGGTCTGCAGCATGTAGCGCGCGTCGAAATCGATGACGCCGTCGGGGCGCAGCCAGGGAAAGTCTCCGCCGCTGCCGGGAATGACGATGCCGTGGATGTGCGGCCCGGTTACCGTGCCGTCGAGCAGGTAGACCGCCGCGCGCTCCGAGCCGTATTGGGTGGGCTTGACCCAGTAGACCTTGCCGAGGTTGATCGCGATGGTCATCGCGAATTCCAGTCGCGGCGCTGCGGGAATGCTGTCCGTCATGCGCGGATTCTCCGCGTGACTTACCCCGCGATTCGACCGTGGGCGAACTGGGACACGCTTGCCGCGGAATTGGGGACGGGTCGCGGGCGCCGGACCATTGCGGACCGCTGCTCGAACGCCGGGGATCCTGAAATCCCGCGATCGGTATCTGCCCTGCCGTAGTTAGCGGCCGCGGCTGGATGGACTTTAGTCCGAACTACCGAATGCGTCGCGATGCCCGTGGCCACCGCGCGCGTTGCGGGATTCCCCCGATTCAGGGCGGCAAAACGACGCCGTTAATCTGTCGAATGGACAGGTCCCACAGGTGCAGATAAACACCAACATTCCGGCGCTGAACTCGCAGCGCATGCTCACGCGTGCGGACGAGGGAGTGGCGCGCAGTCTGCAAAGGCTGTCTTCGGGCTTGCGGATCAATTCCGCGCGCGATGACGCGGCTGGCCTCGCCATTTCCGAACGCATGACGGCGCAGATCCGCGGCTTCACGCAGGCGTCGCGCAATGCCATGGACGCGGTGTCCCTGCTGCAGACCGGCGAAGGGGGACTCGCGGAAATGGCCAATCTTCTGCAGCGCGGCCGCGAACTCGCATTGCAGGCGGCCAACGCCACCAACAGCGCGGGCGATCGCAGGGCCTTGCAGGCGGAAGTCACGCAATTGATCGCCGAGATAGACCGCATCGGCGCCGCAACGGATTTCAACGGCGTGAAGATCCTGGGCGGCGGCCTGGGTGGCGCTGCCGTTGTCTCCGGCGGGCCCGAGCCGACCGCCACCGACAAACTCGCGATCATCGATGCATTGAAGCGTTCCTGGCTGCGCGAGGGAGAGGCGCTGGTCGAACAGTTCTTCGGCATCGAAGGCGACGGCGCACCCATCGAAGTCCAATTCGTCGAGGGACAGCCCTATCTTGCGGCCGTGAGCTTCACCGGGTACGAGACCGCGACCGGCAAACTCACCGGCATGACGCTCAATGTCGACTTCTCGGATTTCGACCCGGCGGACTGGCCCAACGGCGCCGGCGCCAGCGGACTCAACAACGACCGCATCATCGCGCACGAACTGACGCACGCCATCATGGCGCGCTCGATGGACATGCACGACCTGCCGCTGTGGTTCATCGAAGGCACGGCCGAGTTCATCCACGGCGCCGATACGCGGCTGTTCAACGACCTGAGCAACACGGCGGGCGGCAGCACGGCAGCGAAGGTCGCCACGTTGATGAGCACCTACCTTACGGCCAATGGCAGCGAGCAGTTGTATTCGGCCGGTTACGCCGCCGCGCGGTACATCCACAGCGAAATCCTCGCCAACGGCGGCAGCGGCATCCGTGAAGTCTTCGCCTATCTATCCGCGCATCCGCTTTCGACGCTCGACGACGCGCTGGCGGCCGCCGCAAGCGCGCATCCGGGCATGGATTTCAACAGCGTGGCGTCAATGACCGCCCTGTTCGCGAGCGGTCAAGCCGGCAATGACTACATCGCCGGCCTGTTCGACGACGGCAGCCTGCAGAACGCCGACACCGGCGCCATCGGCGGCGCTGATTCCACGCCGGGGGGCACGCGCATCACGAGCAACGATGGCGTCGTGCCCGACTTCGCATCGTTCTCCGAACATCCGCTGCATCACCTAGACGCCTCGTTCGCGGCGGTCGACACGACGAGCCATGCGACGCTCACGCTCTCGACCATCGGCATGCTCAATTTCCAGGTGGGCGCGAACGCCAACCAGACGATCACCATCGAGATGCGCGCCGTGCAGGCGTCGACGTTGAACCTTCAGGCCGTGAACATCGAAGGCAACCCGCAGTACTCCATCAGCATCTTCGACGCGGCGATCGATGCGGTGGCCAGCGAGCGGGCGCGGCTCGGGGCGGCCCAGAACCGCATGGAGATGACGGTCAATACGCTGGCCGTCATGAACGAGAACATCAGCGCCAGCCGCTCGCGCATCGTGGACGCGGATTTCGCCACCGAGACCGCCGAGCTCACGCGCGCGCAGATCCTGCGTGAGGCCGGGACGGCCATCGCCGCGCAGGCGAATGCGCTGCCGATAAACACTTTGCAGCTGCTGCAGTTCTAGCCGGCGCCGACCGCGGGTTGCCTCCGTCATGACAGCGAGACGGACGCGGAGTACGCTCGCGCGTATGAACACCGCCGTCGTCACGCCCACCGCCCTCACCTCCGCGCAATGCCGTGCCGCACGCGCGCTCATCGAATGGTCGCAGGCGCAGCTCTCGCAATCCGCGTCGATCGACATCCAGACCATCGCCGACTTCGAGAAGCGCTTTCGCCGGCCCGACGAGACCACGCGCCGCCGCCTGCGCGCGACGCTCGAAGCGGCCGGCGTGGTGTTCATCGCCGAGAACGGCGGCGGCGCCGGCGCACGGCTCAAGTTCAGCCGCGAGGAAGTCTGGGAAGTGAATCGCTGGGAGGATGAAGGCGGCGTGACGGGCGAGGACGACATCCTCTGACGGCCCGCGCTGCCTAGCCGCGGACGCCGGCCGCCGCGAGAATGTGCGGCACTTCGGCTTCCCAGCCGATGGCCATCACGTGAACACCCTGGCAGATTCCCGCCAGCTCGCGCACCACGCGCGCGGTGAGCTCGAGCCCGCGTTCGCGCGCCACGCCATCCTTCGCGGCCTGATCCATCGCCGCGACGATGTCTGGCGGGACGACGACGCCCGGAAGGTTGGCCATCAGCCACGGTGCGCTCTTTTCGGACTTGAGCGGAATCACGCCGGCCAGGATTGCGACCCCGTCGGGCTTGACCGCATCCATGAATCGCTTGATCACGTCGCCGTGATAGACGGCCTGCGTCTGCAGCATCTTCGCGCCTGCGTCGATCTTGCGGCGCGTGTTCTCGACTTCGGCGGTGAAGTTGGTCGCGCCTGGATTGCAGGTAGCGCCGAGGAACAGCTCCGGTGTACCGGAGAGCGCGTGGCCCGCGAAGTCGTGGCCGCCGCGCAGCGCCTGCGCCGCGGCTAACAACCCGGAGGCCGTCAGGTCGAACACCGGCTTCGCGTCGGGATGATCCCCGCCGGCGGGGGAATCTCCGCCCATGAACACGAAATTCCTGAGGCCGAGCGCCGCGGCGCCGAGGAGGTCGGACTGGATGGCGATGCGGTTGCGGTCCCGGCTCGTCACCTGCACCACGGTTTCGATGCCGCGATCGAGCAGCAGTTTGCCGACTGCGCGCGGATCCATCGCCATGCGCGCGCGCGGCGATTCGGTGATGTTGAGCGCGTCGACCGAGCCGCGCAGCAGCTCCGCCGTTGCAAACAACTTCGAGAGATCGATTCCCTTTGGTGGAGTCAGTTCACCGGTGACGACGAACTGGCGGGCGGCCACTTTGACCGCGAGGCTTGAATTCATGGGGCGCGATTCTGGCACGGCGTTCCGCCGGCCGTGCGCGCGGCCGTCATCAAATTCATTGATTTGAGCTATTAGGCGGCGGGGACAGCGCTTTGATGGCTGTGACCGCAGTTGCGCTCATCCCTTCAGCGCCCGCCTGGACGTGCGCGATGATTTCGCGCCGCATGCGCGGATCCCAGAAACGCGCAATGTGAAATCGCACGCCTTCGGCCGCCACCGCCTTGTCGGGCTCGGCATCGAAGAACGCGGCGATATCGTTCGCCATGGCGACCAGTCGCTCGATGTTCATTCGATCAGCTGCTGGCAGGTTCGGCCGGGATCTTCGCCTGGCGGCGCTGCTGCCAGGCCGACGGCTGCGCGACCTTCACCACCTGCACCGCGGTCACCTTGTATTCGGGGCAATTGGTGGCCCAGTCGGAGTTGTCGGTGGTGATCAGGTTCGCGCCGGATTCGGGGAAGTGGAACGTGGTGTACACGACTCCGGGCGCGACCTTGTCGGTGATCTCCACGCGCAACACGGTGTCGCCCGCACGGCTGGTGACACCCACCCAGTCGCCGTGTTCGATGCCGCGCGCTTCCGCGTCGTGTGGATGCAGTTCGAGACGGTCTTCGCTGTGCCAGGCCATGTTCGCCGTGCGGCGCGTCTGCGCGCCGACGTTGTACTGCGTGAGCACGCGCCCGGTGGTCAGCAGCAGTGGGTAGCGGCTCGAAGTGCGCTCGTTCGTGGGCACATAAGCCGTGACGTAGAACTTGCCCTTGCCGCGCACGAAGCTGCCGATATGCATCGTGGGCGTACCCTCCGGCGTCTTCTCGTTGCAGGGCCACTGGATGGAACCCAGACGATCCAGCTTCTCGTAACTCACGCCCGTGAAGGTCGGCGTCAACGCGGCGATCTCGTCCATGATCTGCGATGGATGCGTGTAGTTCATGGGATAGCCGAGTGCGTTCGACAACCGCACTGTCACTTCCCAGTCGGCGAGGCCCGCCAGCGGCTCGATCACTTTGCGTACACGGGAAATGCGCCGTTCGGCATTCGTGAAAGTGCCGTCTTTCTCCAGGAATGAAGATCCGGGCAAAAAGACATGGGCGAATCTGGCGGTTTCGTTGTGAAAGATGTCTTGAATGACGAGGCATTCGAGCGCCGACAACGCCGCCGTGACGTGCGAGGTGTTCGGATCGGACTGCGCCAGGTCTTCGCCCTGGATGTACATGCCGCGGAAAGAACCATCGAGCGCGGCCTCGAACATGTTCGGAATGCGCAGCCCGGGCTCCGAACCCAGCTGGACCTTCCACATGGATTCGAACAGCGAACGGGTGGCGTCATCCGACACGTGGCGATAACCGGAGAACTCGTGCGGGAACGAACCCATGTCGCACGAGCCCTGCACGTTGTTCTGGCCGCGCAACGGGCTCACGCCCACGCCTTCGCGACCGAGATTTCCCGTGGCCATCGCGAGATTGGCGATGCCCATCACCATGGTGGTGCCCTGGCTGTGCTCGGTGACTCCGAGGCCGTAGTAGATAGCGCTGTTCGGGCCGGCCGCATACAGCCGCGCCGCGCCGCGAATCGTCTCGGCCGGCACGCCGCTGATCTTCTCCATCGCTTCGGGCGAGTTGACAGGATCCGCGACGAATTTCTTCCAGGTTTCGTACGACGCCTTCTCGCAGCGATCGGCGATGTACTGCTCCTTCGCGAGGCCCTCGGTGACGACGACGTGTGCGAGTGCGTTGATCACCGCGACGTTCGTGCCGGGCATGAGCCGCAGATGGAAGTCGGCCTCGATGTGCGGCGACTTGACCAGCGGGATGCCGCGCGGATCGATCACGATGAGCTTCGCGCCGGCACGCAGGCGGCGTTTCATCTGCGAGGCGAACACCGGATGCGCTTCCGTCGGGCTCGCGCCGATCACCATGATCACGTCCGCGTGCTGCACCGACACGAATTCCTGGGTACCCGCGGATTCACCCAATGTGTGTTTTAGGCCGTAGCCAGTGGGTGAATGGCAGACGCGCGCGCAGGTGTCGACATTGTTCGTGCCGAACGCGGCGCGCACCAGTTTCTGCACGAGGAAGGTCTCCTCGTTCGTGCAACGCGACGAGGTGATGCCACCGACGGAATCGCGGCCGTGCGCGGCCTGGATGCGCCGGAACTCGGACGCCGCGTAGCTGAACGCCTCGTCCCAGCTCACTTCGCGCCATTCGTCGGTGATGCGTTTGCGGATCATCGGCTTCGTGACACGGTCTGTGTGGGTGGCATAGCCGTACGCGAAGCGGCCCTTGACGCAGGCATGGCCTTGGTTGGCGCGGCCGTTGCGGTTGGGCACCATGCGCGAGACCGCGCCGTCCGTGACCTCCGCGATCAGCGAGCAACCGACGCCGCAATACGCGCAGGTGGTCGTCACGGCTTGTTGTGGCAGGCCGGCGGTGATGACGGATTTTTCCATCAACGCGCCGGTCGGGCACGCCTCCACGCAGGCGCCGCAGGAAACGCATTCGGATTCCAGGAAGGGTTGCGCAGCGGAGGCGGCGACATGCGATTCGATGCCGCGGCCTTCGATCGTCAGTGCGAATGTGCCCTGCGTTTCCTCGCAGGCGCGCACGCAGCGCGAGCAGACGATGCACAGATCGTTGTCGAAACGGAAATACGGGTTGCTGGCATCCACCGGCTCGTGCGTGTGCAGGTCGCGCGCGGTCGCCGGCCCTGCGAATCGCGATTCACCGATGCCGTGTTCGCGCGCGAGATGCTCGAGGTCGCAGCGGCTGCTGTCGGGGCAGCTACCCATTGGATGTTCGGAGACGTAGAGCTCGAGCACACCGCGGCGCAATTTGGCGAGCGCTTCGCTGTGAGTACGCACCTTCATGCCCGCCGCCACTTCGGTGGTGCAGGACGCCGGAAAGCCCTTGCGGCCTTCGATCTCGACCAGGCAGACGCGGCAAGAACCGAATGCTTTCAGCGTATCCGTGGCGCACAGCTTGGGAATGTCGCCGCCCGCGAGCGCCGCGGCGCGCATGATCGACGTGCCAGCCGGCACCGTGACCGTGGCGCCATCCACTTCGAGCGTGACCGCGCCGCCGGTGCTGCCCGGCGTCCCCAAATCGTGATAACCCTTCGCGTACATATCAGTCCTCCGTAAAAGGGGACATGCCTATTTATTGGCGACGTAACCTGGTGTCACGCGGCACCTTCAATAAATAGGCATGTCCCCTTTTACTTCATGAAGTCGTTGCGGAAATGTTTGAGGGCGCTGCGCACGGGGAACGGCGTCATGCCGCCCAGGCCGCACAGGGATCCGTTGAACATCGTGTCGCAGAGCTCATCGAGCAGCGCCAGGTCCGCCGCGCGCGAGCCGTTGGCTCCGGCCACGATGCGGTCCACCAGTTCGACCCCGCGCGTCGAGCCGATGCGGCACGGCGTGCACTTGCCGCAGGATTCCACCGCGCAGAACTCGAGCGCATAACGCGCCATCTTCGCCATGTCGACGCTGTCGTCGAACACCACGACGCCGCCGTGGCCGAGCAGCGCGCTCCTCGCCGACAAGGCTTCGTATTCGAGCGGCGTATCGAACTGCGACTCCGGTAGATAGGCCCCGAGCGGGCCACCGATCTGCACGGCGCGCACCGGCCGGCCGCTCGCGCTGCCGCCGCCGTAGTCGTACACCAGCTGATTGACGGTGAGGCCGAACGCACGCTCGACCAGGCCGCCACGTTTCACGTTGCCGGCCAGCTGCAGCGGGATCGTGCCGCGCGAGCGGCCCACGCCGAAATCCTGGTAGAACTGCGCGCCTTTCGCCAGCACCACGGGCACGGTCGCGAGCGTCACGACGTTGTTCACCACCGTGGGCTGGCCGAACAATCCCTTGATCGCCGGCAGTGGCGGCCGCACCCGCACCTCCCCGCGCCGGCCTTCGAGACTCTCGAGCATCGAAGTCTCTTCGCCGCAGATGTAAGCGCCGGCGCCGAGCCGTATGGAGATGTCGAAACTGAAGCCGCTCTCGCGGATGTTTTCGCCGAGGTAACCGCGCGCTCGCGCCGCGCTCAGCGCCTTCGCCAGCGCCCGCGCGGCGTGCGGATATTCGACGCGCAGGTAGATGTAGCCGCGATTGGCGCCCACGGCGCGCGCCGCGATGGTCATGCCTTCGATCAAGGCGAACGGATCGCCTTCCATCAGCATGCGATCGGAGAACGTGCCCGAATCGCCCTCGTCGGCATTGCAGGCGATGTATTTCTGCGCCACGGGCTGATCGAGCACCGTCTGCCACTTGATGCCGGTGGGAAACGCGGCCCCACCCCGTCCCCGCAATCCGGAATCCGTGATCATCTTGACGATCGCGGCCGGCGCCAGCGTCAACGCGGTAGATAGGCCGATGTAACCGCCATGCGCAATGTAGTCGTCGATGTCGGCCGGATTCACGATGCCCAGCCGCGCGCCCGTCAGCCGCTGCTGGCTCTTGAGCCAGTCGAGTGATTCGATGTCACCCCGTCGCAGCGCATGCGGCGCTCCTTCGAGCAGCCCGGCTTCGAGCAGCGCGGTCACGTCGCCGGCATTCACCGGACCGTAGGCCACGCGCCCCGCGGGCGTGACCACTTCAACGAGCGGCTCGAGCCAGTACAGGCCGCGCGAACCGTTGCGCACCAGGTTCACATTCTGACCACGCGCGCTCGCGCCCGCGACGATGGCAGACGCCACGCGATCCGCGCCCAGCGACAGGGCACCGGCATCCGCCGGCACGTACACGGTGACGGGAGCGTTCATGAACGCTGCCCCCACTCCGCGGCGAGCTCGGCGAACCGTTCCGGAGTCACGCGGCCGTGCAATTCGCCGTTCACCATGATCGACGGCGCGCAGGCGCAGTTGCCCAGGCAGTACACGGCCTCGAGCGTGACGCGGCCATCCGCGGTGGTCGAACCCATGTCCACGCCCAGCAATTCCCTGGCGCGAGTTTCGGTGGCCTGCGCATTCATCGACTGGCAGGCTTCGGCGCGGCACAACTGCACCACGTAGCGCCCAGGCGCCGCCGCGCGGAAGTGATGATAGAAACTCACCACGCCGTGCACTTCGGCGCGCGAGAGATTCAGCGCATCGGCCAGCGGCGCGATCGCCTCGCCCGGCACGCAGCCCAGCTCGTTCTGCACCGCATGCAGGATTTCGAGCAGCGGTCCGTTCTCGCCCGCGTGGCGCTGAACCGCGCCCGCCACCACTCGCCTCACCTTGTCATCCGGCTCACTCACGACTCGCCCCGGCCCGCACGCACGCGGATGGGGTGGCAATACACATTGCACCCCGCATCGCGCAGAAAGGCGACCAGTGTGATGCCTGCCGATTCAGCCAACTCGACTGCGAGTGTGGACGGCGCGCCGATGGCGGCAACCACCGGGGCGCCCGCCATCATCGCCTTCTGCAGCAACTCGAAACTCGCGCGTCCCGACAGCAACACGACGCGGTCTTTCCACGGCAGCTGCCCGTCGCGCAAAGCGGCACCGACCAGTTTGTCCATCGCATTGTGACGGCCGACGTCTTCGCGGCTGGCGAGCAACTCACCTTCCGCGCTGAACAGGCCGACCGCATGCATGCCGCCGGTTTCCGCGAAACCGGTCTGGGAGGCGCGCAAGGCATCCGGCAGCCCGCGTAATACGGACTCCCTAACTACCAGGTCGCTGTCGATGCGCCGCGGGCCGGCATTGGCGCTGACCGCTTCGATGGACGCCTTGCCGCACACGCCGCAGCTCGAGGTGGTGTAGAAATTGCGCGCGAGTCGTGCCAGGTCGAGTGGCAGATCGGCGCGCGCCCGGATACGAATCACATTGCCGGTGGGGCCGCAGAAGCCGACATCGACGATGTCGCGCGCTTCGCGCAGCAGCCCTTCGCCGTACAGGAATCCGACAGCGAGCTCCGCGTCGTGGCCGGGAGTGCGCATGGTGATCGAGATGGAGCGCCCGGTGCCGCCGTTGTCGTCGGCCTCGGGCAGGCCGTCCCTCATCAGGCGGATTTCGAGAGGTTCTTCGACCGCGATGGCGTCCGCGCGGCGCACGTTGCCTGCGTCCCGCAACGCATCGATTTGCATGTCCCGATGAGCCGGGCTTTTCATGCGGGCATCTTACACCCGCACAGCGGTCACGAACCCGAGACGGCCTTCGCACCCTTGCGCGCCAGTGCCGCATCGACCGTATTGGACAGAAGCATGGCGATCGTCATCGGTCCCACGCCGCCCGGGACGGGGGTGATCCACGCCGCGCGCTCGGCCGCCGCCGCGTACTCAACGTCGCCACAGAGTTTGCCGTCCGCGCCACGATTGATGCCCACGTCCATGACGATGGCGCCATCACGAATCCATATACCAGGGATGTACGCAGCCTTGCCCACCGCGGCCACTACGAGATCCGCCCGCTCCACTTCCCCGCGCAGATCGCGCGTTCCCGTGTGACAGACCGTGACCGTCGAACGCGCGAGCAGCAGCTCGAGCGCCATCGGCCGCCCGACGATGTTCGAAGCACCCACCACCACGGCGCGCAGACCGGTGAGGTCGAGCTGGTAATGATGGGCCAGGCGAATGACCCCCCACGGCGTGCACGGCCGCAGGCCCGGACGCTTCTGGGCTAACAACCCGGTATTGGTGGGATGAAAACCGTCGACATCCTTCGCCGGGTCGATGGTGTCCATGATCTCGGTGCTGTCGAGACCCTTCGGCAACGGCAGCTGCAGCAGGATGCCGTCGACGCGGTCATCGGCATTCAATGCCTTGATGAGCGCGAGCAGTTCGGCGCGCGTGGTCGTCACGGGCAGATCGTGCGCGAACGAGGCGATGCCGCACTCCTCGCAGGCCTTGCGCTTGTTACGCACATAAACCGCGGAGGCCGGGTCTTCGCCCACCTTCACCACCGCCAGGCCCGGCGCGCGGCCGTACTTCGAAACGAAGTCGGCGGCTCGCGCCGCCGACTTCACTCTTTCACTTGCTGCGACGGCTTTTCCGTCGAGAATCCTGGCCGTCACAGTTTCCCTTGTTTGCTCAATAACGATAGTGGTCGGCCTTGAACGGGCCGGTCTTCGCAACGCCGATATATTTGGCCTGCGTATCGGAGAGCACGCTCAACGTTGCGTTCAGCGTCTTCAACTGCAAGCGAGCCACTTTCTCGTCGAGGTGCTTCGGCAGCACGTACACACCGAGCGGGTACTTCGCCGTCTGCGTGAACAGCTCGATCTGCGCGATGGTCTGGTTCGCGAAGCTCGAGCTCATCACGTAGCTCGGGTGGCCCGTGCCACAGCCGAGGTTCACGAGCCGGCCTTCGGCCAGCAGGATGATGCGTTTGCCGTCCGGGAAGATGATGTGATCGACCTGCGGCTTGATGTTGTCCCACTTGTACTGCTTGAGCGACGCGCAATCGATCTCGTTGTCGAAGTGGCCGATGTTGCAGACGATGGCGTTGTTCTTCATCGCCTTCATGTGATCGTGCGAGATCACGTGGAAATTGCCGGTGGCCGTGACGAAGATGTCGGCCTTGTCGGCCGCGTATTCCATCGTCACCACGCGGTACCCTTCCATCGCCGCCTGCAGCGCGCAGATCGGATCGACTTCCGTCACCCACACCTGGGCGGACAACGCGCGCAGCGCCTGCGCCGAACCCTTGCCCACGTCGCCATAACCGGCAACTACCGCGACCTTGCCCGCGATCATGACGTCGGTGGCGCGCTTGATGGCATCCACCAGCGATTCACGGCAACCGTACAGGTTGTCGAACTTGCTCTTGGTGACCGAGTCATTGACGTTGATGGCGGGGAACGCCAGCTCACCGCGCTTGTGCATGTCGTAGAGGCGATGCACGCCGGTGGTGGTTTCTTCCGTCACACCCTTGATCTGCTTGAGGCGCGTCGAATACCACTTCGGGTCGCGCTTGAGCGTGGCCTTGATGGAATTGAACAGCTCGATCTCTTCCTCGCTGCCCGGCTTGTCGAGCAGGCTCAGGTCCTTCTCGGCCTTGGTGCCCAGGTGCAGCAGCAACGTGGCGTCGCCGCCATCATCGAGGATCATGTTGCTGTACTCGCCGCTGGGCCACTCGAAGATGCGATGGGTGTAATCCCAATAATCCTTGAGCGTCTCGCCCTTCACCGCGAATACCGGCGTGCCCTTGACGGCAATCGCCGCGGCCGCGTGATCCTGTGTCGAGAAGATATTGCACGACGCCCAGCGCACCTTGGCGCCGAGCGCCTGCAGCGTCTCGATCAACACGGCGGTCTGGATGGTCATGTGCAGGGAGCCCGTGATGCGGGCGCCCGCGAGCGGCTGGGTCTTGGCGTATTCCTCGCGGATCGCCATGAGGCCGGGCATTTCGCCCTCGGCGATGTTGAGCTCTTTGCGGCCCCAGTCGGCGAGTTTGATGTCGGCGATGACGTAATCGGCGCCCGTGCCGGGCTTCACTACAGCGTTCATAAAACCTCTCTATCTAGTTTCTAAAGTTAGAGAGCGCCGTTGGAATCGATCGGCGATCCTCCGAGCCTCGCGTCCATGACGCTGCAGCGCTCCTCGGTAGAACCGCCTTTGGAAACGTTACGCGGTCTTGCGAATTCCGGCATCCGCGGCGAGAGCCGCGGCCTTGTCGGTCTTTTCCCAGGTGAATTCCGGCTCGTTGCGGCCGAAGTGGCCGTACGCGGCGGTCTTCTTGTAGATGGGACGCAGCAGGTCGAGCATCTGCACGATACCCTTCGGGCGCAGATCGAAATGCTGGCGGACCAGCGCTTCGAGCTTCTCGTCCGAGACCTTGCCGGTGCCGAAGGTGGTGACCATGACGCTGGTGGGCTGGGCCACGCCGATCGCGTACGAAATCTGCACCTGCGCCTTGCTGGCGAGACCGGCGGCGACGATGTTCTTCGCCACATAGCGTGCCGCATAGGCCGCCGAGCGATCGACCTTCGAAGGATCCTTGCCCGAGAACGCGCCGCCGCCATGCGGCGCGGCGCCGCCATACGTGTCGACGATGATCTTGCGGCCCGTGAGCCCGCAGTCGCCCTGCGGCCCGCCGATCACGAAGCGCCCGGTCGGATTGACCAGGTACTTGATGTTCTTCGACAGCGTCTGCCCGGCCAGCACCGGCTTGATGATCTCCTCGATCACGGCCTGCTCGATGTGTTTGTGCTCGACTTCCGGATGATGCTGGGTCGACAACACGATGGTGTCGATCTCCGACGGCTTGCCGTCGACATACTTCACCGTGACCTGCGACTTCGCATCCGGGCGCAGCCACTTGAGCTTGCCGTTCTTGCGCAGCTGCGCCTGCTTCTCCACCAGCCGGTGCGAGAGGTAGATAGGCAGCGGCATGAGGCTCTCGGTCTCGGTGCACGCGTAGCCGAACATCATGCCCTGGTCGCCGGCGCCCTGTTCGAGGTTCAGGCCCTTGCCTTCATCCACGCCCTGGGCGATGTCCGGGGACTGCTTGTCGTAGGCCACGAGCACGGCGCAACCCTTGTAGTCGATGCCGTAGTCGGAGTTGTCGTAACCGATGTCCTTGATGGTGTCGCGCGTGATGGCGTGGAAATCGACCACGGCCTTCGTGGTGATCTCACCGGCGAGCACGACCAGACCGGTATTGCAGAGCGTCTCGGCGCCGACGCGCGAGAACTTGTCCTGCGTCAGCAACGCATCGAGCACCGCGTCCGAAATCTGGTCCGCGACCTTGTCCGGGTGGCCTTCAGAAACCGACTCCGACGTAAACAGAAAACTGCTCATTGCCTACCTCTTGCCTGATGTCCTAACTGGCGGCGCGCAACGGTGCGCCGAAAGCGGCCGCGTACATTTGCGCGAACCCCGCCGCCGTGAATGTATGGTTCTGCGTGCCGCGAACGGCGATCTTGATGGCGCCCATGAGCGAAGCGATACGCCCCGTGGTGTCCCAGTCGAGTCCGCGAAGGATGCCGTGAATCAGGCCCGCGCGGTAGGCGTCGCCGCAACCGGTCGGATCGACGACTTCGCGCGCCGGCGCACACGGGATGTGATGGACCTTGCCATTGGCGTGGATCACCGAGCCCTCGCCGCCGCGCGTGATGATCAGCGCCTTGACGTGTTTGCACACGTCGGCTTCGTTCCAGCCGGTGCGTTCCTGCAACAGGGCCCATTCGTAATCGTTGACCGCCAGCCAATCCGCAATCGAGATGAAGCGCTTGAAATCGTCGCCGGCGAACAGCGGCATCGCCTGGCCCGGATCGAAGATGAACGGGATGTTGGCGGCCTTGAACTGCTCGGCGTGCTGCAGCATGCCTTCGCGGCTGTCCGGGGCGATAACACCGATCGATATACCGTCATTCGCCGGCACCTTGATGCGATGCGAATGGTTCATGGCGCCGGGATGGAAGGCGGTGATCTGGTTGGAATCGAGGTCGGTGGTGATGAACGCCTGGGCGCAATGTTCCTCGGGGATGGTCACGAGATACTTCCCGGACATCCCGACCTTCTGCATCCACTCCCGGTACGGCGCGAAATCCGAGCCGATACCGCCCATGGGGTAGCCCGTGTCGCCGAGCAACTTGAGGTTGTAGGCGATGTTGCCCGCGCAGCCGCCGAACTCGCGCCGCATCTGCGGCACCAGGAAGGCGACGTTCAGCATGTGCAGCTTGTCGGCGAGGATGTGTTTCTGAAAGCGGTCCGGGAACACCATGATGGTGTCGTAGGCAACCGATCCGCAGATGAGAGCGCTCTTGTCTATTGCCGCCATGCCGAATCCAGGCCAATCCTTTATGTGTCGATATCGGCGAACCCCGTTCCGGACTCATTGAGCTCGAACGACCCGTCGGTCACCGCCCGCAGCCAGCGCGCCGTCTCCAGAACGCCGCCGAACGCGAAGAAATGGGGCGCAAAGATACGCGAATCAGGGGTTGCTTGCTTGGCCGCATAAACGCCCAGCAGCATTTCATCGACCCGCGTTACGAGGTGGGGTAAGCGCCCGATAGTTAAGGAATTTCCCGTCACTGCCTGGAGCGAGGCACCGACACCGCATTGCATCGCGTACTTGAGCAGGCGCGTCAGCGGCGTGGGTCCGGCGACACCCGCGTGGATAGGCAGGGTGATGCCCCGCGCGGCGAGGCCTCGTTCCCAGACTCCAAGCGCCCGCGCGTCGAAGCCGAACTGCGTGGCGATGTGCATCCGGGTACCACTGGCCGCGGCGAAAGCCTGCTTTTGCGCGAGTGCCTCCCACAGCGTGGCCTCCGGCACGACCGGGTGGCCCTCCGGATGACCGGCCACTCCGATCCGGTGGATACCGGCATCGAGCGTGACGCGCGACTCGAGCAATTCGAGCGTGCTCGTGAAGCAGCCCTGCGAAGCCGCGCGATCACCGGCGATGAGCAGGATCTGCTCGACGCCGGCCGACACGAGTTTCCGCAGCGCGCCACGCAGCCCGTCGAGATCGTCCACGCGCCGCGCCACGATATGTGGTGAAACACTGAGGCCGTGCGCGCGCAGCCGCAGCGCCACGCGCACCACGTCCTCGAGGCTGGCCTTCGGCGTGTGCGCCACATACACACACATGCTGGGCGGGATCAGGCGTGCAAATTCGTCAAGCCGCGCCTCGTCATGCGGCGTGACCTCGGTCGAACCCGCCGCGACGAACTCGCGCAGGCGTTGCTTGAGGGCGTGGGTATCGGTCTGCGACGGCTGCATGTGTGCATTCATGCGGCGCACGGTACGTGCGCGTGCGCGTGCGATGAAATTGCTTGTGCGGATGAGAGCCATCGGTTTTCGCGTCGCATCCGCCGCGAACGAAAACTCGATGCACAGCGCAAACGCCGTGGCCCGCGTTGTCGGTACGATGCCGGTGGACACCACGATGGAAACGCACGCCCTTCCGCAGCCTTTCATCACGCCCGCTTCGAGCGAGCCGTGGCCGAGCGCGGCGCGTTCCTGGTACGGCGTCACGATCTTCGGCCTCACCGTGATGACGCTGTTCGGCAATCAATTCGTCGTGAGCCTGCTGATCGAACCCATCAAGCGCGATCTGGCGCTGTCGGATCTGCAGGTGGCGCTGATCGTCGGCACCGCGGCCGGGTTCATCAACGCCCTGGTCAGCCTGCCCATCGGCCGATACCTGGTGGACCGGTTCAGCCGCAAGCTCATCATCGGCCTCGGGCTGCTGGTGCTCGGCGTCACCAGCGTCTGGAGCGGCCTCGCGGCCACCGCAGCCATGCTGTTGCTGGCGCGACTCGCCAGCGGCGTCGGCGGCGCGGGTAACGGCCCGGCTACCTACTCCATGCTCGGCGACATGTTCCCTGCGTCGAAACTGGCGAAGGCCGTGTCGGTCATGAACATCGGCTTCATGTTCGGGCTCGGCGCCGCCATGTTGTTGGGCGCGACGCTGATCGGCGCGCTCTCGAGCGTGCCCGACATCACGCTGCCGCTGGTGGGGACGCTGCGGCCATGGCAATTCGTGTTCCTCGTGCTCGCCATCCCCGACCTTGCGCTGGCATTCCTGATGCTCGCGACGGTGACCGAGCCGGTGCGCCGCGGCCTGCGCAATGCCGCCGCCACCACCACGCAGAAGATTGCGCTGATGCCGCTGCGCGAGGTGACCGGCTACTTCTGGAAGAACCGCAGCGCGTTCGGCCCGCTGTACCTCGGACTGCTGTGCAATTGCATCGCGATGGGCGCGGCCTTCTGGATGGCGCCTTTCTACTCACGCACCTTCGGCTGGTCGCCGCAGCAGTACGGAATCATCCAGGGCATCCTGACGGTGATTCTCGCGCCCGCGGGCCTGTTGTTCGGCGGGTGGCTCGCCGAACGGCTGGCGAAACGCGGCGTGCCGGACGCGAATCTGCGCGTGGTGTTCTACGGCTCGCTGCTGCACCTGCCCTTCGCGATCGGGTTCGCGCTGGTGCCCAATCCATATCTGGCACTGGTGATGTCGGTGCTGAGCACCTCGCTCATCAGCATCGGCACGGGGCCGCTGAACGCGGCTTTCCAGTCCATCGTGCCGAACGAGATGCGCGGCCAGATCACCGCATCGTTCCTGTTCGTGTTCACGGTGGGCGCCGCCATCGGCCCGCCGTTCATCGGCTGGCTCAACGACAGCGTGTTTGCGGATCCCGGCGCGGTGCGTTACTCGCTCGCGCTGACACACGCGGTGTTCGGACCGCTCGCGGTGTTCATTTTCTGGAAGGGCCTCAAACCGTACGCGCAGGCGTTCGAACGCGCACGCGCCTGGCATGGCTGAGCCGTGGCGCCGCGTTTTCTCGATCCGATGTTTCGGGGGCCGTTCGCGCCGTTGCGCGCCGAGATCGACATCGCGGACTGTGAAGTCGAAGGAACGATCCCCGCTGGGCTCGCCGGCTCGTTCTACCGGGTCGGGCCGGACTTTCAGTATCCGCCCCGGCTGCCCAACATCCCGTTCGATGGTGAAGGCCACGTCGGCATGTTTCGTTTCTCCGAAGGGCGCGTCGACTACAAGAGCCGCTACATCCGTACGCAGCGCTTCAAAGCGCAGGAGGCCGCGCGCGAATCGCTGTTCGGCACGTACCGCAATCCGCACAGCGACGACCCGCGCGTCGCAGGCGTGAGCCGCGGCACGGCCAACACGGCAGTGGTGTTTCACCACGGCAAGCTGCTGGCGCTCAAGGAAGACAGCCCGCCGGTGGCGATGGACCCGGACACGCTGGCCACCACCGACGACTACTACACCTTTGGCGGCGCGCTGAGTAGTTTGACGTTCAGCGCTCATCCCAAGATCGACCCGGAAACCGGCGAGCTGATCGCCTTCGGTTATGAAGCGCGCGGCGAAGCCAGCGACGATGTCGCGATCGTCGCGGTCGACAAACACGGCACGCTCCTGCGCGAGCGCTGGATCAAGGTGCCGTACGTCGGCATGGTCCACGACTTCGCCGTGACCCAGAAGCACATAGCGCTGCTGGTGATCCCGATGGTGACGGACGTGCCGGGCATGAAGGCCGGCCGCGTGCACTTTGCCTGGGACTCGACGCAGCCGACCTGGCTGGGCGTCATGCGGCGCGACGGCGACGGATCCGACCTGCGCTGGTTCAGGGGGCCCGAGCGTTGCGCGACACACACGATGGGGTGTTTCTCGGATGGCGAGCGCGTGTTTGTCGACATGGATATGGGCGCCAGAAACCAGTTCCCGTTCTTCCCTAACAAGGATGGCAGCCCGTTCGATGCCGTCGCCGCGCAGGGGCGCATCACGCGGTTATCCGTCGACCTGGCTGACGCCGCCCGCCCCGGCTACGAGATGGAAGTGCTCTATCCGCACACCGGCGTGTTGTCGCGGCAGGACGATCGGTACCAGACGATTCCATATTCCGTAGGCTTCATGCCCTGCCTCGATGCCACGCAACCGCTCGATCCGCGGCTGGCGGCTGCTCCGGTGCGGCCGCTCAACACCTGGGTTCGCTTCGATCACGCCGCACGAAAGGCGCAACAGTATTTCGTCGGAGCCGATTCGGGTTTGCAGGAGCCCTGCTTCGTACCGCGCAGCGCCCGTGCCGCCGAAGGTGAAGGTTATCTGATCGGCACCGCGCATCGGCCATTCGAGGCACGCACCGACCTGCTGATCCTCGATGCGCAGCGCCTGGCGGAAGGCCCGCTGGCGACCGTGCGATTGCCGTTCCGGATTTTCAGCCAGATCCACGGCTGGTGGGTGCCGCAATCTGCCCGCGCCTAATAAAGTCTGTTCAGGCAGTTCGAGCGCGTGAACACGAACAGCACACGACCGCTCCGACAACGAGGAAATCGATTCTATGGCAACCATCGTAGGTGGCATCGCAACTTCGCATACGCCGACCATTGGCTTCGCGCTCGATGCAAAGAAGCAAAACGACCCGGTATGGGCGCCGATCTTCGCGGGATATGAACCCGTGCGTGCGTGGCTGGCCGAGCGCAAGCCCGATGTGCTGGTGATGATCTACAACGATCACATCACCTCCTTCTTCTTCGATCACTACTCGCAGTTCGCGCTGGGGGTCGGCGACCGGTACTGGCCGGCGGACGAAGGCGGGGGACCGCGCAAGCTGCCTGCGATCGCGGGGCATCCCGCGCTCGCGCAACACATCGCGACCTCGCTGGTCGCCGACGAGTTCGATCTGTCGTATTTCCAGGGCAAGGGCCTCGACCACGGCTGCTTCTCGCCGCTGTCGGTGGTGTGGCCGCACGACACCACCTGGCCCGGCGCCATCGTGCCGCTGCAGGTGGGCGTGCTGCAGTTTCCGATTCCGTCCGCGCGGCGTTGTTACAAGCTCGGGCAGGCGCTGCGGCGCGCGATCGAGAGTTTTCCGCAGGATCTGAAGGTCGCGATCGTAGGTACCGGTGGACTGTCGCACCAGGTGCATGGCGAACGCGCGGGCTTCAACAACACACCGTGGGACATGGAGTTTCTCGAATTGCTCGAGAAGGACCCGGAGCAGCTGACGCAGCTCACGATCGCCGAGTACGCCCGGCGCGGCGGACTCGAAGGCTCCGAAGTGATCATGTGGCTGCTGATGCGCGGCGCGCTCAACAAACGCGTACGCAAGCTGCACCAGTCTTACTACCTGCCGTCGATGACCCCCATCGCGACGCTGATCTTCGAGAACGTGCCGGACGACGAGGTGGCCGAGTCACCGGCGGCGCACCGCGAACGGATCGGGCGCGAATGGGTGGGGATCGATCAGCTGCCGGGGACCTACCCCTTCACGCTCGATCGCAGCGTCAAGGCGTACCGCCTCAATCATTTCCTGCACGGGTTGATCGAGCCCGACTACCGCAAGCGATTTCTCGCGGACCCGGAGCCGATGTTCGCGCAGGCCGGTCTGACGGATGAGGAACAGGATCTGGTGCGCCGCCGCGACTGGCTGGGACTGATCCGCTACGGCGTGATCTTCTTCCTGCTGGAAAAACTCGCGGCGGTGGTGGGCACCACCAACCTGCACGTCTACGCCGCGTTCCGCGGCCTCACCCTCGAGGAATTCCAGAAGACGCGCAACGCGCAGATCCTGTATTCGGTCGCGGGGAAGTAGATTGGAAGGTCGGTGGAGTCAGTTGGTGCCAGGTGGGACTTGCGGGAATTAGCTTGAGAAGCTAGTTCCCGCAAGTCCCACCTGGCACCAACTGACCCGCCACCAACTGGCTTCTGCCCGGGGGTCCGGCGTCAGCCAAACGGGGGTGGCATTGCTGCCACCCCCGTCCTTCAACTGCGAATCAATTGAACGATTTCTTCACCGTGATGGCCCAGGTGCGCGGCTTGCCCGGCGAGCCATAGACATGGCCAACCGAGTAGGAGTCGTTCACCTTGGTCCCGAGGTAGTACTTGTCGGTCAGGTTCTGGACTTCGAGCGCCAGACCCCAACCGCTTGCCTCGGATTCCCACCAGATACGCGCGTTGGCCAGCGTGTACGCATCGATCAGATTGTCGACCAGCAGGTTCGCGATCGGACCACCACCGCCAGCCTGGCTGTAAGGCGCGACTCTCGCGTTGGTGCTGGAGACGATCTGACCGGGGACATTCCCGGCTTCCGTGAAGATCTCCGACTGGTAGGACGCGTCGACACGGAACGACAGTTTGCCGCCCAGAACGTCGTCGACGTCGTATTGCACGCCGAGGCTCGCCTTCTTCTCCGGCGTGTACGGCGTGATGTCGTTGATGCCGACGCCCGTACCCGCGGTTTCGACGATATCCGTGTACTGGAAATCGAGCAGGCTGAACGACGCATCGATGCTGAAGTTCGCCGTCGGGTTGAAGTACGCCTCGAGCTCGACGCCCTTCACTTCCGCCGAACCGACGTTGTCCGGACGCAGGCAAGGTGTCTGCTGTCCAACGGGCAGGTTCGCGCAGAAGGTCGACAGCAGCACGATGTCGTCGTAGTCGAAGTAGAACCCGGCCAGGTTCAGGCGCAGCTTGTTGTCGAACAGGTCGGTCTTCATGCCCAACTCGTACGACGTGATCGTCTCCGGCACGTGCGGCGTTGCCTGGCTCGGGAAATACGGCCGTGCGTTGAATCCGCCCGCGCGATAGCCGGTGGCCGCCTGCGTGTAGAGCATCAGGTCTTCCGTGAAGCGGTAGTCGAGCGCGACGCGCCAGTCGAGCTGGTCGTTCTTGAAATGCGCTGTCGTGCCGTTCACCCCGAACAACAAGCAGTTGGGCTGGTTGCCGACGGCGGTCGGACCGGCAATCGGAGCGCCGAGGAAGAAGTTGCAGGGGCCCTGCACATCCGTGTAGTCCGGATTGTGCCGGCGGTACTCGTAGTCCTTCTTGTCCCACGACTCGCGCACACCCGCCGTCAGGTGGAACGCTTCCGTGAAGCTGAGGGTTGCATTGGCAAACAGCGCCTTGTTGGTCGAAGGCGTCGGATCCGGTCCGTGGATGAAGTCGAGGCCGCCATACGGAATATCGATGCGTCCGGTGTAGAAGCCGTCCGTGTCGAAGTAGAACGCACCCACAGTGAAGTCCACGATGCCGACCTTGCCGTTGAAGCGCAGCTCCTGGCTGATCTGCTCGTTCGTCTGCGTCTGGTTGAGCAGGTTGGACGTGAGCGGCGCGCCGTCCACGTCGTATGACCAGTCGGTCTTGTAGTCGCGATAGGACGTGATCGACACGAACGAGAACGCATCGCTGAGCTGCCATTCGGCGGACAGCGCAATGCCCCAGTTGTCCATGTCGCGATGCGGATCGAGGGTCAGCGGCTTGTAAGGCATCTGCGTATCGCCGACATACAGATCGGCGTACGTCGAATACGTGATGTAACGGCCGTCATACCGCGTCTGCGTGTCGCAGCTGTTCGGACCCGAAGGCACGAACTGGCAGTTGTAGCGGACGGGTTGACCGTCGGTGCCGCGCAGCCAGGGCCGCGACTCAGTGCCGTTGAGCACGCCCGCCGCGTTTGCGTACAGCAGTGTCGCGACGCCGGGATCGTTGCGTTCACGCGTGTAGTCGGTCGACAGGTTGATGTCGACCGCGTCGCTCGGCTGCCAGCGCAGCGCGATCTTGCCGGCCGCCATGGCAACACCGCCATCGTGCCCGAGCACGGGGCTCAGCCCGTGGGCCTGCGTGGGCACGTTGGAGTCCGGGTGTGTCAGCGCGAAATCGACACGCTTGATATAGCCGGTCTCGTTCTTGCTGACTCCCGACACGCGCAAGGAAACGGTATCGGAAAGCTTGGCATCGAAGATACCGCGCAGGTCGACGCGGTCATACGATCCAAACGTCGCCTGGAATGCGCCGGAGTCGTCGCCCTGCGGCCGCACCGAATACATCTTGATGGCGCCGCCGATCGAGTTGCGCCCGGCAAGAGTGCCTTGCGGTCCGCGCAGGATTTCCACCCGTTCGACATCCATCAGATCGAGCAGCGAGCCGGTCAGGGTCGGCAGGTAGACATCGTCGACGTAGATGCCGACGCCCGGCTCGACCGCGAAATTTGGATCGTTCTGGCCGATGCCGCGAATGTAGGCGATGAGGCCGGAGGCATATTCCTGGTTCTGCGCCGCCAGCGTGACGTTGGGCGCCTGGCGGGCGACTTCAGCGATGTCCGTCTGGCTGCGGCGCTCGAGCATGTCGCCCGAGACGGCCGTGATGGCCAGCGGTGTGTCCTGCAGGTTCTGCTTACGAAACTGCGCGGTGACGATGACTTCTTCGAGTGTGTCGGCCTCGGCGGCCTGCTGTGCCAGCAAGGGCCCGGCGGCGGCGACACCCAGAATTGCGGCAATGGACTCTACCAACGGCTTGCGGCGCGTAGCTCTCACGTTAACCCCCCTTCTCAAACGAATATTCTGTGGATCAGGAATCGGCTACTTTGATAGTTAGAGTTTGGGCCGAATCAGTGGCGGACTTGCAACTGGCAGCGCAATGCGTTTCAACCGCGCGCGCCGCCGGAGGGGTGGCGGCCACGCCACGGAGGATCGGGCTCGGCAGGTAGCCGGCGGGATCATCGTCCCGACAAGCGCCGGTCGCGCTCCCGCGCGTACAGATCGGTCATGAAGCGCTTCGCCGCCTCGCTTCGCCCGCGCGGCGCCTTTGCAACCGGAAAAGAAGCCAGCAACGCCTCCATGCGTTCGCGCGTCGGCTGCTCGAACTCCTGGTGCGTGAAGATATAAAGATCGTTGCGGCGGATGCCGTCGAGCACGTGATTTCCGGCCACCACCGCATCCATGCCGATCGACATGAACTTGCGCGCCAGCGCTTCGTCCTGGGCCGACATCGCCGCGGAACTGGGTTTCGGCACCTCGTTCACGTATTCCGAGGGACGGAATTTTTCGGACTCGATCAGGTTCGACTGCACGAACCCCGGGCAGAAGATGGAAACGCCGACGTTCTCCCCCTCCATCTCCTCGCGCAGCGATTCCATCATGCCGACGATGGCGAACTTCGAAGTCACATAGATGCCGATGCGCCCGCCAGCGACGAGGCCGGCCGACGACGAAGTGACGATGACGTGTGCGCCCTCGCCGTGCGCGCGCATGCGCGGCAGCAGCGTGGCAATGCCGTTGATCACGCCGCCCAGGTTGACGCCGAGGCCCCAGTCCCAGTCCTTGAACGTGGCCTCTCCCGTTCCGACGCGGATGCCGACGCCGGCATTGTTCGCCAGCAGATGGACCTTGCCGAAGGTCTTTTCCGCCTCGTCGGCGGCGCGCGCGAAACCGTCGCGATCGGTGACGTCGAGCCTGATCGCGTGGACGCCGGGATTGTCGGTACCTAACAACTTGAGTGCCTCGTCGCGATGATCCTCGCGGCGATAGGTGAATATCACCTTCATGCCGGCCGCCGAGAACGCGCGCGCCATTCCGAGGCCAATGCCGCTCGAACCGCCGGTGATGAAGGCGACTTTGCCTTTCACGTCCGCGAGTGGCTTCTGGATTTTCGTCACCGCGGGATTGACGCCCGCGCCCCCGGTCTGAGCTGAAGCGTCCGCGCCCAGCCCCATCACGCCGGCCGTGCCGGCGGCGACCGCCAGCGTGCCCGCCCCGAGAAACTCGCGCCGCGAAGCGCCATTCGATTCCCTGCGCATGGATTCATCCTCCACTGGGTCTGGCTCATGTGGGCGGCGGTGCGCCGGTGGACTCGAGCGAGCCCGGTGGTTTGGGCGGCTCCTGATTCTCGGCAGGCTTTTCGGCTTCGACGGGCTTTGGCGCCTCGACCGGTGGCGCAACGCCATTCGGACGTGTCGCGAGCCGCGCGCGGTATCGGACGTAGTTGCGCAGCGCGTCGAGCTCGCGATCGCTGAGCTCGCCGAACTTCGGCATGCCGCGCGACTCGAGCCCGCCCTTGACCACGGTTGCGAAGGACGCCGGATTCAGCACGATCTGCGACGCGCGCAGGTCGGGCGCCGTACCGCCAGCCACGGCGCCCGGGCCATGACAGAGCTGGCAACGCGACCATTGCTGAATACCTTCCTTCACGAGCGCATCATCGACATTCATCTCGGGCGCGTCGAGCGGCTTCGCAAACACCGGCGGCGGGGTGGGCGGTAGTTTGCCCTTGCCGTCCAGCACGAACGTGAGCAGGCGCCGCGGATGGATGCGCGGGTCCCAGCCGAACTTCGCGGCCATCGAACCGAAACCACCCGGCGCGCCGTGCAGCGGGCCGGTCAGGATCGACACGTATTGTTGTTTGCCGATGGCGAACGTGATCGGGGTGCCGAGCGCCGCGGTGGCGGCGTAGAACGACCAGACGCGCCGGCCGTCGGACGCGCCGTAGGCGTTGATGTATCCGTCCGCCTGGCCCTGGAACACCAGGTCGCCGCCGGTCGCGAGCGTGCCGCCGTTGTGCGGGCCGGGCGTCGGCTGCTGCCAGGCGGCGCGCTGTTTCACCGGATCCCAGGCGGTCAGATAACTCTTGCCGGCGTCGGCCGGCGGATCGCCGTCGGCGGTCGGAAAACCCGTGAACTGGATGGACGATGGCAGTGGATGCCAGTTCTTCACGTCGACGTCGCCGCCGAACTGCGCCGGCATCTCGATGGTCGGCACATAGACCAGCTTCGTCAGCGGGCTGAACGATTGCGGATAAAGATTGTGCACGCCCTGGAAACTCGGCCACAACGTGACGGGCCCATTCTCGTAGCGCGCGTTGGGCGTGAGGATCGGGCGGCCGGTGGCGAGGTCCACCTTCGTCGCCCAGGTGACCGTGCCTAACTTCTCGGCGGAGACCAGTTTGCCCGTGGCGCGATCGAGCACGTAGAAGAAGCCGTTCTTGGGCGCGTGCAGGATGACCTTGCGCGGCGCACCGCCGATGTCGAGCGTGGCCAGCGTCATGTCCATCGCGGAGTTGTAGTCCCACGAATCGCCGGGAGTAGTTTGGTAGTGCCAGACGTATTCGCCGGTGTCGGCGTTCAGCGCGACCACCGAACACAGGAACAGGTTGTCGCCGCCCCCGGGACTGCGGATCTTCCAGTTCCAAGGACCGCCGTTGCCCGTCCCGATGTAGAGCCGGTTGAACTCCGGGTCGTAGGTCATGGCGTTCCAGACCGTGCCGCCGCCGCCGTATTTCCACCACTCGCCGGTCCAGGTTTTTGCCGCCATCTCCATCGCGGCGTTTTCGAAACCCTTGGACGGGTCGCCCGGCACGGTGAACCAGCGCCACAGTTGTTTGCCGGTGTTGGTGTCGTAGGCGGTCACGTAGCCGCGTACGGCGCCGAAGTCGCCGCCGCCGAACCCGATCACCACCTTGTCGTTGAATACACGCGGCGGGCCGGAAACGAAGGAGCCATCGGCGGTGTCGATGGTCTGCACGCTCCAGACCTGCTGGCCGGTTTTTGCGTCGATCGCGATCAATCGGCCATCGTGTGTGCCGACGAACAGTCGGCCTTTCCAGAACGCGAGGCCGCGAATGCCCCAGCCGGTGCGCAGCTTGTTGCCGGCGGCTTTCAGGACTTCGGGGTCGAAACGCCACAGCAGTTTGCCGGTTTTGGCGTCCACCGCGTGAACGAAGCTGTAACCCGAGGCGACGTAGATGACGCCGTCGACGGCGAGCGGCGTGGAGAGATTGTTGGTGACGTCGAGGTCGAGCGTCCACGCCAGATTCAATCGCGGCACCGTCTGGCGATTGATCTCCGCGAGCGGGCTGTAGTGGGTTTCGCCGAAAGTGCGGCCGTACGCCGCCCAGTTGCGCCCGTCGGCATCGTTGTTGAGTGCGGTATTGTCGATCGTCGGAGTGGCCGCCGGCGCGGCTGCCACCGCGGCCCACAGCGCTGCGAAGCAAACGTAACGCAAGACCGGCATGTCCCCTCTCCGCTGGCTCGTTGAATCACTCTCGACTTCACCACGATTCGACACTCGACTCAAACTGAAACCGGACTCGTCATTCGCGACAGCGGCGCGCCGGAGCGCCGTGATAACTTGCGGTCGGAAGTGGTGCCGCAGAGTGGTGCCGGGGTGCAATTCTCGTAATTGCGCGAGCGCTGGCTGAAACTCGGCGTTCGCGCAATTACGAGAATTGCACCCCGGCACCACTCTGCGGCACCACTCTGGAAGACGGGGGAGAAATTCAGTGCGAATAACGAGACGAGACGCCGCCGTGACAGTGCTCGGCGGCTTCACCGCTTTGTCCAGCCTGTTGAGCGCGCCGCTCGCGGCCGCCGCGTCCACCCGACGTCACTGCCTGACCGTGCTGTATCCCTGGCAGCCGGACGTACGCTTCGATTTCGACTACTACCGCGACAAACACCTCGGCATGATGCGCGAGTGGTTCGGAGCGTCGGCGGGCACGATGCAGATACGCAAGGGCATCCGCAAGGGCGATGGTTCGCCGCCCGCTTTCGTCGCGTCAGTGACCATCGAAATCTTCTCGATGGAAGGTTTCGACGCGGCCACCAAAGAGCACATCGGCCAACTCATCGCCGACGTGCCTAACTTCTCGAGCGTCCCGCCGGTGGCGCAGATCGAGGAAATCGTCGAATAGGAGACCGCCATGCGCTTCATCAGCGATACGGAACTTGCGACGTTCACGCCCGCCGAGCAGCGCGACTCGGGCTCGCCGATTCCCACGCAGGTGGTCAGCAACGGCGAATTCACGCCGCTGCCGCAGAGCGACGATCAGCGGCGCGTAGAAGCCCGCATCAGCGCCCTCGCCGACGAGCTCGCGCCGCGACACGGACTGAACCGCCGCTCGTTCCTCTCCTCCGCGGCCGGCATGTCCGCCGCCTTTCTCGCGTTCAACGAAGTGTTTGGCCCGGTGTTCACCGCGTCGCGTGCCGAAGCCGCGACGCCCGGCCTGGCGGATGCACGCGCCAAAGCGCTTTCCAACCAGTTCATCGTCGACTGCCAGACGCATTTCGTGCGCGACGACTACACGCAGCAATTGCTGGTCTTCTCCGCCGACTTCGCGAAGAAGCACTGGAATCCCGACATCCCCGGCAGCGATGGGCTCACGCGCTACAAGTTCCAGAACTACGTGAAGGAGATCTTCGTCGACAGCGACACCAAGGTCGCGATGATCTCGGGCACGCCGACCGACGACTACGAATATCTCTTCCTGACCAACGACCAGATCGCCGCGGCGCGCGACGTCGTGAACAAGGTGGCGGGGTCGCGCCGCTGCCTCGGGCACGGCATCGTGACGCCCGGCACTCCCGGATGGTTCGAGGAAATCGTCCGCGTGATGGACCAGCTCAAGCCCGACAGCATCAAGGGCTACACGATCGGCGATCCTATCTACCAGACGAAGAAGAAGACCAACTGGCGCCTCGACGACGAGAAGCTGGTGTATCCGCTGTACGAAGCCATGCTCAAGCGCGGCATCAACACCATCTGCGTGCACAAGGGCCTGATGCCCGCCGACTACATGACCTCGTGGGCCGACATGTGGCAATACGCCACCGTCTGGGACGTGGGCAAGGCTGCGAAGGACTGGCCGCAGATCAACTTCGTCATCTATCACTCGGCGATGCGCCCGTTCCTCGAGCTGCCGGATCGCGAGCTCGCGCAGTTCGAGAAGACCGGCCGGTTCGACTGGGTCTCCGATCTCGCCGACATCCCCGCGAAGTTCGGCGTGAAAAACGTGTACGGCGAACTCGGCGCGTGTTTCGCCAATACCTGTGTGACGCATCCGAAACTCGCCGCCGCGCTGATGGGCACGCTGATCAAGGGGCTGGGCGAAGACCGCGTCGTATGGGGCACGGATTCGGTGTGGTGGGGTTCGCCGCAATGGCAGATCGAAGCGATGCGTCGCCTGGAAATCCCCGAGGACATGCAGAAGAAGCATGGCTACAAATCGCTCGGCGCCGCCGACGGGCCCGTGAAGTCGAAGATCTTCGCGGGCAACGCGTCGAAGCTCTACAAGATCGATCCCGCAGCGGCGACCAGGTTATCGGCCGACAATTTCGAGGCGATCAAGGGCGAATATCTCTCGATGGGTGGCCTGCCCAGCAACCTGCGATACGGGTACGTCGCACCCGCGTGAGTCAGTTCTTGAAGATGGGATTCGACAGCAGGAATTTGATCCCGTCGGCACGCGCCTGATTGATCGGCTCATCCGGAAACGACGCCAGCAGTTTGTCGCAGCGCTCGCGCGCTCCGTCCTTGAACTCCGGATGCGTGAAGATGTACAGGTCGTTGCGCTCGATGCCGCGCACGACGCGCCGTCCGCATTCGACCGCGTCCATCCACAGCTCGCTGGTAGGCCGCGTCGCGAGCTGCTTCTCGAAATCCCCGAGGCCCGAATCCTTCTTGTACTTGTCGGGCCGCAGCTTGCCGAGCTCGCGGATATTGCTCTGCACCGGCCCCGGACAAAACGCCGACACCCCGATGTTGTGCGGCGCGAGCTCGCCGGCCAGGCATTCCGACAACCCGACCAGCGCCGATTTTGCGGTGATGTAGATGGAACAATTCGGGATCGGCACCAGCGCCGCCATGCTCGAGGTGTTGACGATGTGCCCGCCCTCGCCGTGCGCGCGCATGCGCGGCAGGATCGTGAGGATGCCGTTGATGACGCCGCCGATCATCACGTCCATGCCCCAGTCCCAGTCGTCGAACTTCGTCTTGTCGATGGTGCCTAACAAGCCCAGGCCGGCGTTGTTGACCAGCACGTGGATCCTGCCGAACGCCGCCTCGGCCTTGTCGGCCGCGCGCGCGTAGGCCTTGCGATTCGTCACATCGAGCTTGATCGTCTTGATGCGCCGGCTCTGCTTCTGCGAGACGAACCAGGCACGCGCGTCCGCGAGATGATCGTCGCGCACGTCGGCAATAACCACGCGCATGCCGGATTCCACCATCGCCTTGGCGATGCCGAGACCGATGCCGCTCGCGCCACCCGTCACGAAGGCCACCTTGTCGCGCAGTGTTTCCATCGAAGCTCTCCGCCGTGAACGAAAAAGGGCGCGTCGAAACGACGCGCCCCCATTCTCTACCCGAGTCGCGCCGGCTTCAGTTGAAGTTGCGCGTCAGCTGCAGGTACCACTCGCGCGGCGCACCCGGCTGACCTTCGACGGTCGGTTGGCCGAACGCGGACAGATCGAACTTGTTCAGGTAGTACTTTTCTTCCGTCAGGTTGGTCGCGCCGAGCGCCACGCGCCAGGTGTCATTGGGGCTCGCCCACTCGATGCGGGCGTTGAGCATCTCGTAGCCCTGCGCACACGCCTGCTCCACGGTCGTGTCGATCGTGGTCACGGAGACGTTGGTGCGGATGCCGAAGCAGATCTCGCTCTGACCGTAGTAATCGAGCCGCGGCGTGATGCTGCCGAAGCCGCCGACCTCTCGCTTGTACGCGACCGAAAGGCTCCAGTTGTCCGTCGGCACGTAGACAGGGTTGTCGCTGGTGATGCGCGTCACGTTGGGATTTCCCAGCAGTCCCGGGTTGTCGAATTCGTCGCCCTGGAAATCCGTGTAGCCGTACTGACCACTGAGCGTGAGCCCCTCGACCGGTACAAACTGAACTTCCAGCTCCGCACCGGTGATGGTGGCCGGGATATTGTTGTAATAGGTGCGCGAGGTCGTGGAGGTACAGGTCTGCCCGAGGGAGTCCTGCACGGAGCCGGGCGTACCGGGCGGCACCAGATTGATGTACTCGCCGTCGGAGTTGGCCAGGCACTCCGTACCGCCGACCGGCAGGATGCGCTGGTTGTAGTCGACGTAGAACCCGGCAAGGTTCACGCGCAGGCGGTTGTCCAACCAGTCGCTCTTGAAGCCGAGCTCGTACGAAGTCGCTTCCTCGCCGTCCACGCCGACGAACTGGGTCACCTGGAATGGCCGCGGATTGAATGCCTGGGGACGATAGCTGGTCGCCGCCGAGGCATAAACCAGCATCGAGTCGGTGATCTTGAAGTCCGCGCCAAACTTCCAGTCGAAGTGATTTTCGTCCGTGTCCAGCGAGGTGATGACGATGGAGTTGTCGAACTCCTCATCCTTCTTGTCGGTGGAATAGCGCAGGCCGGCCGACAGCGAAAACCTGTCGGTGACATGGAATACACCATTCGCAAAGGCCGAGAGATTTTCCGAGCTGGTGGTGTTCTTGCCGTTCACCAGCAAGGCAGTGGGAACGAATGCCGGAATCGAAACCTGCTGCGCATTCGTGAAGTCTCCCTGGTACCAGAACGCGCCGACGGTCCAGTCCAGCTTGTCCGCCGCGTGACCTGACAACCGCACTTCCGCCGTCTTGGAGTCGACCGTCTGAATGCCGTCGACCAGCTGCACGCTGAATGGCGACTGGTCGGAATCGGTGGCGAAAGCACCGGTAAATTTGGCGTACGACCCGATCACTTCCAGCAGCAGGTTGTCGGAGAGCTGGATGTTGGCCTTCGCGCTCAGCGCATCCTGCTCGAACGAGGCCTTCGGATTGGCGGTGAAGCCGGTCACGGGGTCTTGGTACGTGGCGTAGCTCGTGTAGATGTCGTCCGGCACGAAGCGGTCGTCGAACGGCACGCCGGTCCGCGCGACCTGGGCGTCGCTCCAGAAATTGAACGGCACCGGCAGTGTGGTCGCACCCGGTGGACGGCCGATGTGCACGAGCGTATCCGCGCGCGCTTCGGAGTTGTCGTCCATGTATTCGGCGGTGAGCGTGAAGTCGAACTTGTCGCTGGGCGCAAAGCGCAGCGCGGCGCGTGCTCCGGTGACGTCCTGGCCACCCTGCGTGCCGACCTTGCACTTCGAATCGCGATTCTGCGTCCGGCGCGGGATCGCGAAGGCATTGTCCGCGGCGCTGCCCGGCGTTACGACGTCCGGCGCCGTGCCGTCATCGGAACCATCGGCGGCGAGGCCATCGCCGTAGCCGGCCAACAGGGGGTTGCGGCAGGCGAAGTCGTAGACGGTCTGATAACCCTCGCGTTTCTTCGAGACGCCGGAGACGCGCGCAAACACCGTGTCCGACAACTTGAAGTCGTAGCTCGCGCGGATGTCGACGCGGTTGAAGTCGCCGTACGTGACGGAGACGTTGCCGGTCTCGTCACCCTGTGGCGCCTTGCTGATGTAACGGATGGCGCCGCCGATCGAACCGCGCCCGAACAACGTACCCTGCGGGCCGCGCAGCACTTCGACGCGCTCGAGGTCCATCAGGTCGATGCTCGAAGCGAAGGTCACCGGGTGCAGCACATCGTCGAAGTAGATAGCTACGCCCGGCTCGAATTCGGGCAGGAAATCGTACTGGCCGATGCCACGGATGTAGGCGGACATCGAGGCGCCGAAGGCGGCCGCGGCCGGCCGCAGCGAGGCATTGGGGACGGTGTAAGCCACTTCGTATGCGGAATTGAGGCCGCGGGAGCTCAGCTCCTCGGCCGTGATCGCGGTGATCGCGAGCGGCGTTTCCTGCAGGTTTTCCTGGATGAATCGCGCGGTGACGGTGATCTCTTCGAGGCCGCCCTCCTCGGCGCCAGCGGGTTTTGCGGTCTGCGCCTGTACGCTCGCTGCCGCGACCGTGAGCGCCATGGCTACGGCCAGGGACAGTGGATTGCGGCTCATCAGGGCGAATGGATCTCGTGGCTCGTTCATTGCGAACTCCCTCTCGGCCAGGTTTGAATGGCTTCCCCTTGGGAGCGCGCAGCGCTGACGCATCAACGCCACAGTCCCCTCGTGGCCGCATGAGAGCGCAATGCAATTGGCGGGACTCCACCCACGCGGAATATCCCCTCAACTCGCCGGGAAGCCCCGTAAGGCTGCCGTGAACGGCTATGATCACGTGCGTCATGCAACTCAACCGCTTCGATCTGAACCTCCTTGTCGCGCTGGATGCACTGTTGCGCGAGAAGAACGTCACGCGCGCTGCCGAACGTGTGTTCGTCTCACAACCCGCGATGAGCGCCGCGCTGCACAAACTACGCGAATACTTCAACGATCAGCTGCTGGTGCGCGTCGGTCGCGAGATGGAGCTCACTCCGCGCGGCTCCTCACTACTGGAGCCGGTGCGCGAAGCGCTGCTGCGCATCCAGGTGATGGTCGGCACGCAGCCGGTCTTCGATCCGAAGACGGCACGCCGCGAGTTCACCGTGATCATGTCCGAGGAAGCGGTGCCGGGCGTCATGCCCGCCCTGCTGCGCACCTTGTCGCACGAATCGCCCGAGCTCGACGTGCACATCGAGATGATCTCGCCGACCGCGCTGTCGCGGCTCGAATACGGTGAAGCCGACCTGTGTCTGTGTCTCGAAAACCTGCAGCTGTTCGATCTGCGCGCCTATCCAGAGAGCATCCGCTCGATGGCGTTGCGCCCCGTGACCTGGGTGTGCGCGGTGAGCGTCGACCACCCGACGGTGAAGGATTCGCTCACCATCGAGGAATACATCCCGTTGCGCCACATGTTCGGCCGGCCGGGCGGGTACACCGGCAGCGCGGACCAGCTCGTGCGGCACCTGCTCAACATCGATCTCAAGGTTCACATGACTTTGGCGAGCCTGTTGCAGCTGCCGCTGGCGCTGCCCGGTTCGACACTGGCGGCGACCCTGCCGGAGCGCGTGGCGCGCCTCTACCTGCCCGAGCTGCCGATCAAGATTTTGCCGCTGCCTTTCGAGGTGCCGCCCACGCAGGAAGTGCTGCTGTGGCACAAACGGCATGAGCCAGACCCAGCGCACACCTGGCTGCGCGAGCTGATCGTGCGCATCGCCCGCGAAAGCACGGAGTCGCCGCGCGTTTGATCAACAAATTACCCAGGTGGGTCGAGATCGGCGGGTTCTTTCTCGCCCTGGTCGCCGGCAGCGTCAACGCGATCGCGCTGCGCGGCTTCAATCACCAGGGTGTCTCTCATCTGTCCGGCAGTTCCACGTTGCTAGGCGTCGAGCTGGCGGCCGGCAACGAACCGGCGGTGATCCACCTGGCGTTGATCCTGCTGAGCTTCGTCGTGGGCGCGGTCGTCAGCGGCTTCGTGATAGGCGGCGAATCGCTGAAGCTCGGCCGCCGCTACAGCCTGGCGCTGCTGGCGGAATCCGCACTGCTGCTGTCCGCAATCGTGTTCCTCAATCGCGGCTCGCTGCTGGGCCACTACCTGGCGTCGGGCGCATGTGGATTGCAGAACGCGATGACGAGTACGTTCAGCGGCGCGGTGGTGCGGACCACACACGTCACTGGACTGTTCACCGATCTCGGCGTGACGCTGGGACTTTGGCTGCGTGGGCAACGCGTAGAGAACCGGCGCGTGCTGCTGTACTTCACTCTTATCGCGGGCTTCATTCTCGGCGGCGTGTTCGGCGCGCTCGGCTTCAGCGCATATCGCTTCGAGACGCTGATCGCGCCAGCAACACTGACGGCCGCGATGGCGCTGGCCTGTCTGCTGTATTGGCGGCGCTCTCGCCCGCCGTCGGTAAGAGCGGGATGAGCAACCGGCTGGAACCCACGCGCGACAGAGGAACTGAGCGCTCGATCCGAAAGCAGGCGCCCGAAACGAATACGCCGGCTCAGGGCCGGCGCGTCGTATAGAAGTCAGGACCTCTGTGCGAGGCCTTCAAGGCAGTCTCAAGCTGGCGTCGGCTCCGGGAACAACGGCGATGCCGTTACGCGGCCTTTGAAATCCATCCAGCGGTGATTGGCGTAGTCGTACAGCTTGCAGGTACGCACGGTCGCCCAGTAACGCTTCCAGTTGAGCACGTGCACGCGCGCCAGCTGTGGCACGGCGCTCTTCAGCGCGGCCTGCGCGGCGCGCAGGCGATACAGCGGCACGCCGGTGTTCACGTGGTGGGCGCCATGCTCGAGAATGTCGTGCAGCATCTGGCCCAGTGTCTTTGGCACGACCACGTTGATGGTGGTGGTGACGAAGCCGAACTTGGCCTGCCATTCGTCGCGGCGGTCGAACCAGGCGACTTCCGGGTGCGTGTGCTGGACGTAGATCACCCAGCCCATGATGCAGTTGAAGGCGAGGAACGGAATGACGAAGCCGCACAGCAGCGTGATCGTCACGGAGTGGTTGCCGAATAAAGCCCACAACACGAGGCCCGTGATCCAGACCGCGCCGACGCTTAACACGAGCGCGTTGTCCCACAGGAAGATCGCGCGGCGCACGCCGACATGTTTCTTCGACGGGAGGATCAGTTTCTTCCACCACATCTCGATGAGGTAGTAGAGACCCTGGCCAAAACCCGAGCGATAGATGCGCTCGAGGCCGCGGCGGAGTTTCGAGGCGGCATTCCACTCTTCCACCGACATCGGCACCCAGACCTGGTCGCGGCCTTTGAGGTTGGTGAAACCGTGATGGGCGACATTGTGGCCCACGTCCCAGAGCGAGAACGGCGTGAGCGACGGCAGGAACGCGATACGCCCGACGATCTTGTTGAGCCAGTCGTAACGCGTGTAGCTGCCATGGCAGGCGTCGTGGCCGATGACAAACAACCTTGCGATGGCGACCGAAGCCGGCACGACCATCAGGGCCTTGGCCCACCAGGAACTGAAGTAGCACGCGCCCGCGATGCAGACGGCAAGGAATACGAGATCCAGCAACAAACGCAGCACGGGCCGGACGGCGTCGCGGCGCAGATATTCCTGCATGGCGACACGAACGGTTTTGCGGGCGTCGGAACCTTTGGACACGGGCTTGGCGGGTTCAGTCATAGGCTCGCAAGCCTATACGATTCAAGCGCTAAGAACCAAAATCTTCGGTGTCATTTTCGACCTGCGTCGCAGGTGGATATCGGGCACCCGAGGCCTTCCCTGGGGGCGACATCGCGTCGAGTTGAGCAATCGTTGCGGCATCAAGACGAATCGCGTCCGCACCACAGTTTTCCTCGAGGTGCGTCACTTTCGTGGTGCCCGGGATAACGATTACGTTATCCCCCCGCGACAGCACCCAGGCCAGCGCCAGCTGGGCGCGCGAACAGCCGAGGCGCGCCGCGATGTCGTCCATGGGCGCGAGCTGGCGGCTGTTTTCATCGAAATGCGGGTGCTGGAACCGCGGCATCGTGCGCCGGATGTCGCCCTCGAAGAGCTCGGCGGGACTTTGCATCGTTCCGGCGAGGAATCCGCGTCCGAGCGGCGAAAAGGCGACCAGTGTGATGCCGAGCCGCCGGCACTCTTCGAGCACCGCGATCTCGGGATTACGCGTCCACAGCGAGTATTCGGACTGCAGCGCTGCAATGGGATGCACCGCGTGGGCGCGGCGCAGACTCGCGGCGCCCACCTCGGAGAGCCCGATCGCGCGGATCTTGCCGGCGCGTTTGAGATCGGCCAGCGCGCCGACGGAGTCCTCGATGGGAATGCGCTTGTCCCAGCGATGTAAATAGTACAAGTCGATGCGATCGGTACGCAGGTTGCGCAGCGATTCCTCGCAGGTGGCGCGGATGGCTTCGGGCCGGCCGTCGATCACGCGCTGGCCGTCGCGGCCGAACAGGCCGCATTTGCTCGCGATGATGATGTGGTCTGGGCGCTTCGCGAACACGTCCCCGACCAGCTTTTCGTTGGCGCCGAATCCGTAGAGGGCGGCGGTATCGAAATGCGTGACGCCAAGATCGAGCGCGAGGCGCAATACGTGCTCGGACACTTCGCGCGGCTGCGGCGGCCCGTAGGCGTGCGAGAGGTTCATGCAGCCGAAGCTGACCGCGGTCACGTCGTAGGCGCCGAGCTTCCGTGTGTGCATGTCAGATCTTCAAACGGGGAAACACGCGGCGGATATTACCCTCGAATATCTTGTGCTTGTCCGCCGCCGACAGCGACGAGCCGTCGATGTAGCGCTTGGTGTCGTCGTAGTAGTGGCCGGTTTCGGGGTCGATGCCGCGGACTGCCCCGACCATCTCCGAGGCGAACAGGATGTTGTCGATGGGCACGACCTTGAGCAGCAGGTCGATGCCGGGCTGGTGATAGACGCAGGTATCAAAGAAGACGTTGTTGCTCATGAGCTCAGGGAGAGGCGGACGTTTCATGTCCTGCGCAATGCCGCGGAAGCGGCCCCAATGGAAAGGCACCGCACCGCCGCCGTGCGGGATGATGAGGCGCAGCGTCGGGAAATCCTTGAACAGGTCGGAAGTCATCAGCTGCATGAACGCCACGGTGTCGGCGGATAGATAGTACGAGCCGGTCGAGTGGAATGCCGGGTTGCAGGACTGGCTGACGTGCACCATGGCGGGCACGTCGAGCTCGCAGAGCTTCTCGTACACCGGGTACCACCACTTGTCCGTCAGCGGCGGTTCCGAGAATTTGCCGCCGGAAGGATCGGGATTGAGATTGCAGCCGACGAAACCGAACTCGTTGATGCAGCGCTCGAGCTCGGGGATCACGCCGCGCGGATCCACACCGGGGGACTGCGGCAACTGGCACACGCCGATGAAATTATCCGGGTAGAGCGTGCAGACACGATGGATCAGCTCGTTGCAATGCTCGCTCCAGTGTTTGCTGGTGGTTTCGTTACCGAGGTGATGGCCCATCGCGCTGGCGCGCGGCGAGAAGATGGTGACGTCCGTGCCGCGCGAGCGCTGCAGCTTGAGCTGCGCATTTTCGAGCGAGTCGCGGATCTGATCGTCGCTGATCGTGACTCTGCCCTTGGCGGGCGTGAGTGCCGGCGTCTTCAGCGCTTCGGTCTGCTGCTTGCGCCAGACGTTGAGCGGCTCGGGTGCGGTCGTGTAGTGCCCGTGGCAGTCGATGATCATGGGGACATCTCATCTGCGCGTTCGCGCCAGGGTTTCATGACGGTGGGATCGTCGAACATGCCGGCAGCACGCAATTGCGCCACCTGGGCCTGGCGCTGCGCGATCGCCGCGGCCAACACGCCGCCCACGGCCGTCGCATCGAGCATCGCGGCGCTGGCGCGCATTTCCTCGGCGCGCCGCTTGCCGTGCTGGATCACGCGCGAGAACAGGTAGTCGCCCTGCTGCTCCCAGTCGAACTGCGGATAGGTCTCGGCCAGTGACGCGAGCACCTGCTGCTCGACGCCCAACACGCGCGCAGCGGTGAAACTTTCGATGACCAGCGATTCCAGCCCCTTGATGACGACGCTGCGGCACAACTTGATCGCCGAGGCGATGCCGAGATCCGCCGAAACCGTCTGCGCGACGAAGCCGAGCTCGCGCATCACCCGCTCACATTCGGCGGCGTGCGCACCGCCTAACAACATGGGCACTCGAATGCCGTGCGGCGGCACCGACGTCATCACCGCCGCTTCGACATAACGCCCGCCCGCGGCGGCCACCAGCGCAGCGCATTCGATCTTGGCGGCGGGCGCCGCGGAATTCACGTCGATCACCCAGGCATTGTCGAGCGGCCGCGAGCACAACGAACGGGCCGCCGCGACGGTCTGATCCGCGGTGACGGCACTGAAGATGAGATCCGCGGAGCCGGCCAATGCCGCCGCATCCGCGCACGTCGCGATGCCACGCGCATCGGCATACCGTCGCAACCCGTCGCCCACCGCCTGCTGCAGCTGCAGGTCGAACATGGCGATCGCGCGATCCGCATCCGCCGCACGCAGGTCGAACGCGAAACGCTGCCCGACTTCGCCGAACCCGAGAAATCCGATGCGCACCGCCATGTGCTTCAGCTCCAGTACAGACGCGTCGGGTTGTCGACCAGGATACGCGCGCGCACCGCTTCGTCCGGGCACATCTCGCCTAACAAGTCGACCAGTTCACCATCGTTCGGCATGTCTTTGGTGATGTTCGGATGCGGCCAATCCGTTCCCCACAGCAGCCGGCTCGCGTCGATCTCCAGCAGCGCCTGGGCAAATGGCAACGCATCGCGAAATGGACGTTTGCCGGCCGAGACGCGCTCGGCTCCGCAGATCTTGATCCACGCCAGAGGGTTGCTTCGATACAGCGCGAGCAGCGACTGAAACGGCTGCTGCGTTAGCCCCTCCGCCGCCTTCACGCGCCCCATGTGATCGATGATGAACGGCACGTCGATGCGCGCCAGCAATTCACGCTGCTCGAGCAGATCTCCGGCATCGAAATGCAGCACGACGTGCCAGCCCAGCGGCTTGATCCTCGCCAGCAGCCGGTAGAACACGGCGAGGTCCGGCACGCCGCCCAGGTGTTTGACGAAATTGAAGCGGATGCCGCGGATGCCACCGGCATGCAGGCGCGCCAGCTCCGCGTCGCTGACGGAATCCCTGACGACCGCCACGCCGCGATACTGGCCACCGCTCGACGCGATCGCATCGAGCGTGACGTCCATCTCGCTGCCGTGACAACTCGCATGCACGATGACCGCGCGCGAGATGCCGAGAGTGGCGTGCAGGCGGCGCAGATTCCCGACCGGCGCATCGGGCGGCGTGTAACTGCGATCTGCGGCGTAGGGAAACCGCGACGCCGGGCCGAACACGTGGCAGTGAGCATCGCAGGCACCCGGCGGCAACTCGATCCGCGGCGTCGCCGGGTTCGGGTCCGGCGGCAAACAACTCTTGTTCGGATCGACGCTCACTTCACGTCTTCGGGCTTGTCGTAGTACTTGAGGCCGGCCGCGGCGAGTTTCGCGCGCATGTCATAGATATCGAGGCCCAATTCTCCGGCCTTGAGGCGGGCGCGCATGGCCGTTTCCTTGGCTTCGCGTGCCTGCGCGGCCTGGGCAACGTCGGCGGCCTGCGCGGCCGGCACCACGACCAGGCCGTCGTCATCGCCGACGATGACATCTCCCGGATTCACCAGCGCCCCGGCACACAGGATGGGCGTGTTCACCGAACCCACCGTCGCCTTGATCGTGCCCTTGGCATTCACCTGCTTCGACCAGACGGGGAACTGCATTTCGCGCAACTCGGCCGTGTCGCGCACGCTGGCGTCGATTACCAGGCCGAGCGCGCCGCGCGCGCGGAACGACGTCGCCAGCAGGTCGCCAAACATTCCGTCGGCGTTGGCGGACGACAAACCCATCACCACCACGTCGCCCTGCTGCAACAGCTCGGCCGCGACGTGCAGCATCCAGTTATCGCCCGGATGCCCGAGCACGGTGACCGCCGGGCCGCACACCCGCGCGCCCGGGTAGATAGGCCGCATGTACGGCGCCAGCAGGCCGACACGCGCCATGGCCTCGTGGACGGTCGCGACGCCGAGTTTCGCCAGTTGCACGACCGCGGCGGCCGGGGCACGCTGGATGTGGCGCACTGCCACGCCGGATTTACCGATCATGATTCACCTGTCCAGACTCCATCGGGGATCAATACTTCGCCGCGCATGATGAGCCGGGCGGTGCGCAGCAATGACGCGCGCGCCACTTCGTCCGGATGATGCGCATTCATCTCGAGTGCGACCGTGAACTCGCCGCTCGGGTGTTCGACCGAGATCAGCTTGTTCGGCCCCGGCGCCACGCGCGCGATGCGCCGCGCGACCGTGCCCGGCGTCACCGCCGCGGTCGCCACCGTCACCGCACCCAGCACGCCGACGGCGGAATGGCAGGTGTGCGGGATAAAAGTTCGCGTGCAGATGTGGCCGCCCGCACGCGGCGCGGCCACCAGGCACATCTTGGGCACCACCTTGTGCGTGACGTCGCCCAACTTCATGAGAGGACCGGCGGCGAGGCGGATCGATTCGATGCGCTTCTTGAGAGCGTCGTTCGCGTTGAGCTCATCGCGCGACTCGTAACCGGTTACGCCAAGATCGGTGGCGAGCATGATGACCACCGGCATGCCGTTGTCGATGCAGGTCACGGCCAGGCCATCGATGCGATCGAGGTGATTGCCGGTGGGAAACAGCGCGCCGCACACCGAGCCCGCGGTATCCAGAAACGTGATGTTGATGGGCGCGGCCGTGCCGGGAACGCCGTCGATGCGCGCGTCGCCGGCATATTCCACGCGGCCACCCGGCGTCTGCACTTCAATGTCGCACAACGTATCGGTGTTGAGCGTGAGCACCCGCAACGTCGTCACGTCCTCGCCCGCCTTCACCATGCCGCTCTCGATCGCAAAGGGCACGACCGCGGCGAGCATGTTGCCGCAATTCGGAGTGGTGTCCACGGAAGCGTCCTTGATAGACACCTGGGCAAACAGAAATTCGAGGTCGATGTCGCCGGTGCCGGGTTTCACGATGCCCGCCTTGCTGGTGAGCGGGTCCGCGCCACCCAGGCCGTCGATCTGCCGGACATCGGGCGAGCCCATGACGGCGAGCAGCACGCGATCGCGCGCGACGATGTCGGATGGCAGATCGGAGGCGCGGAAGAACGGGCCCCGTGAGGTGCCGCCACGCATGAACCAACAGGGGATCGGACGCTGCATAGGGGTTTCCGGCGCCTATACTAACAGCGCATGACGACACGGGACGTTGCGCTCGAAATCGAAATGATTTCCGCCATCATCGAGTTTGCAAAAATGCCCCGCGGGCATGCTGTCGGAGAACTTTCCCACACGAGATCTGCATGAGCGCACCGCGCGACTACGAAGACATTCCGGGCACCTACGTGTACGACTCCGAGCGCGGCCGTGTGGGTTACCAGCTCAACCAGTTCTGCATGTCGCTGAACCAGCCGGAGAACCGTGCGGCGTTCAAGGCGAACGAGGCCTTGTACCTCGACCGGTTTCCGCTGACGGCCGAACAACGCGAGACCGTGCTCAAGCGCGACTGGTTAGGGATGCTCAAGGTCGGCGGCAACATCTATTACACGATCAAGATCGCGTTCTGCGACGGCCTCACCTTCCAGGACGTCGCCGGCATGATGTGCGGCATGCCGAAGGACGAGTACGCGAAGATGATGCTCGCGGGCGGCCGCGCTCCGGAAGGCAATCTCTACAAGGAGCCGCGCTAGTGGCTCGCATCGTGGCTGGAATCGCCTGCTCGCACGTCCCCGCGATCGGCGCCGCGCTCGACAAAGGCACCGCGGGCAATCCGTACTGGGCGCCCTACTTTTCCGGCACCGCGCCGGCACGCGACTGGCTCGCAAAACTCAAACCGGACGTCGCCATCCTGGTCTACAACGATCACGCCAATGCGTTCTCTTTGCAGATCATCCCCACGTTCCTGTTAGGCGTGGCCGAATCCTTTCCGGTGGCCGACGAAGGCTTCGGCCCCCGGCCCGTGCCCAAGGTGATCGGCCACCCGAAGTTCGCCTGGCACCTGGCCGAGTCGCTGATCCTCGACGAATTCGACATGACCATCGCGAACGAGATGCCGGTGGATCATGGCCTCACAGTGCCGCTGTCGGTGACCTGTGGTCAGCCGGCGGAATGGCCTTTCAAGGTCGTGCCGCTGTGCGTGAACGTCGTGCAGTACCCGCCGCCCACCGGCCTGCGCTGCTTCAAGCTGGGGGCCGCGATCGCCAAGGCGGTGGCGAGTTTTCCGGAAGACCTGCGCGTGGTCGTCTACGGCACGGGCGGCATGTCGCACCAGTTGCAGGGTGAGCGCGCAGGGTTCGTCAATCGCGAGTTCGACAACGATTTCCTCGACGGCATGGTCAGCGATCCCGAGCGCCTCACGAAGATTTCGCACACGCAGTACATGCGCGAGTCCGGCTCCGAAGGCATCGAGATGGTGATGTGGCTGGTGATGCGCGGCGCCGTCGGCAGCAAGGTGCGCGAAGCATTCCGCTTCTATCACGTGCCCACCTCCAACACCGCGTCGGGCCTGCTGTGCCTGGATGTTCAATAGACAGGAACAACCCATGAAGGTCTGCGTCGCGGGACAAGGCGCATTCGGCGTCAAACACATCGAAGCCATCCAGAAGATCCCCGGCATCGAGATCGCTACGCTCGCCGGTGGCAGCGCGGATTCCACCGCGGAGGTCGCGAACAGGTTCGGCATCCCGCACTGGTCGCTCGATCTCGCAGAGTGCCTGGCGCGGCCCGGCGTGGCCGCGGCGATTCTTGCGACCCCCACGCAGATGCACGCCCGGCAAGGCATTCAATGCATGCGCGCGGGCAAACACGTGCAGATCGAGATTCCGGTCGCGGACAACCTCGCCGATGCCGAAGAGCTGTTGCGCGTGCAGCAGGAAACCGGGCTCATCTGCATGGGCGGCCATACGCGCAGGTTCAACCCCAGCCATCAGTGGATTCACAAACGCATCAAGGCCGGTGAACTCAGGATCCTGCAGATGGACGTGCAGACGTATTTCTTCCGCCGCACCAACATGAACGCGCTCGGCAAGCCGCGCAGCTGGACGGATCACCTGCTCTGGCATCACGCCTGCCACACCGTTGATTTATTCCAGTACCAGACCGGCGAGAACGCCAGCGTGGCGCGCGCAGTTCAGGGCCCGCTGCATCCCGATCTCAAGATCGCGATGGACATGAGCATCCAGATGAAGGTGCCGTCGGGTGCCGTGTGCACATTGTCGCTGTCGTTCAACAACGACGGACCGCTGGGCACGTTCTTCCGCTACATCTGCGACCACGGCACGTACATCGCGCGGTACGACGATCTGCTCGATGGCAAGAACAACGCGATCGATGTTTCCAAGGTCGACGTGTCGATGAACGGCATCGAACTGCAGGATCGCGAGTTCTTCGCGGCCATCAAGGCGAAGCGCGAGCCGAATGCCAGCGTGGCGCAATGCCTGACGGCGATGCGCACGCTCGATACGTTGGAGAAATCCCTGCTCTAGGCACCGCGTCGTCATCGGGGAGAAAACAATGGGCGCGTACGTACGCGCGGCCGCGCCAGTGGTTCGCAGATATCCCACATGACTCCCGAACGTCGATGACTGCGACGGCCCGCGGGCGCACCCAGGTCGTCATCGTCGGCGCGGGCCCCGCCGGCCTGCTGCTTGGGCAACTGCTGCATAACGAGGGCATCGATGCGGTCATCGTCGAGCGGCGCAGCGCCGACCATGTCCGCGGTCGCATTCGCGCCGGCGTGCTCGAGCAAGGAACGGTGGACGTACTCGCACGCGCGGGCGTCGCCACGCGCCTGCGCACCGAGGGACTGGTCCACGAAGGCTTCGAGATCGGCTTTCACGGCCGCCGCCATCGCATTCCGCTCAAGGCGTTGGTCGGCAAGACCGTGACCGTCTACGGACAGACGGAACTGACACGCGATCTGATGGACGCGCGCGCGGCCAGCGGCGCACCCACGGTCTACGACGCGCAGGACGTCGAGTTGCACGACGCAGGCGGTTCTTCGCCGCGGGTTTCCTATCGTCGCGCCGGTGTCGCACACGAAATCGCCTGCGACTTCATCGCCGGCTGCGACGGTCATCACGGTGTGAGCCGGCGCAGCATCCCCGCCGAGCAGCTCGTTTCGCACGAGCGTGTCTATCCATTCGGATGGTTGGGGGTGCTCGCCGACGTACCCCCGCCCTGGAACGAACTCATCTATGCGAACTCGGAGCGCGGCTTCGCACTCGCCAGCATCCGTTCGCCGACACGTGTGCGTTGCTACATACAATGCGCGCTCGAAGAAAAGGTCGAAAACTGGAGCGACGCGCGTTTCTGGGACGAGTTCCGGGGCCGCATCGGCGAGGACGTCGGCGCCGCGCTCGCGACGCCACCCTCGATCGAGAAGAGCATTGCGCCACTGCGCAGCTTCGTGGTGGAACCGCTGCGCCATGGCAGTCTGTTCCTGGCCGGCGACGCCGCGCACATCGTGCCGCCGACCGGCGCGAAGGGCCTGAACCTCGCGGTCAGCGACGTGTTCTACCTCCACGAGGCGCTGCGCGACTACTACCGGGAAGGCTCGCAACAGCCACTCGACGAATACTCGTCGCGTTGCCTGCGGCGTATCTGGAAAGCCGAGCGCTTTTCCTGGTGGATGACGCGGCAGCTGCATCATTTTCCCGACGACGCCATCGCGACACATATGCAGGAAACAGAGCTCGAGCACCTGTTCGATTCGGAAGCGGCCCAGATAAGCCTGGCGGAGAATTACGTCGGCCTGCCGCTGATCTGAGCGCCGGCTGGCGCAATCCGAATGCCATCCAGTACATTCGATGGCATGGACAACACGGTCGCGGTTCGCAAACTCGAAGTCGTGACGTCGCGCGAATTCGCCGGACTCTGCGATCTGCTCATCGATTGCGTCGAAGGCGGCGCCTCGGTGAGCTTCATGCAGCCGATGACGATGCCGAAGGCTGCGGACTTCTGGCGCGAAGTCGCTGGCGGCGTGTCGCGCGGCGAACGCGTGCTGGTCGTCGCCGAAGACGTGCACGGAACCATCGTCGGGACAGCGCAGGCCGTCTGGCCCGTCGCGGAGAATCAGCCGCATCGCGCGGACGTCGAAAAAATGCTCGTGCTCCGCCGCGCTCGCGGCAAAGGCGTCGGAGCCCTGTTGCTCGCCGCGGTGGAAAAGGCCGCCCGCGATGCCGGCAGGACTTTGCTCGTGCTCGATACGGCCAGCGCCGCAGCCGAGCGGCTCTACGAGCGCGGCGGTTGGCAACGCGTCGGCATCATTCCGAAATACGCGCTGATGCCCGATGGCCCGCTCTGCGACACCGTGTTCTTCTACAAAGACCTCGCCGCCGATTGACGCCGGCGCGCACGTTCCACAAGCTCGCTCATTCGTTCGAAGGGGAGCCGCTATGAGACGCCGCGAATTTCTGGAAACGCTGGGTACGGGAGCGGCGTTCGCTTTTCTGCCGGCATTCACGCGTGACGCGTTCGCCGCGGCGGCCACGCTCGACGACCTGGTCATCAGTGAAGTCGAGATCGTGAAGGTCTCGGGTACTCATGAGCTCGTGCCCGGTCTCAACCGCCAATACCAGGTGAATCCGCTGCACGTGTACGCGGAGCGGCGCCCGAAGCCGTTCAAGGATCCACCCGAGGGCACGCGGCCCGAAAGCCGGCCGCTGTCGCATTTCTATGTCCGCATTCGCACCAAGGGCGGCCTCGAGGGCCTGTACGGCGCGGTCGACAAGGAAGCGTTGCCGGTGTTGTTAGGCACGCTGCGGCCGCTGGTCATCGGCCAGAACGCGCTCGCCGTCGAGCGCATCTGGGACCAGATGTACCGCTCCAACCGGCATTCGCGCGCCAGCCATTTCATGATGGCCATCAGCTACATCGACAATGCGCTGTGGGATCTGCGCGGCCGGCACTTCGATGCACCCGTGTTCCGCCTGCTGGGCGGGCCGACGCAATTGCCGGTGCGCGTGTACGGCAGCTGCCTCGGCTTCTCGGTGGATCCGCCGCTCGCGGGCAAACGCGCCGCGCAATTGAAGAAGGACGGCTTCATCCAGCAGAAATGGTTCCTGGGTTACGGCCCGGGCGATGGCGCGCGCGGCATGGATCTGAACGTGCAGCTGGTCAAGGCGCTGCGCGAGGCGGTGGGCGACGACGTGCAGCTCATGTTCGACGCCTACCAAGGCTGGGATCTGCAGTACGCGCTCGAGTGGTGCCGCAAGGTCGAGCAGTACCGCCCCTACTTCGTCGAAGAAGCCGTGCCCATGTCGGATCTCGAGAGCTTCATCCGCCTGTCGAAGTCGACGACGATTCCGATCGCCACCGGCGAACACCTGTACGGACGCTGGGAGGCCGAGCAGTTCTTCAAGGCCGACGCCTTGCAGTTCATCCAGGCGGATCCGGAATGGTGTGGCGGCGTGAGCGAGACGGTGAAGATCGCGCACCTGGCCTCGGTGCACGGCGTCAAACTACTGCCCCATTGCCACAACGTGCACGCCGCGTTGCACATCGTGGCCAGCCAGTCGCCGTCGGTGTGCCCTTTCGGCGAGTACCTCATCAACCATGTGCCCGAGAAGCTGCATTTCATGAAAGACCCGCTGCTCACCACCAATGGTCTCGTGCAGCTGTCCGAGAAACCCGGCTTCGGTATCGAATTCGATCCGGCCAAGGTCGAGAAGCAGGAAGTGTTGACGTCGGTCTGATTCCCCCGCTCCACGGAGAAGAATGTGCTCAAGCGTATGGTCATCGCGATTCTGGGTTCGCTGTCGATTCTCACCGCAGTGCAGGCCGCGGACATCACCGCGAGCCGCCAGACAGCGGCATCCAGGCAGGCGCGCGCCGGTGAGCCGGAATTCCGGTCGCTCTACCGGGAACTCGTCGAGATCAATACGACATTGTCGGCGGGTTCGTGCACCGACGCCGCGACGGCGATGAAGGCGCGCCTGACGGCTGCGGGATACGCCGAGTCCGAGGCGCAGGTGGTCGTGCCGGAAGGCTGGCCAAAACAAGGCAACCTCATCGCGCTGCTGCCCGGCACGGACCAGAAGCTCAAACCTTTGCTGCTGCTCGCGCATATCGACGTGGTCGAGGCGAAGCGCGAGGAATGGGTGCGCGATCCATTCAAACTCATCGAGGAAGACGGCTTCTTCTATGCGCGCGGCGCGTCGGACGACAAGGCGATGGCCGCCGTGTTCACCGACATGATGGTGCGCTTCAAGAAGGACGGTTACCGGCCGAAGCGCGGCATCAAGCTGGCGCTCACCTGCGGCGAGGAAACGCCGAACGTGTTCAACGGCGTCAAATACCTGATCGAAAATCATCGCGGCCTCATCGATGCCGCGTTCGCGCTCAACGAGGGCGGCGGCGGACGGTACGACCAGAAGACCGGTGCGTATCGCTACGTGTCAGTGCTCGCGGCGGAAAAGGTCTACCAGGATTTCACGCTATCTACCGCCAACAAGGGCGGGCATTCCGCGCGGCCTACGCCTGACAACGCCATCTATCAGCTGGCGCACGCGCTCGACAAGATCGAAGCGCACGCCTTCAAGGTGGAATTCAACGACACCTCGCGCGCGTACTTCGAGAAGTTCGGCGCGATCGAAGGCGGCACCGTGGGCGCGGACATGATCGCAGCGGCGACAGCCGGCGACGAAGCGGCCATCGCCCGGCTGCTCAAGGACCCGTCGTCGAACGCCATCCTGCATACCAATTGCGTGGCCACGCAGATCAACGGCGGACACGCGCCGAACGCGCTGCCGCAGCGCGCGACCGCCAACGTGAACTGCCGCATCTTCCCCGGACACAAACAGACCGAGATTCTGGAGGAACTCGTGCGCGTGATCGGCGATCCCGGCGTCACGGTCGAGTTCCAGGCGAAGCCCGAGACTCCCGGTGCGCCGCCGCCGCTGTCACGCGAAGTGATGGGGCCGATCGAAGCATTGAGCCGCGACATGTTTCCCGGCGTCCCGGTCATCCCGACCATCAGCGCTGGCGCGACCGACGGCCGCTTCCTCACGCCCGCGGGCATCCCGACCTATGGCGTCTCCGGAATGTTCGGCGATGGTGCGACCGGCAACGCGCATGGACTCAACGAACGCATGCGCGTGCAGGCGTTGATCGAAGGCCGAGAGTTCCTCTACCGGCTCACGAAGCAATACGCCGGCGGCAAGTAACGCGCGCGGCCGCTACGGCGCGAGCTGAGCGGCCCTTTCGGCGGGTGTCAGTCGCAGAAACCGTGCGGCGTTGTTGTAGAAGATGTCGCGTTTCTGCGCAGGCGTCAGGAACGGCGCCTTCTCGATCGTATCGATGGCCACCTCGATGGTGCCCGGCCAGACCATCTGATCGGAACCCCACAGGATGCGTTTGCCGAAGCCGGCATCGACCAGCCGCTCGAGCTGCGAATAGAAATGCGCGCGCGGAAATCCCCAGTCGTTCTGCGCGACGTCGACGAACACCTGCGGATGCGAATACAGCAAGGCGATCATGTCGTCGACGAACGGCGAGCCGTAGTGCATCACATACAGGCGCAGCTTCGGATGTTTGACGAGCACGGACTCGAGTTGCAGAGGATTGCCAAGCGCTGCGCGGTAATCGGTATAACCGCCCACGTGCGGCCCGCCGGGCGGGCCCTCGCCGAGATGCACACCGACCGGAATGTCGAGCTCCTCGGCCAGCGCGAAGAACGGCTCAAGCGAGGCGTGATCGAGTTGCAGGCCACGGTACTGCGCGCCGATCTCCGCGAATACCGCGAACTTGCCGGCGGCGAATAGTTTTCTCAACTCGGCGGGATTGCGCGCCGGTTCCGTCAGGAACGAAATCGCCGGGATCACGCGCCGCGGCGCCGCCGCGCGCCACTTCTCGACGACCTCGAGCGGCCCCGATGTGACGGCGAAGATGTTGCGCCGTTCGAGCGCGGCCAGCGATTCGCGCATCACCGCGTCATCGGAACTCGCGGACTCGACCGGATGTGCGCATTGCATGACCGCGTCGATCGTGATCGGTTGCCGCGGATCCACGCCCGGCCACTCGATGGGCTCGTTGCTCGTGCACACGCGCCCGCCTCCGCCGTAATCCTCGAGCGTGTGCGCGTGCAGATGCATGTCGATGATGGGCGCCGGCCCGGCTGCCCGCGCCAGAGCGCACACCACCAGCGCCGAAATTCCCAGGATCGGCCGCCAGCAGTGCACGGGCTAGTACCCCTTCTTGAAATCGACAACCGCCAGTAGTTTGTCGCCAGTGGCGAACCGGCGCAGCTGCTCCCGCAGGAGCAGCACCCGCGTCGCCTGGCCGAGATCGGATAGCGGCGCCATGTGCGGCGTGATGATGATGTTCTTCGCCTTCCACAGCGGATGGTCCTTCGGCAACGGCTCGGGTTCGGTGACGTCGAGCCCGGCACCGGCGATGACGCCGTTGTTGAGTGCCGCGACGAGGTCGTCGGTCACGACACTGCCGCCGCGGCCCACGTTGATGAAGAACGCGGACTTCTTCATGCGCGCGAACATCTTTGCGTCGAAAAGGTTGGTAGTCGCCGGGGTCAGCGGCAACGTGGCGACCACCACGTCGGCCTGTGCGATGAGCGTCGGCAGCTCCACCGAGAGCCCCACGTGTTTCACATACGCCGGCCCTTCACGTGAGCTGGCGCGCGTTGCGATGACTTCCATGCCGAGTCCGTGCGCGCGTTCCGCGACTTCGAGACCGGTGCCGCCGAGACCCACGACGAGCAGCGTCTTGCCGGTCAGCGACTGTGGTTGTGAGCCCGCGAACCCGCCGCCCCAGCCTTCGCCGCGTGCCTGCCGGGCAATCGACACCTGCAGCCCGCGCGCGAGCGCGTAGGCCAGCGCGATGGTGTGCTCGGCCATGACCGGTCCCGCCACCGCGCGCATGTTCGTGACCGTGACGCCCGGGCGTTCGAGCGCTGGCTTGCCGAGGCAGGACTCGACTCCCGCCGAATACACGGCCACCCACCGCACGTTTTTCGCGGCGGCCAACACGCGGTCGTCGCACACCACGTCATCACCGGAGAAGATCGCGTCGGCGTCCGCAGCCTGGGCGGCCATTTCTTTCGGACCCTTGACGACGATGAATTCGACACCCGGAGCGACGGCCTTCATGGCGTCGAGATTGCCAAGGCCGGTCAGCACGATTTTCCTCGGGGCGCGCCACCCCGGCATATCGCGTAACGCGACCGGGCCTTCGAGCAGGCCCATCTCGCGCACGACCTCGATGGTCTGCGGATCGGGTGCGACGGCGTCGTCCGCGTTCACCGCCATGGCAAACAATCCAGTCGCCGCAACCGAAGCCGCGCGGCCAATCGATTCACGCATTTTTCTCTCCTGGTGCGGGCCGCTATCTTGCCACGCGCCGCCATCGCCCGCGGGCCGCAGCTTGTTAGAAGGTGCCGTCCACACGCAGCAACAGGTTGCGCGGCTCGCCGTACCACCCATTGGTCAGTGGTGCCGTGATCGAATCGTAGTAGATCTTGTCGAACACGTTGTTGACCGAGAGCGCCAGCCGCCAGTTTTCGTTGAGCTGGTAGCCGCCGCGCAAATCCAGCACCGCGAATGGCTCCTGGAAGAGCTCGATGTCCCGGCATTGCGGTGTTCTGCCCGAGTAGCAGTACTGTTGTATGCCGCTCGCGGCGCGATTCTGCGCGCGCAGGCTGCCGCCGAGCGACCAGTTCGCCAGCGCGCCCGGCAGCTCCCAGCTGGTCCAGAGTTTGAGCATGTGCCGCGGCGTCGGCGATTCGAGCCGCCCACCGATGGCGCGTTCGTTCACGTTGTAGGTGTAGCCGCCGCCGACCAGCAGGCCGGGCACCAGTTGGCCGTTCAGATCGAGTTCCACGCCATAGCTGTAGGACGTCGCGCCGCGATAGCAGCAGTTAGGGGGCCTGTCCGCCGGGCGTCCCGGCCAACGCACCGAAAACGGGAGTCCCCGTTGTGCGATCCGGTACAGCGCGAGAAATCCGTTCAGCGCGCCATCCCGCCATACGCCCTTGATGCCGGTCTCCAGGTTCACGCCATGCGCGGGCGGGAGCTTCGAACCGTCCACTGCCAGGCGCGTGCTCTGGGTGAGATATACGTCGGCGAGGCTGGTGTACAAGGTGTGGTGCCCGTCGATGCGGTACATGACCGCGGCGTACGGCGTTCGCACATCGCTGCTGCCGAAGGTGACTTCGTCCTGCAACTCAAGTCCCGCGTTGACTCCTTGGTTGATGCCGATTGTGGCCGCGCCGTCGAATACATCGGTCGACAGCCGGCCGCCCAGCGTGGTGCTCCAGCGTTCCCCCAGGTGCACACGCCAGGATGCGAACACACCGTATTGCTCGAGCTGCAGCGTCTGCGCCAACCAGGCCGGTGGCAGCCCGGCGCGGCGCGGATCGGGATAGTTGCGCGGGTCGAAGTCGTACACATTCTCGAGCCGCGCGACATCTACGTAAGCGATCACACTCCGGTTCACCCTGAAGTGCGAATAGTCGCCGCCGAATGAAACCTCGTGGCGAAGTCCGAGCCAATCGAACTCCCCAGCGAGCGTGACATCGGCCGTGATCTGGGTGTGCATATCGGGCCGCAGGGTGAACCCAGCCGCCGGCAGCGAATCCAGGCTGCGATTTTCGCGGATCACGGCACCGAGGAACGCCACGTAGCCGTAGTCGACCTTGGCGCGCGTCGCCTGCGTATTGACGGCCAGGGTCCAGCCATCCCATGGCCGCCCGCGATACTGTAGATAGGCATTACCGATGTCCGCATCGAAGAACGCCCACGGAGCTATCAGCGACAGATTACGCGGCAGGCGCGAATCGCTGCCGTCGTCGTTCAGCGGCAACCCTGCGATGGCGGGCACCGCGTCATCGCGTTGAAAACTGCCGCCGGCGGTCAGCATCGAATCTTCGGTGAGATCGTATTCGAGCACGCCATAGAGCTTCTTGCGCTCGAGGTGCGCCCGGTCGAAGTAATAGTCGCGGTCGGTGTACGTGGCATCCGCCCGTCCACGCAAGCTGCCGTCGCCATTCAGCGGGCCGCTCATGTCGAGCTCCACGCGACGGTGGTTCCAGGAGCCGAGCGTGGCGGTCAGCTCCACACGCGGCGTGGCCGTCGGCCGCTTGCGCACCAGGCTTACCGCGCCACCTGGATTGGTGTTGCCCGAAAAAAATGCGTCCGAGCCGCGCAATACTTCGACGCGGTCGAACTCGGACAAGTCGGTCGGGCCCGAGTAGAGACTCGGCAGCTGCGAACCGCCGCCATCCACGTGGAACGAACTGATCTGAAAGCCGCGGGAGTAAAAATACATCTCCAGCGAGTTCACGCGGCGAGTGCTCACACCGGCCGCACGTTTCAGCACGTCGCCGAGCTCCTCCTGGTTCTGCTGGCGCATTTGTTCGGCGGACATCACTGACACGCTCTGCGGGATATCGATCAGCGGCGTTGGAATGCGCGAGGCCACCAGTTGCTCCGCCATGCCCACCACGAGGATTTCTTCCATCGGCTCGGGCGCCCAGGCTCCCGCACGCCGTGAGCGCCGAGCCGAGCGCGGCCGCGAACCGGGTGCTGCGGCATCGGCAGCCGCGCCGGGCACTCCGCTCAGAACTTCGATCGCGCGCCCGTTGATCTGGCGGAAGCCGAGCCCGGAGCCAGCCAGCAATCGCTGCAGCGCGTCGTTCACGGTGAATTCTCCGGCCAGCGCCGGCGCCTCCAGTCCTTCGGTGACGCTGGAAAGGAACACGATCTGTTTGCCACTGCTTTCGGCGAGCTGCTGCAGTGAAGCCGCCAGCGGCTGCGCCGGCATCTCCAGTAGATAGTGCGTAGCCACGGACCGCGGCGTGGTGCCCGCGTCGACGGACGCCGCGCACAGCAGCAAGACCAGCAGCTGCAATGCCCGTGACTTCACCTGAGTGTCCCTGTGCACCGATTCGCCCTGCGACGCGGCTTTTCGAGCGAGGATACTGCGGGAATGCCGGCTCGGGCCGGTTTGTGTCAATTGAAACCGGGGTTTCGCGCCCGGCCCGCCCGGGAAACGGGCCCGCCGATTCCGCTATTGCAGCAGACCCGCCTTCACTTCTTCCTGCGACATCAATTGCACCTGCACGGGCTTCGCGTGCCAGATCTCGTTGCAGTATTCGCGGATCGTGCGATCCGAAGAGAACTTGCCCGAACGCGCGGAGTTGAGGATCGACATGCGGGTCCAGCGATCGACGTCGCGATAGGCCTCATCGACCTGCATCTGGCAATCGGCGTACGACTGGTAGTCCGCGAATACGAAATACGGATCGTGATAGACCAGGTTGTCGACCAGTGGAAGGAACTGGGAACTGTTGCCGCGCGAGAAGAATCCGTCGCGGATCAGGTCGATGACGGCCCGCAGCTCGTCGTTGGTTTCGAGGATTTCCATGGGCCGATATCCCATCGAACGCCGGGCAGCAACTTCATGCGCCTCGAGGCCGAACAGGAAGAAATTCTCGACGCCCACCTCCTCGCAGATCTCGATGTTGGCGCCGTCCACCGTGCCGATGGTGAGCGCGCCGTTCATCTGGAATTTCATGTTGCCCGTGCCGGAGGCTTCCTTGCCGGCAGTCGAAATCTGCTCGGACAGATCCGCGGCCGGGTAGATCTTCTGGCCGTTGGTCACGTTGAAGTTCGGTAGATAGACCACCTTGATCAGGTCGCGCACGCCCGGGTCGCGGTTGATGATCTCCGCGGCGGCGGTGATCAGCCGGATGATCAGCTTGGCGAGGTGATATCCCGGCGCGGACTTGCCGCCGAACACGAACACGCGCGGCTCCATCGTGAACTTCGGATCCGTCTTCAGGCGGTGATAGAGCCCGATGACGTGCAGGATGTTGAGATGCTGGCGCTTGTACTCGTGAATACGCTTGACCTGCACGTCGAAGATGGCGGCCGGGTTCACGATGACGCCGGTGCGTTGTTCAATGAGACCGGCGAGCGCGGTCTTGTTGGCGTGTTTGATCTTGTGCCACTCGGCGCGGAAATCCGCGTCGTCGGCCAAGGGCTCGAGCTTGCGCAGCTCGTACAGATCGCGAATCCACTCCTCGCCGATGCGTTGCGAGATGCAATGCGCGAGGCGCGGATTGGAGAGGACCATCCAACGGCGCGGCGTCACGCCGTTGGTCTTGTTGGAGAACTTCTCCGGCCACAGCTCGGCGAAGTCTTTCAACACGTCGCTCTTGAGCAGCTCGGAATGCAGCGCGGCGACGCCGTTGATGGCGTGGCTGCCGACGCTCGCCAGGTGCGCCATGCGCACGTATTTCTCGCCCTGCTCGTCGATCAACGACAGGCGCGAGATGCGCTCCTCGTCGCCGAAGAACGCCATGCGCACTTCGTCGAGAAAACGCGCGTTGATCTCGTAGATGATCTCGAGCAGCCGCGGCAGAAGCCGGCCGAACATTGGCAGCGGCCAGCGCTCGAGCGCTTCGGGCAGCAGCGTGTGATTGGTGTACGCGAAGGTCTGGCGCGTGATGCTCCAGGCGCGGTCCCACTCCATGTTCTGTTCGTCGACCAGCAGGCGCATGAGCTCGGCGACGGCGATGGATGGATGCGTGTCGTTCAGCTGGATGGCAAACTTCTCGTGGAAACGCTCGGGAGAGATCTTCTGGATCTTGCAGATGCGCAACATGTCCTGCAGTGAGCACGACACGAAGAAATATTGCTGCTCGAGCCGCAGCTCCTTGCCACGCGCCTGTTCGTCGTTCGGGTACAGGACCTTGGTGAGATTTTCGCTGGCGACCTTCTGGTTGACGGCGCCGTAGTAGTCGCCGCGGTTGAAGGTGCCAAAGTCGAAGGACTCCGGTGCCTCCGCCTTCCACAGGCGCAGCGTGTTCGAGGTGTTGACGTGATAACCCAGGATCGGCGTGTCGTAGGGAATGCCGTTGACCACGTGGCCCGGCACCCAACGCGTGCGCTTGCGGCTGTATTCGTCGTACCAGACTTCCGTGTGGCCGCCGAACTTCACGTCGCAGCACCACTCGGGGCGCGCGATCTCCCACGGATTTCCGTAACGCAGCCACTTGTCGGTCTTCTCCACCTGCCAACCGTCGATGATCTCCTGCTGGAAGATGCCGAACTCGTAGCGGATGCCGTAGCCGAGTGCCGGCACTTCGAGCGTCGCGAGCGAATCGATGAAACACGCGGCGAGACGGCCGAGGCCGCCGTTGCCGAGGCCGGGCTCATCTTCGTGGGCTAACAACTCTTCGAGATCGAGCCCGAGCTCGGCGACCGCGGTGCGCGCGGTTTCGTAGATGCCCAGGTTGATGAGGTTGTTGCCGAGATGGGGGCCCATCAGGAATTCGGCGGACAGGTACGCGACCGTGCGAGAGCCCTGCTTGGTGTAGGCCGCCGCGGTGCTGATCCAGCGCTGCAACATGCGATCGCGGACGGCATAGGCCAGCGCCATGTAGTAGTCGGTCTTGGTGGCGAGGGCCGGGAACTTGCCCTGTATATAGAAGAGGTTGTCGAGGAAGGCGTGTTTGAGCGCTTCCTTGGTGAGCGCGGTGCGGTCTTCATCGACCTTGGCGGGCTGGCCTGCAAGGCTCGGGAGGCTGGAAACGGTTGAGCTCACGGCGGGCGCCTCGCTATTTGTAATGGCGGGACTCTGCAAGATTCGTGCAGGAATTACCCGATCAATTTGCCCCCATCGAGTTGCAACTTGCACCGCCGCGAAGCGAGCGGCTCACCCACAGCGCCGATTCGGTGCGAAAAATAAGTGGTGCCGGGGTGCAATTGTCGTAATTAGCTCTGCCTCCGCGCGTGAACGGACGCTGACTTAATTACGACAATTGCACCCCGGCACCAAGGCAAGGGGCGCCCAGACTCCCGTCGTCTGGGCGCCCTCCTGAACGGGACGAGTGCTTAGTCCCGGCAGGATTCCCTATCGGAGTCCGCGCGGACCGACACTCTCGGCCGGTCTCGCTCGGACATACGCAGTCTTTCGACCTGCTTCTTGAGCGAATCGTGGCCCGGTGCGGCCCAGTCCAGCTTCTTGTAGTCGAACAGGCTGCGCGGATCGTTGATCGGGAACGGCTGGATATGGAACTTCGGATCGAGATCCTTGTTCTTGAACACCGCCGTCATGAACTCACCCAACTCGTACTTCTCGCGCAACGGGTTGGCGTGATTGATCAGGTGCATGTTGAGACCTAGCTTCTCGGGAACACCCAGGAAGCGATAGATCTCCCGCGCCGCGAGATATCCGAAATACGTGCCTTCCGGATTGGTGTTGTTGCTCAGGTATCCGTCCTGGATCAGGACCGCGCGCGGCGCGATCATGCCCACGAGGAAATGCTGATCGAACGGCTCGGTGATGATGTAACCGTACTCACCGCGATTCACCCGCTTGATGATGTCCACATCGGCGAACTGCGGAAGAATCGGCCACTGCCGGAACCGCGGGCTGAACCAGGCGCCGTATCCCCACCGCACATCGGTGAAGTTCTGCGTGCCCTGGTTGTGACCCTGCTCCGCGCCCGCACCCGTCTGGATGCCGAAGTTGATGACCGCATAGCCGGGCTTGATGTTGCCACCATGTCCGACGCCGGTCGTGGTGTTGGCATTCGCACCCGTCGCGAGCGGATTCACCTGGCCATCGGCAACCTTGAGGCCCGCCGCGAAATCCAGATAGTCCCCGTCGGTCTGATAAGCACTGGCTGCGGTCGTGCCACCGTCGGGCCGCCCGCGCGGATCGATGAGCGCTTCAGCGGGCAGAACCGCATCCGCGCGCCACGTCGTATCCACCGTGCTCGCGTTGGTGATCTTGACGTAGTAGTACTTCTTGTTGAGTGGATAGTCGTAGCCCCACGACGGCTCGAGACCGAGCGACTGCCGCTCGTTCACGTCCGGACTCTGGAAGCGATCGATGACGACGCCGCCCGAACCCGACGAGACGATGTTGACCACGGCGATACGCGGGTCGAAGGCGCCCGCCACCAACGTGAGCTTGCCCAGACGCGAGATGCCCGACAACGCGCTCTTGAGCGGATTGACGTTGATCGCGCGCTCGGCTTCAGCCTTCGCGTTGTCGGCCTCAAGTGCGTCGATGACCCGGCTGATGCCCCAGGCCTGCGACAACATGAGGCTCGGCGCGTTTGGATCGCCCGGCGTGTTGACGTACGGCGGCAACCAGCGGCCATTCACCAGTCCCGCGCTGAAAGCGGTACGGCTGGCATCCGGCATCATCGATACGAGATCGAAGATGTCGTTGACGACACCGGCGCGGCCGTTCGCCACGTAGGAACCGGTTTCGTTGTCACCCGAATCGATGTCGCGGACGTCGATGCCGACCGTCGCGATGCCATACACGGCCGCGAGATCGGAGAATCCCGACACCGAGGTACCCGTGTTGAGGATCACCGGGTAGCCCTTGCGCGGCGGCGGGAACGCCGGGTTGGCCGGATCGGGAAGGAAGAACGAAATGTCGATCTTGTGCGCGGCCGCGATCCCGTTCTTGTACACGGTGACCTGCGCGGCTCCGGCACCGCTGGCAGCGGTGTAGCTGGTCTGCGCCTTGGTGACTTCGAGGGAAACGGTGATCCCCTCGGTGGACGGCAGATAGCCCGTCTCGTAGTGCTGCATGATCTGCTTGAACTGCGCAGCACGTGCCGGCCAGTCGCGTGGCTTTACTTCCGTTCCTTCCCAGCTGACGAACGGGTTTGGAACCGTGTGGATCCGCTTGGTGAAGGTTTCCGGCTCCGGAAAATGCTTGATGGGCTTGATGCCCTTGTTGCCCGAATGACCGTCGTGGTCATCCCATCGGTCGTCATTGTCGTGGTGATCGTGTCCGCGGCCGTCGTTATCGCGGTTGTCGTGCCCGCGACCATCGTTGCCGCGGCCGTCATTGTCTCGATCGTCGTGCCCGCGGCCGTCGTTGCCGCGGAAATCGCTGCCGCGATTGTCATTTCCCGCGAAGCTGGGCGCCGCGAGCGTGCCCAATAGCAGCGGCGCGCACGCAACGGCCGCAAAAAGTCCTTTAAGGCGCATTTCTGCTCCCCCCTGTTAAGTCGTAATGCTTATCTGACCCTAATTGGCCTGACCACTTCGGCCTGACCAAATCGCTCACGGCCGGAGTCTGGTCCGACCTGGCACCGGTGTCAAGAAATCGTGTATTTCGATCAAAAACGGGAAATATCGACGATTGTCAGTCACTTGCAAGCAAGTCCCGCCTGAACACGACGCCGTGGTTGATTGGCCTAACCAGTTAGGCGAAGCGGCCGGAAGGACTGGCTAGTTTGGCGGGTAGACAGGCGCGCCCTGCCCGCCCGGACAAGGCGCCGGCGCAAAAAAAACGGCCGCCAGAACGGCGGCCGTCGATTTCCATTTCCCGCGGTCGATCAGGCTTTCGCGAGATGCAACGCGCCGTACGGCGCGCGCTCACTGCGCGTCAACATGGAGTTCGCTTCATCGTCGTTCTTGAACCGCTCGGTCTTCGGATCCCACTCGAGCGGCCGGCCCAGTTTCATCGCGATCCAGCTCACGATGCAGGCCGTGTTGCTGCGATGAGCGACATGCGCCGGCGCCAAAGGTTGTTTGCGCGACTGCACACACTCGAGCCAGTTCTTGTGATGCGACTTGCTCACCAGCAGAGGACGCGTGACGCCATTCGGATCGAGGATCTTCGGATCGCTGGCATCGAGCGGCGGCAGGTTCGCGCCCTTGGCCTGCGGATCGCTCGACGTGGCGCCCGTACCCTCGCGAGTCACCCAGATCCAGCCCTCGTCGCCGTAGAACTTGAGGCCGGTGTTGTGTTTGTCGGAGACGTTGACCACCACACCTTTCGGATACTGCAGCGTCACGTCGTACGAACCATGCACGTTCCAGATGCGATCTTCCGGCGGGAAATCGCCCTTGCCTTCGACTTTCGAGGGCCCGGTGTTTTCGAACTCCAGTGCCCAGTGCATGGTGTCGTAGTGATGCGAGCCCCAGCCGGTGATCATGCCGAGGCAATGCGCTTCGTGACGCAACCAGCCCGGACGACTGTAGTCAGCCTGCGGATGCACGCGCATCTCGGTGTAGTACTTCACCGGCGTCGGGCCCAGCCACTGACTGAAGTCGAGATTCGCCGGCACGCCCTGCGGCGCGGCGTCGGGCGCCGTGGGATCCGTCGGCAATCCGATTTCCACGCGCTGTACGTTGCCGATGCGGCCGGAACGAATGAGCTCGGCCGCACGGCGAAACTGTTCCCATGAACGCTGCTGGCTGCCGACCTGCAGGATGCGCCCGGTGCGCTTGACCGCATTGCGCAGGATCACGCCCTCGGCGTGGGTCATCGTGAACGGCTTCTGTAGATAGACGTCCTTGCCGGCGTTGACCGCGGCGAGTGCACACTCCGCATGCCAGTGGTCCGGCGTGCTGATGACCACCGCGTCGATGTCCTTGCGCGCGATGAGCTCGCGATAGTTGTCGAAACTGCGGATCTGCGGCGCCTTTACGCCGCGGTCGGTGTACGACTTCTCGACGATCTTCACGCCGGCTTCGACGCGTTTGCTGTCGAGATCGCAGACCGCAACGTAATCGCCGAGCTCCGATTTGATGACGCCCGGCATGTCGTGGCCGGTCGCGATGCGCCCGAGGCCGATCTGCCCGACGCGAATGCGGCTGTTGGCGCCCCATGCACGCGAAGAAATGATCAGCGGCGAAACCGCCGCGCCGACCAGAATTTTGCGTCGTGAAACGTTGTGGCGCGCGGGCGCCTGAGAATCGTCAGCGTTCTCTTTTTTCATGGCGATCGAATCCGATGATTGGTTGGAAGGGAGGCGGAGTATAGCCCCGCCGCAAAATCACTCGTAGCGCAGAGCTTCGATCGGGTCGAGTCGCGAGGCCTTCCGCGCGGGATAAAGTCCGAACACGACGCCGACGCCCGCGCTGACCGCGAGTGCCGCCACCACGATCGAAGTGCGCGTGACCATCGTCCAGCCGAATTTGCTCGCCAGCAGATATCCGAAGCCGACACCGAAGATCACGCCCAGTGCGCCGCCGATCGCGGCGAGCACCAGTGCTTCGACCAGGAACTGCGCCATGATGTCGGCCGGCTGCGCACCCACCGCCATGCGGATGCCGATCTCGCGCGTGCGCTCGGTGACCGACACCAGCATGATGTTCATCACGCCGATGCCGCCGACGACGAGCGACACCAGCGCGACCGAGAACAACAGGCTCGTGACCGTGTCCTGCGTGGACGTGAGCATGCTGGTCATCTCCGCCATGCTGCTGGTGGAAAAATCGTCTTCGTCGTCGGGGCCGAGACGATGGCGTTCGCGCAGCAACGCGCCGATTTCCTGGCGCGCGCGCGGAATCGCTTCGGGCGACACGGCGCTCACGAAGATACGCCCCGGCACGAACTTGCCGAGCCCGCGCTGCATACGCGACTGGAACGTGGACATCGGGATGAAGATCACATCGTCCTGGTCCGAACCCATCGCGTTCTGACCCTTGCGCTCGAGCACGCCGATGATGGTGAACGGCGCGTCGCGGATGCGGATGATCTGGCCGATCGGATCGACGCCGGGACCGAACAGGTTCTCCGCGGCGGTCTGACCAATCACTGCATTCTTCGCGGCGCCGGCCTGGTCCGAGGCCGTGAACATCGCGCCACTCGACACCGGCCAGTTGCGGATGGTGAAGAAATCCGGCGTCGTGCCCGTGATCTGCGTATTCCAGGTGTTGGTTTCCGAGATCACCGGCTGACTGGCGTTCATCTGCGGCGCGACCGCGGCCACGGAAGGCAGCTCGGTTTGAATCGCGCGCAGGTCTTCCCAGGTGATGCTGGGTTGCGAACCCGCGCCGCCCCGGCCTCCCGCTCCCTGGCTCGAACCCGAGAACAACATGACGATGTTGGTGCCGGCGCCTTCGATCTGCGCGCGCACCCGCGACTTCGCGCCCTCGCCGATCGATTGCATGAAGATCACCGCGCCGACGCCGATGATGATGCCGAGCGCGGTAAGGAACGAGCGCATCTTGTTCCGCGTCAATGCGATTCCCGCCAGACGCAGTGTTTCACCGGCCGAAATCATGAGGCCTCCTTGAGCACGGGCTGCTGGCGCTGGTCGCTCACGACGCCGCCATCCTTGAGCAGCAGTTTGCGCGCCGCGTACGCCGCGACGTCCGGTTCATGCGTGACGAACACGATGGTCATGCCGGATTTCTGCAGGTCCGTCAGCAGTTTCATGATCTCGACCGTGGTGGCGGAGTCCAGGTTGCCCGTGGGTTCGTCGGCGAGGATCAGCGGCGGATTGGTGACCAGCGCGCGTGCGATCGCCACGCGCTGCTGCTGGCCGCCTGACAACTGCGAGGGATGATGCCCCGCACGGTGCGCGAGCCCGACCCGATCGAGCGCTTCCTTGGCGCGTTTGTGCCGCTCGGCCAGCGGCACCTTGGCGTAGATCAGCGGCAGCTCGACGTTTTCCGCGGCCGAGGTGCGCTTGAGCAGGTTGAAACTCTGGAACACGAAGCCGATGAATTCGTTGCGCACCTTCGCGAGCTCGATGCGCGACAACTTCGCGACGTCCCGATCGGCCAGCAGATAACTGCCGCGCGACGGCGAATCGAGGCAACCGAGAAGGTTCATCAAGGTCGACTTGCCGGAACCCGATGAGCCGGTGATCGCGACGAACTCGCCGCGCTCGATCGACAGGTTCACGTCGTGCAACGCGGCGAATTCCGTATCGCCGGATTGATAGATCTTGCCGAGGTTGCGCAGTTCGATGAGGGCCACGGGACGCTGCCGGCTAACTACAGGATGCGCGGGCCGCGTTGCTGCTGCCCGGCGCGCTGACCCTGGGCGTTCTGCCCCCCGGCACCGACGATGACCGCTTCGCCTTCCTTCAGCTCGCCACCGGTGACTTCCGTGATGCGGCCGTCGGTGAGACCGGTCGTCACGGTGCGCGGCACTGGCTCGCCGTCGACCAGCACATACACCGTACGTTTGACCGCGACCGGGGCTGCATCGTCGCCATCACCTTCGCGCTGGCCGCCTTCACCGCGTTCGCGACGTTGACCTGCAGCAGCACCGCCACCCTGCGCGCCCGGGCGCTGTGCGGTCTGTTCCGGCGGCGCGCCTTCAGGCCGGAAACGCAGCGCCGTATTCGGCACCGTAAGCACGTCGCGCCGGCGATCCGCCACGATGCTGACCGTCGCGGTCATGCCAGGTTTCAGCTTCAGATCGGGATTGGCGACATCGATCACCGCGTCGTAGGTCACCACGTTCTGCACGATCTGTGGCGCATTGCGGATGTCGCGGATGGAGCCGCGAAATGGCTCGCCAGGATATGCGTCCACCGTGAAAGTGACGCGCATGCCCGGCTTCAACCGGCCGATGTCCGATTCCGCCACATTGGTATGGACCTCCATCGCGCGCAGATCCTGCGCGATGGTGAAGATAACCGGCGCCGACAGCGACGCCGCCACCGTCTGGCCCTTGTTCACCGCGCGCGAAATGACGACGCCGTCGGTGGGCGAAAGAATGTCCGTGTACCGCAGATTGGTCTTCGCCTGGTCGAGCTGCGCGCGTGATTGCGCGAGCTGGCCGACACCCTGGTCGACCGCGGCGCGCGCGGCGCGCGCGGTGGCGACGGCGTTATCGCGTTCGGTCTCGGAGATCAGCCGCTGCGCGTACACATCCGTGGCGCGTTTGGCCTGGCGTTCCGCGTCGTCGGCGGTGACGGTGAGGCGCGTGACGTTGGCGCGCGCGGCGGTGACATTGGCCTCGGCCTGCACGACCGCCGCCTGGAACAGCGACGGGTCGATCTTCGCGATCAACTCGCCCTTCTTCACCGGGGAATTGAAGTCGGCGTACAGCTCCTGGATGCGGCCCGAGACCTGGCTGCCGACGTCGACCGTGACGACCGCCTGCAGGCTGCCGGATGTGCTGACACGCGCGACGACACTGCCTTTTTCGACCACCGTGGTCTGGTATTCAGGAGCGGCGTCGCCGCCGGCCATCCATCGATAGAGGCCAAACAGGACGATGAGGACGAGCGCAATGAGTCCAATCAGGCGGGCGCGGGAAAGTTGTTTGAGCAAGGTCGTATCCGATCTGACGCGGCGCGTCTTTCGCGCAGCAGTGTAGATCACTCAAGGGGCCCCGCGTTCCCCCTAATTTTTATCGATCGATGTCAACCGCGGCGCGCGAACGCCGTTGCGTCGGTGTTCGGTACGTTGCTCTTCGGGACCGCAGCCGTGCCCGCTCGCAGGAACGCTTCGATTTCGGTCAACGTCACGGGCCGGCTGTGCAGATACCCCTGGGATTGATCACAACCCAGCTGCGCAAGAATCTCCAGCTGCTCCGGAGTTTCGACGCCTTCCGCCACCGTGGTCATGTTGAATGCCCGGCCGAGCGCGATGATCGTTTCCGTCACGGTGCGGCCGGCACCGGTGGTGGTCAGCTGGCTCACGAAACTGCGGTCGATCTTGAGCATGTCCACCGGCAGTTCGGCCAGGCGGCTCAGCGACGAATACCCGGTTCCGAAATCGTCGATGGCCACGCGGACTCCGGAACGGCGCAAGACACGCAATTGCGAGACCGCCGAACTCACGTCGTCGATCAAGACGCCCTCGGTGATTTCGATGTCGATACCGATATTGTCGTCGCGCCACTCGCCCACGAGATCCAGCAGATGATCCGCAAAGGTACGCCGGCGCAATTGCAACGGCGAAATGTTCACGGCGACGCGTCCAGGCGAAAGCCCCGCAGCCTGCCAACGACGCAAGTCGATGGCGGCTTGCCGCAAGATCCAGTCGCCGAGCGGAACGATCAAGCCGCTCGATTCGAGCAATGGCAGGAACGCGCCAGGCATCACCAGTCCCGCCTCGGGATCGCGCCAACGCACCAGCGCTTCGAGGCCGCGGACCTGGCCGCTGCGTATATCGACCTTCGGCTGGTAGTGGAGTTCGAACTCATGGCGCTCCACGGCGCCGCGCAAGCGGTGCTCCATGGTCATGCGCGACACCACCGCCGAGCTCAACTCGAGGCGATGCGGCAGATATTTCTCGCCGCTGCTCTTGGCACTGCGCAGCGCACCTTCGGCGTTCTGGACCAGCGTGTTCGCATCGTGTCCATTGTCGGGAAACCGCGCGAAACCACTTTTCACATCGACAGGGATGCCGCGGCCGTCGACATTGAACGGCGCGCGGAAAATCTCGATGACCTGCTCCTGCATCCAGTGAACGGCTTCGTCTTCATCACCCGCGGCTTCCATCAGCAGCCCGAACGTGCCGCCGCCGAAGTGCGCCAGCAGATCGGTGGAATCCATGTGCCGCTTGAGCCGATCGGCCACCTGCTGCAGCAGCAGATCGCCCGCGTGCCGGCCGAATGAATCGTTGATGGTCGACAGTTGTTCGATGTCGAGCACCGCAACTGCGGGAGTGCCGCGCCGGCCGATCCTCGGTTCGAGCGCCCGGACCAGGCGCTCGCAGAACAGGCTGCGCTTGGCGAGGCCGGTGAGCGGGTCGAAGTAGGACAGGAACCGGATTTCGTCTTCCTTGTGCAGGTACTGCAGCGCGAACGACAGATTCGCGACCAGCTCGCGCAGCATGCGCGACTCCTCGTCACCCACCGCGCCCACGTCGTAGGAAGTGAGCATCAGCGCGCCCACCGGCGTGCGATCGACCAGCAGTGGATAGGCGACCACGCTGCGGAAACCGGAATCCATCAGCGAGGCTCGCGCCGCGAGCGACATCTCGAGCGATTGCAGATCGTTGCAGACCATCGAGGCGCCGGTGCGCAGCACGCGGCCGATGACGCTCGAATCCTCGCTCGCCTGTTCGGCGATGCTGAACGTGAGCTGTTGTGCCTGGCTGTTGTCGACGCTGCCCGACCAGGCGGCCGGCCGCGCCGTGCGTGTGCCCGGCTCGATCAGCGCCACCATCGCGCTGGCGTAGCCGCCCACCGTGGTTGCCAGGCGGCAGGCTTCGATCAGGATTTCACGCCGCTGGCGGATACGCACCACCGCGCTGTTCACGCCGCTCAGCATCTTCAAGACGCGCGTGAGCCGCGCGATGTGTTTTTCCTGGCGGCGGCGTTCTGTGAAATCACGTTCGCTGCCGCGGAAGCCCGCGACCTGCCCGCCTTCGCCCATCAACACCAGCATGTTGCGTTCCAGCCAGCGATAGCTGCCGTTGCGATGGCGCCAGCGCGCCTGCAGGTTGGTGGCCGTACGCTGGTTGTCGCCGAGCGTATGCATGGCGAAGTCGAGCGCCGCGAGATCTTCGGGATGCACGAACTGCGAGGCGTTCTTGCCGAGCATTTCCTCCGGCGCGTAGCCGAGGATGGTGCGGACGGAATCGCTGCAGAAGGTGAACTTGCCGTCGCGGTCGTGTTCCCAGATCCAGTCCTGGGAGGTGACCACGATGTCGCGCAGCTGCTGTTCGAGCGCTACGCGCGCGCGGCGGATCGATGAGTCGTTGAGCGCGCGGCGCACGGCCGGCACGAGGCGCGCCATGTTGGTCTTGAGCACGTAGTCATAGGCGCCGCGCTGCAACGCATTGATCGCGCGTTCTTCGCCGATGGTTCCGGAGAGAAAAATGAAGGGCGTATCCGGGGAAACTTCGCGCGCGATGTCGAGCGCGGAGATGCCATCGAAACCCGGCAGCGAGAAATCGGACAGGATGAGGTCGGGCCGGCCTTCGGCGAGTGTGTTCCGCAGCAATACTTCCGAATCCACGCGCTTCCAGTTGCACGAGAAACCACCGGACTCGAGCTGACGGATGGCGATCTCCGCCTCCATCGGCATGTCTTCGACAAGAACCACTCTGACCGGTTGCATTACGCTCTGATTCCCTGCCACTCGTTGACTCAGTGGCGCCCTCGATGCTGACTGCGCCGACGCTATTCTCCGCCAGATGCAGATGTCGACAACTTAATCCACGGCCGAATTCGAGCGTGTGATGCAACGCACAGACGGGTGTAAGAGCCTACTAAGTAGATAGGCATGGAGGCTTGCAAAGAACCGGAGGCTCTGCTGTGGGATCTGTCCGATATCACACTTCCCAGAGTCTCTCTTAGGCGTTTGCTACTTTCCCTCAAGCGGGCGGAAACTAGGCCGACATATAGGGGCGGGGATTTTCCTACGCCACCCGTGCCGGGGCCGGAAAGCCCGAACAAAGCAGGTTTTGTGACGTGAATACGAATATCGCCCAACAAACCGAACATAAGTTGAGTCTGCTGATTGTCGACGACGAGCCCGCCTCGATGCGCGCGCTCTGCGACACGCTCGAATACGAAGGCTACCTCACGTTCGGATTCACATCGCCCAGCGAGGCGCTGAGCGCCATGCGCGAGCGCAGTTTCGATCTGTTGTTGGCGGACCTGCAGATGCCGGGCACCAACGGCATCGACCTCATGAAGTCCGCGCAGATGATCGACCCGACCCTGGTTGCGGTGATTATGACCGGCCACGGCGCGCTCGACACCGCGGTCGCCGCCATGAAGGCGGGCGCGCTCGACTACATCCAGAAACCCATCAAGCTGGTCACCGCCCTTCCCGTCCTCGAACGCGCGTTGGCCGTGCGCCAGCTGCGCATCGAGAAGAAGAAGCTGGAAGACAATGTCCGCGAACGCACCGAGGAACTGAAGATCGCGAATCGCGAGCTCGAGGCGTTTTCGTATTCCGTTTCGCACGATCTGCGCGCGCCGCTGCGCGCGGTGGCGACTTTCACCCAGGTACTGCAGACCGATCACGCCGCATCGCTCAACGAGGAAGGCCAGCGCCTGCTGGCGAACGTCAATGCCGGCGCCGCGCACATGGACCGGTTGATCACGGATCTGCTGCGCCTGTCGCAACTGAACCGCCAGTCCTTGAACCGGGTACCGGTGCGTTTCACCGAACTTGTCCAGCGCGTCATCGATGGCATGACGAATGAGCGGGCGGGACGGGACATCGAGTTCGTAGTCGCCGACTTCCCCACCTGGCAGGTCGACCAGGGCCTCATGCAGCAGGTGTTCGTGAACCTCATCTCGAATGCCATCAAGTTCACGCGCGAACGCGCCAAGGCGCGCATCGAGATCGGCTTCCGCATGGATGGCGCGACGCTGGTGTGTTTCGTCAAGGACAACGGCGTCGGCTTCAACATGAAGTACATGAACAAGCTGTTTGGCGTGTTCCAGCGACTGCACTCCGCCGAGCAGTTCGAAGGGACGGGCGTCGGGCTTTCCATCGTGCGCCGGATCGTCGAACGCCACGGCGGCAAGACCTGGGTGGATGGCGAACAGGACCAGGGCGCAACGTTCTACTTCAGCGTGCCGGATACCACCTCGTACTAGATACGAAGGCAGGTTGCGTCGATCCGCACTGAAAACCGGCGCCCGCCTACCCGTGGCGCGGCGCAGGCCGACAGGCGGCCCGTTATCCATGTCGACAATCAGGCGATGGAAAACACCGCCACCACCGGCACCGGCACCGAAGATTTCGTCGCCCCATCCATCCCTCCGAGCATCAACCGCCGGATTCACGCGCGCACGCTGCATGACGTCACCAGGTTCATCGGCGCAGACCCGGTGTTCATCGACGAACGCATCCGCGAGCTCGAACGCGAATGGACGCTGGAGCGCACGCTCGAAGCCAAGGCCGCGACGCTGGGCCTGGCCGGCCTCGCGCTGGGCATCGCCGTAGATAGGCGGTTTCTCGCGCTCACGGGCGTGGCATCCGCGCTGCTGTTGCAACAGGCCTTGCAGGGATGGAGCCCGGCGCAGCCGCTGTTGCGGCGCTTCGGTTTACGCAGCCGCGAGGAAATCCACGAGGAGATCATCGCGCTGCGCATCCTGCGCGGCGACTTCCTCGAACGGATCGACTACCCCGAGCGCGCCCTGGCGAACGCCCGCAACTGGGTCTGATCAGGATCTGGCGGATGCCGCGGCGGGCGTGGGCGCAGGCTCAGGCACCGGCTCGGTCGCTGGCGCCTGCGTCGGCGCGGTGATCGTCATGCCGGGCGCGATCTCGGTTTCCGTGGATTCGCCGCTCTTCGCGACCTGCGCCACGTCGGTGAGCTTCGCATTCTCGTCCGCTTCATGCGTCATCACGACGATACTGATGCGCCGGTTCACGGCGTTGCGCGGATTCTCCTTGTCGAACAGCACCGATGACCCCAGGCCCACGACACGCGAGATGCGCTCGGTTTCGAGCCCGGCGCCTTCCAGCGCGCGGCGCGCGGCATTGGCACGGTCGGTGGATAGATCCCAGTTCGTGAATCCCGTGACACCCGCGTACGGCGTCGCATCGGTGTGTCCCGTGATGCTGAGGCGATTCGGCACCGTCTTCAGATACCCCGTGACTTCGCGCAGGATGTCGCTCGTATAGGGCTTGAGCCGCGAGCTGCCGAGATCGAACATCGGCCGGTTCTGCGCGTCGAGGATCTGGATCCGCAGCCCCTCGGGCGTGACATCGAGCAGCAACTGGTCCTTGAAGGGCTTCAACGCCTGGCTCTTCGAAATCGCTTCTTTCAAGTCCTGCATCAGCGCGTCGAGCCGTTTCTTCTCGAGCTGCTTCGCAACTTCGACCGCCTCCGCCGCCTTCTGCTCTTCGGACTTCAAATCGATGGGCGCCGCCGGCGAGGTCATGACCGTCGCGCCGACCGCGTCGGTCTTCTTGAGCGACGTCTTGGGCGCGTCGAGACCGCCACCCAGGTTGATCGGAGACGTACTCGCGCCGCCCGGGCCCATTTGCCCCGGCGCGGGTTTCACGCTCTTGCCGGGCTCCATGCTCGGGTTCTTGAAGTAGTCGAAGATCGCCGCGCGTTGTTCCTTCGACACGGCCGTCACCAGCCACATCACCAGGAAGAACGCCATCATCGCGGTCACGAAGTCGGCATAGGCCACCTTCCAGGCGCCGCCATGATGGCCGGCCGCCTGGATCTTCTTCTTGACCACGATGATCGGGCGCGCTTTCGCTTCGCCTTGTTTGGGAGCTGCAGCCATGGCTGGTTAGTTAGTGGGCGCCCTTTCCCGGCGGTGGCTTGCCCTTCAGATGCGCCTCGAGATCGGCGAACGTCGGGCGCACTTCGCTGAACAGCAATTTGCGCGCGAACTCCACCGCCACCGGCGGCGCGTACCCGCGCACGCTCGCGACCAGCGCCATCTTGACGACTTCGAAGGCCTTGCCCTCTTCGTGCGCCTTGTGTTCCATCGCGCTCGCGATGGGGCCGACGAAACCGTACGCCACGAGGATACCGAGGAAGGTGCCGACCAGCGCTGCGCCGACCTTGTGACCGATCGTCGCCGTGTCCGCGCCCTCGATCGCGCTCATCGTGTTCACGATGCCGAGCACCGCGGCCACGATGCCGAAGCCCGGCAGTGCATCCGCGACCTTCTGCACCGCGTGCGCCGGCTCGAACGCTTCCTTGTGATGCGTCTCGAGCTCGTATTCGAGCAGGCTTTCCAGCTCGTGCGGATCGAGCGTGCCGCCGACGATGAGGCGCAGGCAATCCGTGATGAAGACGATCATGTGATGGTCTTCGAGGATCTTCGGGTACTTCTGGAACAGCGCGCTTTCGTCCGGCTTTTCGAGGTCCGCCTCGATGGCCAGCAGGCCGTCCTTGCGCATCTTGACGAGGATGTCGTAGACCAGCTTGAGCAGCGTGACGTAGTCGTCGCGGCCGTAGCGCGGACCCTTGGGCAGCCCCAGCGCCAGCTGAAAAGCCATCCTCGAAACCTTGGGCGGGTTGCTGGTCAGGAACGCGCCGAGCGCCGCGCCCACGATGATCAGGATTTCCGTGGGGTGCCACAGCGCCAGGATGTTGCCGCCCTCGAGGACGAAGCCTCCGAGCACGCAACCCAGCACGATGATCGAGCCTAGTACCTGAATCATGTTGAACCGACCGATGGTGACCGGCCTGGTGACACTCACCAGCCCTGCATCCGTATCGGCCGCAAAGGTTCAATTTGAAGCGATAAGTCACGCGAAACGAGCGCCCGATCGCATTGCGGCGAAGGTTGAGGCGCAAGGCTCGCGGAGCGGCAACGATTTGCCGCGGGCGCGATGTGAAAAGCGTTACCGGCCCGCTTGACTTGCGGGCGGCTGGACTAGGTGGTTTTTCCCAACATGGAGCGGATGGCGCTCACGTTCAGGCGCGTCGTGGTCGCGCTCGCGGTCGTGGCGTCGATACGGCGGCTGTGGCCGCATTTCCCGCAGCTACTCGCCTGCCAGAAGTCCTTGCGTGCTTCGATGATGGCCTGGGTGGAGTCCTCGAAATTGCCGAGGTATCGCTTGTCGACCGGCATTCCGGAACAGCCCATCGCGTGCACCTCGTGGTTGCCATCGGGAAGCGCTGCGTTGTTGACGAAGTAATGCGACATCGAATCCACCCGTTGATTTGTTATTAGCCGAAAGGCAAGTCTCCTCTTAAGAGGTGTCGCCAATGGGCGAAATTCTCCGCCTAACAATATGAACTGAGATACGTGTCGCACCGCGCGACACCCCGCCTGGTGTCCGGATCCCCGGGCCAGGAATCGAATTGACATGTTGTGGATGACAGAATGTGGCCGATTCCTGAACTCCCGGCGCGAAGGCCGAATTAGGTCTGATTCCGCCGCAAACGGTACAGTCGGGCTCCCGGCGCATTGCCGGATTTCAGGAGCCCGAATGAACAGGTGCGCCGCTCTCGCGCTGACACTGAGCCTGAGTTTCCCCTCCGCATGGGCCGCGGATACGCCGGCCTGGCTCACCGCAGCCGGCGCCCGCGAATCCAGGTTGATCGCGCCCCGGGAAATCAAGAGCAAGGACGGCTGGTTCAAGGCCAGGGTGCCTGCGAAAGTCGTCGGCGTCATCGAGAAGGTCGACGACTCATATTCCATCGAGCTCGATCATGGCAAAGGCGCCTCTATCTACTGCGAAGTCGTGCCAGACGGTATCGACCTGGCCGACATGGTGCGCGTGTCCGCGCAGAGCACGATGAAACGCGCGGAAGACCTGCAGGGCGAAATTCAGGCGCGGCAGATCGAGAGTCTCGACGCCGGCGTCATCGGCGATGTTCCCTATCTGTCGGTGTCGTGGGTTTACACCGTGAAGTCGGCCAAGGGGCTGCTGGTGGGTGCCTTCAAACAGATATCCATGAACAAAGGCGGTGTCGGCATCTATTGCGCGCATGTCGAACTCGGCTATACCAAGACATTCGCGGCCGTCACGCGCGCGTTGGCGGAAACGATCGATATCGCGCAGACAAGACGCACGCCTTACTACCAGGAAGTCACGACGGTGAGCATGGGGACCACGAAGTCCGGCGTCATGCTCACCACGCTCGAGCGCGATTCGGAGGGCGACACCGTCGCGACACAGAAGTTGTCGATGCTGCTGCCCACGAACGCCGACAACGTGGCTTCACAGGATTCCGTCAGCATCGAGTGGATCGATTCCGACGCGGAACTGATCAACGCGCTGCATATCGTCGGGCGAGATGGCGAGTTGACGACCAACCTCAAGCTGAATCCAATGGATGGCGAGTGGATCGTCGCTGGCGAACTGCAGGGCAAGGCGGTCTCCGCGAAGCTCGACAAGGGTTCGCATCCGGGCACCTGGGTTGCGCAGGCATGGGCATTGCGAAGACTGCTCGCGACACCCGAAGCCGTGGGCGGCGAGCACAGCATTCCGATGTGGGCGTCCGCAGATCCCGGCAAACTCACGGATGGGAAGACCAAGGTAGTCGCGAAGATCGACGACACGCATTACAGCGCGCTCGCGAAGATCGGTACGCTGAACGCGGCTGTGACGCTGGATGCGACCTCGGGATTGCCGTCCGCAGCGGAGGTGCAGATGGGTCCGCAGAAGTTGAAGCTCGAACGCGTGTTCGTAAGCGGCGCGTTCTGATGCGGGTGCGAGATACTTTGATCGCCTGCGTTGCGCTGCTTGCGGTTTCCTCAGCGCGCGCGCAAATCACGCCATTATTCGTGATTCCCACCGAGTCGTTGGTGGCGGAGGCGATCCCCGATGGTTCGCCATTGCGGGTGTCGCTCACGTCGAACGATGCGGTTGCGCTGGCTGACAGACTCAAGGTGGAAGCCGTCGCGAATGCCGAGAGCTTCGAGTATGTCGTCGGCGCCTATCCACAGCTCGCCGGTACCACCGAACGCAACTGGCTCGAAGCCACCTTCATGATCGACTTCGACCAGCCAGAATTCGTGGGAGTGCGCGCGGAGCTGGCCGAGTTCGGTGCGAAACCGACACGCGCGCAATTGATCCGCTTCGTGAATCACACGATCGACGAGAGCGTGCAGCGCGGCTGGGATTTCGCGTCGACCATTGCGAAGAGGCGCCAGGGCGATTGCAGCGAACACGCAGTGTTCACGGCGGCGCTCGCGCGTATGTACGGGATTCCCGCGCGCGTAGTCATTGGTATTGCGCTCGTTGCGCACGACAAGAACTTCGGCGCGTACGGTCATGCCTGGGCGGAGCTGCTGGAAAACGGTACGTGGGTCGTCGCGGATGCCTCGTTGCTCGACGCCGCGCCGAATGCGCGTTACCTGCCGTTTGGCTTGGTCGAAGACGAAGGCATGGGTTTCAAGATGTCGCTGGCCGGATTGTCGAACCAGTGGATCCAGAAGCTGGTGGTGTTGGGGCCAGCGAAGTGAGGTTGGTCGGGACGAACTCGGGACCCCTTGCACCCCATTTACTAAAGTTTGAAATGGCTTGTAATCCAGCAAGGCCGCTGGATGCACGCAATTGCTATGTTTTACGGGGCGTGGGACGCTGTAGTTAGCCACAACTGATTACAGGGCTCGACTATTGGGGAATTTCGCATACCCCCGTCCTCCCACAGTGGCCGTGCTGTCAGCAATTGTTTTCAGGGGCATGCCCTTTCATGGCTGCACATTGTTAAGCCGTGCCTGCATCACCCAATCCCTGGTGAGTGAGCGCAACACAAACAGTGTGGCCTCTTGGCCGTACAGCCTAACGAGATGGGCCACGCTGGCATTGAGTAGCTGCTGCCTGAGCATTGCCTGGAGGGTGCATTAGGCCACCTCTTGCTGTGAGCTGCATTACTGGCGTGTTCGTCCAGAAACTCAATGTGTCGGCAACAGGCTGGGCTGATTGGGCGCATCCTCATCGTTCCAGCCGCACGCCTCGCACATCAAGACATACGGCGGGTCCCTTTCGAGTTCCGGTGTGTACACGCTGTGCATCTGGAAGGACGAGCACTTTGGGCAGCGGTCCGGCTGCTTGGACTCTCGGCGCACAATTGCTGCCACGTATGCGTCTAACAAGTGGCGTACGGCTTCAACAGTTAGCTCAGCGTCAACATGCCGGGCGTTTGGGGTATGCGTGAGCCAATTAGCGAGCTGCCAAGTGGTTTTTGCTGATGACTTCACATACGCGCGAAGGTCCTCCGCACTGCCGCCGGGCAACGCCCAGTTTGCGATGAGGTCCGCCCACGCCGGAAAATTCGCGCCTTTCGGCCACGCCGCGCCCGTCGGCAGCTCCACGCCCTTTTGCGCTTCGCGGATTAGCGTGAGCAAACACTCCCGGCACTTGACACCTACTGCTTGCAAATCCTCAGACTCTTTCACGGCGTCCAATGCGCGCGCCGCTTGCTCCCATCGACGGTATGCGCCGGCCAAGCGAGGTGTGGGGCCGCTCGCGCTACGCTGGCTGCGATGAGTGATGCGGGAAATGAGGCCGATGTGGAAGGACAGCATGTAGTCCGCGCTGGGAAACGCATCTTGTGGGTACAGGTTTGTCATTGGCGACACTACCCACCATCGCCCATCTGTCGCGTGAACGTCCCACAGTTCGTACTCAGTACCCGTCACCGTCTCGCACATCAACCGTTCCAGGTGGCGCACGCGTACCGGTGGCCCGCCGCCCTTGTTAGATTGTGCCTCAAAGTACTCAACAATCGCGCGCTCCCGATGTGGCAACCGTCCCACCATCACGTTGCGGAGCGCCTCTTCGGTCGGCTTGGTCGGAAGGAGGCAGCCGGGAGTGAGCTGACCAGTGGGCAACTTGCGCTTGGACATCGCGCGACCCTTTTTCTTGCGCTTCGCTGCCATTCCGCACTCCTAACTACAGGCCGGCCTTCGCTCCCGGCATGCACCACCGCGCGTGGCAAGCATTCGGGTCCAGCGTGGCTGCCGCGACTACGGCCGCGAGCGCCAGCAGCACCGGCATGACGTGCTCCGAGATGCCGGGCATCGCCAGCGTTGCGTAGAGCCACGCCCGCACCCTCACCCACCACATTTCCCACCGCGCGAACTCCATGTTCATTCCAAAGTCAACGGTGGTGAAGTACCCACCAGCGGTGGTTCTGAATTTTGCAATGATGTTTGGGTACGTGCGTCCGCCGTGAATCTCCGGCGTGTAGGTAGCCATGATGTCTGCTTTGAGCGCGGTTGACGCTTTGACGGATTCGCTGCTGTGAAAGCCGAATTCAACGGGCGGCAGGAACGCCGAATCTTTCGGCACATTCTCGCGCTTACCCTCACGCACTTGCTTCACCGCTACCTTGCCGGCTTTGCGCTTCAAAATCCGGTCTGCCTGCGCCTCAACGTCCTCGCGAATCTCGTAGCTGACTAACGTCACCGCCTTGTAACCGCATTGCAGGAAGCGCAGGACGGACCATCCCCAAACTACCCACAACGCACCAATCGCGTAGCGCGGGTCCCTGGCTTTGAGAGTCATGCCGACCCAATCCAGCTTCGATTCCAGGTCCAAGCCGAACACAAAGTATGCGATAACAGCCAAGCTCATCAGCACCATGAACCGACGCTGGCGGCGGAGCTGTCCTGCTAACTCATCGGGTACTTCTGCCATGCCGGAATTCTACGCGCGATGACCGCCAGCTTGTTAGCGGGTGCTCCTGTACCCGCGCGGCTTCGGCGTGTTGGTGGCCGTCAGCTCACACTCCCGGCGCACATTGCACTTAGATCAGAGCATCTTGGCCACAATGGTGGTTAGTGGCGTCTCCCAGCCCAGTAGCTTGGCCAGGAAATGCGGCTCCGTGTACCGTTCATGGCCACACTTGCGGCACTTGATCCGCAGCGTGTAATTGGCGAAGCGGTCGGAGAGTTTCGTGATGGGAGCGGGCATGCAGTGAAGCGTGCCGCTGTCGATTGCGGCCGTCCATCCAGCGTTTTTACTCTGCCAACACTGGATGAATGCGCCTCGGCAATTAGTACCGGCTCACGAATTCATGCACGTGGTTTTTTAGGAGAAGTTCACACTTCTCATCGATTTTTCCGAGCTGCGGGGTGCGCCCGATGAATGCCCTAAACGGATGCATTATTTGTAGCTCGCACTCCGCATCGGTCATTTGGTAACGGCTGCATGCGATGGCCCGTACGCCTCCGAGATTTCCAAGCTCCAGCCTGTCCACGTTCACTCGCCCGAAACTGAACCCCATAAAGAAGGCGTTCGCCGCTTCTTTGAAGGTCATTCTCGCGGCGCTGTATTGCTCAGAATCGCTGGCCGCTTGATGGACAACTTTGATCGAGTTCGCTGCCTTCTCAAGGTAGCGTGGAATGTGTTCGACCCAATCTGCACCCTCCCACTCGGCGGCACCGAAAGGCACATAGTCGGGCGCGCCCTTTAGGAACGCTCCGACCGCGCCGTGCAAATGAATTACAGGCCTGTCCGTCCAATAGCGGGCGATTTGTTCCGGAGTGGGCTTGAACTTTGACAGGAGGCCGGCTGTGATCCTTTGTTCGATCAGTCGGTCATAGTTGTAAGTGATGAAGCATACCGGGCGGTCGCAAAAATCTTGAAAGCTGCCCGCATCGATCTGACGAAAGAGATACCCGATCCAATCGTCCTCTGCCGGATAGAAGTTGCGTGAATTGAACTCGGCCCGGAGTATTAGGGAAGCAATCCAGGACCGGCCGATTTCATTGAGGTCGGGTCGATACTCCAGCATGCTGTCAATGGAGTCCGACTGCGCCGCCCGCATCGTCTCCCTGAACTCTATTGCTTGGGCTAGTGAGTGTCGCTTGCCGGTCTCCTCGTGTATCTGGGACGGCGAATACATCCGAGCCTCATGCAGGAGTTTCTGCCCTGAAGGGAACAGGTACGGCGCACTTCCGCCCGCTCCAACAAGAAATACGGTGCTGTCTTTAATCACTGCGCTGGTCTCCTAGCAACATCATGTCACCGCCGCGCAGCGTCCCTCATCTTGTCCATTCCGGAAGCGCGCGCCGCATTTATTTGTGGGCGCTCCCGACCGCGCCGAGGCCCGGGGGAGGTTGCGAGTTCTAAGGCGTTTACTCGTAAACCACGGGGTTTCCCTTCACTCGCGCATCTCAGTAGAAAATGGCCTGTACGGTTATACAGTACAGCACGAGCAATGCGGGCCAGGGCGCTGGGAAAGCTGTGGAAATGTGACCCCAGCTGTGACTCCAGGGGGTCGGCGAAACGCGGCTAAGTATTGGTCGGGACGCCGAGATTTGAACTCGGGACCCCTTGCACCCCATGCAAGTGCGCTACCAGGCTGCGCCACGTCCCGCCCGAGAAACCTTGAAACCCGTGGCCGGGGGCCGCCGCGGGGTGCGCATCATACCTAAGCCGGGCGCCGCTGGTCTGCCAGAAGTCGATGTAAATGCCGGCGGCGGAGCAGTTGTGGAAAATCTTGCAGAAATCATTGGTTCAGCGCACAGCGCTGAACGCGAAAAGGCTCTTCAGCGCCGCAGAATCCTCAGCAGCTCTTCGAGCTCCGTGCGCATCTGCTTGACGATCTGCTGGCTCTGGCTCACGTCGACGCGGGCTTCTTCACCGGCCAGCTTGTTGCGCGCGCCGCCGATCGTGAATCCCTGCTCGTAGAGCAGCGAACGGATCTGGCGAATGATGATGACGTCCTGGCGCTGATAATAACGACGGTTGCCGCGCCGCTTCACCGGCTTCAGCTGCGGAAATTCCTGTTCCCAATAACGCAGCACGTGCGGCTTGACGCCGCAGAGCTCGCTGACTTCGCCGATCGTGAAATAGCGCTTGCCGGGGATGACCGGAAGTTCGTCGTTATTCTTTGGTTCCAGCATAAGCCTCGACTCGCGCCTTCAGTTTCTGACCCGGACGAAACGTCACAACGCGTCGCGCGCTGATGGGGATTTCCTCGCCTGTTTTCGGGTTGCGTCCGGGACGCTGGTTCTTGTCGCGCAAATCGAAATTGCCGAAGCCGGAAAGCTTGACCTGTTCGCCGTTGGACAATGCGTGGCGCACCTCCTCGAAGAACAAATCCACGAGCTCACGAGCTTCGCGTTTGTTGAGACCCAGCTGATTGAACAGCGCCTCAGCCATCTCCGCTTTCGTCAGAGCCATGCTTTTATTCTCGAAATCCTGCGCCCAACGTTGCACTCAGATCGGCACGAATCGCGGCTAACAAACGGTCCGCGTCCTCGTCCGCGAGGGTGCGAGAATTGTCCTGAAATATCAAGCCTAAAGCGACGCTTTTTCGACCTGATTCTATGCCGGGACCCCTGAACACATCGAAAACCCGGATGTCGCGTAACAAGCTCGAAGCGGCGAAGGTTACACGTTCATGTAGCTGTCTTAAAGAAACTTTCTCGTCCACCACGACGGCCAGATCGCGCCTTACTCTCGGGAAGCGGGAGATCTCTTCAAAACGCGGCATTTTGGCCGCCAGGCCCGGGCGGTACTCGACTTCAAAGACGATCGGGGCATATGTGAAGTCGAATTCCTGCACCAATTGGGGGTGCAGCTCGCCGATCCAGCCGATGGTCTCGCCGCTGCGCGTGATCCGGGCGCTGCGGCCGGGATGCAGGCAGGGCAACGCATCCGCGACGTAACCGAATTCCTCCGGTGCGCCGGTGCGCGCGAACAAGGCATCGACGTCCTGTTTCACGTCGAAGAAATCAACCGGGACTGCCTTGGCGCCCCACTGCTCGGGCCGCCGCGAACCCATCGCGATGCCGGACAGCAGATCGGTCTCCGTATTTGCGGCGAAGCGCGCGCCATGTTCGAACAGACGCACACGATCCTGCTGACGGCGCTGATTCTCGAGCGCCGCCTTGATGAGACCGGGCCACAGTGACACGCGCATCACAGCCATGTCGCTGGCGATCGGATTGCTGATTGCGGGCGTGACAACGCCGGGGAATAGTTTGTTCTGCAGCGCGGGATCCACGAAGGCGTACGTGATCGCCTCCTGGTAGCCGCGCGTGGCGAGGATCTCGAGTGCTTGCTGCTCGACGGGTGCTTCTTCGGAAAGCGGCCGCGCCTTCTGCCTTCCGGGCGCGTCGGTCTCCGGAATCGATTCGAACCCGACGATGCGTGCCAGTTCTTCGATGAGGTCGGGCTCGATCGAGATATCGAACCGGTGCGAAGGCGGCGTGACGAGCCAGCCGGTCTCATCCGCGCGAACCCGCATTCCCAGGGATTCGAGCGTGGCCTTCACGTCGTTGTCCGCGATGACGGTGCCTAACAGGCGCGTGATGCGGGTTCGCCGCAGCTGCACCTCGGCGCGGCGCGGCAGGCGCGCCTCTTCCTGCACGACGACGAGCGGCCCCGCACTGCCACCGGCAATTTCGAGCAGCAATTGAGCCCCGCGCTGTTGCGCGCGCTCCTGATGAACCGGATCCATCCCGCGTTCGAAGCGCTGACCGGCGTCCGTGACGAGGCCATAGCGGCGACCGCGCCCGGCGATGGCCGCGGCCGGGAAGAAGTTCGCTTCGAACAACACGTCGGTGGTGTCGGGCGTGCAGGAGGTGCGCAGGCCACCCATGATGCCGCCGAATCCCACGGCCCCATCTGCATCCGCAATCACGACGCAGTCTGAGCTGAGTTTGATTTCCTTGCCGTCGAGCAGCGTGATCGGCTCACCGTCCGAGGCGAATCGCGCCTCGAGGCCGCCTTTGAGCTTGCTCAGATCGTAGGCATGCATCGGCTGCCCGAGTTCGAGCATCACGTAGTTGGTCACGTCCACGACGGGACTGATGGCGCGTAGACCCGCGCGGCGCAGACGTTCTCGCAGCCAGGCCGGCGACGTGCGTTTGTTGTCGATGCCGCGAATGGTGCGGCTCGTGAACTTGGAGCAGCCTTCCGGCGCCGTGAGTTTGGTCGGGAACCGGTCAGCGATCTTTTCGGTGACCGACGCGGCGGGCAGTCGCACCTCGGTCTTCGTCAACGCAGCGACTTCGCGCGCGATGCCGAGCACCGACATCGCATCGCCACGGTTTGGGGTCACATTCAGTTCGAGGATGTCGTCGTCGAGATCGAGGTAGGCACGCAGATCCTGGCCGACCGGCGCATCCGCTGGCAGTTCGAGGATGCCTTCGGAGGTATCGGCGATCCCGAGCTCCTTGGCCGAACACAACATGCCTGCAGAATCCACGCCGCGCAGTTTGGCAGCAGTGATGGCCTTGTCACCCGGTAGTTTGGCGCCGACGGTGGCGAGCGCGGTTTTCAACCCGACACGCGCATTGGCCGCGCCGCAGACGATCTGGAGCAGTTCGGATCCGCCCGCCCTCACCTTGCAAACCTGCAGCTTGTCAGCCTGCGGATGCCGCACGGCTTCGACGATCTCCGTGACCACGACGCCCGAGAATGCCGGCGCAGCTTTCTCCAGCGCCTCCAGCTCGAAACCGGCCATCGTGAGCCGCGAGCCCAGTTCCTTGGCGCTCCACGGAACGTCGACGAACTCGCGCAGCCATGAGAGAGGGATCCGCATCAGCCGGCTCTGAACTGCGCGAGGAAACGCAGATCGTTCTCGAAGAACAGCCGCAGGTCGTTCACGCCGTAACGCAGCATGGCGAGACGATCGATGCCCATGCCAAACGCATAGCCGGTGTATTTCTCGGCGTCGAGACCGCCGGCCTCGAGCACCTTCGGATGGATCATTCCGCAGCCGGAAATCTCGAGCCAACCGGTGTGTTTGCAGACCCGGCAACCGGCCCCGCCACACAACACGCAGCTCATGTCGACTTCAGCGGACGGCTCGGTGAACGGAAAGTACGACGGGCGCAGCCGCATCTGCAGATCGCGCTCGAAGAAAGCTTCGAGGAACCCGTGCAACATCGCCTTCATGTTCGCGAATGTGACGCCCTCGTCGACCACCAGCCCTTCGACCTGGTGGAACATCGGCGAGTGCGTGACGTCGTGATCGTTGCGATACACGCGGCCCGGCGCGATCACCGCGAACGGTGGTTTGCCCGCGAGCATGGCGCGGATCTGTACCGGCGAGGTGTGCGTGCGCAGCAGCTTGCCGTCCGGGAAGTAGAACGTGTCGTGCATCGCCCGCGCCGGATGATCGGCAGGGATGTTCAACGCCTCGAAGTTGTGGAAATCGTCTTCGATTTCCGGCCCGGTCGCGACTTCGAAGCCTGCCTGCCGGAAAAGTTGTTCGATGCGCAGGCGCACTTTCGTGACCGGATGCAACCCGCCGCGTGTTTCACCGCGCCCCGGCAGTGTGACGTCGATGCGCTCCTTCGCCAGCTTCGCAGCGACGAACGCCTGCTCGAGCTCGCGTTTCTTCGCGTCGAAGGCAGCCTGCAGCTCTTCGCGCACGCGGTTGAACCGCGCACCCATTTCCTTGCGCTCGGCTTCGGCCAGCTTCCCGAGACCCTTGAGTTTCTCGGTCAGCCAGCCGCTTTTTCCCAACGAGCGCACGCGCGAATCCTCGAGAGCGGGAATATCCGCGCTCTCGGTGATTGCGCCGAGCGTTGCCGCCCGAAGCGCGTCGAGATCCTTGGGAGCCTCGCCGCTCATGGACAAACCCGCTTAAGCGGCTTTGTCGAGAGCGGCCTGTGCCTGCTTCGCGATCGCGGCAAAACCTGCGGGCTGATTCACGGCCAGATCGGCGAGCATCTTGCGGTCGATGTCGATGCCGGCCTTCTTCAGACCGTTGATGATCTTGCTGTAGCTCAGTCCGAATTCACGCGCGGCTGCGTTGATGCGGGTGATCCAGAGCGCACGGAAGTCGCGCTTCTTGGCGCGGCGATCGCGATACGCATACTGGCCGGCCTTGATGACGGCCTGCTTGGCGGTACGGAATACCTTGCGACGGGCGTTGTAGTAACCCTTCGCCTTCTTGAGAATCTTCTTGTGGCGCGCACTAGCAGTGACGCCGCGTTTAACTCGTGCCATGTCTTGGTCCTCGCTTACTTATTGTTAGGCATCAGCTGGTCTATGCGGCCCGTATCGCTCTTGTGCACGAGCGACGAACCACCAGAACGAAGCTTCCGCTTCACCTTGCGAGTCTTGTGACCGAGATTGTGGCGGCGGCCTGCCGAATAGGATTTCCATCCATTCGCCGTCTTGCGAAAACGCTTGGCCGCTGCCCGGTTAGTTTTTAACTTGGGCATAAACATCAACTCCTGATTTTTGCTTCCTTTCGCAAACCCGCACTTGCGTGCTGGTCGCTAGGGGCGAATCCACGGGTTGTTAGACCCGCGGGTTACTTCTTCTTCTGGCCAAACATCATGACCATCTGCCTGCCTTCCATCAGCGGGTTCTGCTCGATCGACGCGTGTTCGCGAAGATCGGCCACCAGCCTGTCCAGCAACTTCCGGCCAATTTCTGTATGCGCCATCTCACGGCCGCGGAAACGTAAAGTCACCTTGGCCTTATCACCCTCGGTCAGGAAGCGAATGATGTTACGCAGTTTGATCTGGTAATCGTTCTCATCCGTACCGGGACGAAACTTGATCTCTTTTATCTGTATCTGCTTTTGCTTGCGCTTCGCGGCATGCGATTTCTTGTTCTGTTCGAACAGGAATTTGCCGAAGTCCATCACGCGCACGACAGGCGGATCGGCCTGGGGCGACACTTCGACGAGATCGAGCTCGGCGCTCTTCGCGAGATCGAGTGCTTCGAATCTGGTTAGCACCCCGACCTGGCCGCCATCGGCCCCAATAACTCTCACCTTCGGTGACGTGATCTCCTCGTTGCGTCGAACGCGCTTGGCTGCAATAGCGATAAATCAATCCTCCAAAAACGTGCGACCGTGGCTCTCGACTTCCGCACGGAGCCGACTAACAAAGTCTTCCGGGGACATCGTGCCGAGATCCTTGCCACTCAGGGTGCGCACAGAAATCTGATTCGCTGCTACTTCCTTGTCGCCTGCCACCAATAGATATGGCACGCGCTGCAGCGTGTGGGCGCGAATCTTAAAGCCCACTTTTTCGTTCCGCAAGTCAATCTCGGTGCGAATCCCTTGATTTTTAAGTGTTTCCACAACCTGTTTGCAGTAGGCGTCCTGGCGGTCGGTGATGTTCATCACCACGGCCTGGGTCGGGGCCAGCCAGGCGGGCAGTTTGCCGGCGTGGTGCTCGAGCAAAATGCCGAAAAACCGCTCCAAACTGCCAAAAATCGCCCTGTGCAGCATGACCGGGGTCTGCCGCTGGCTGTGTTCGTCGATATAAGTGGCCCCGAGGCGCCCGGGCAGGTTCAGATCGACCTGGAGGGTCCCGCACTGCCAGGTCCGGCCGATGGCGTCCTTCAGGTGGAATTCGAGCTTCGGGCCGTAAAAGGCACCCTCGCCCGGGTTGTAGTCGCATTCGATGCCGGCGGCCGCGGCAGCCGCCTTCAGCGCCTTTTCGGACCGGTCCCAGATCTCGTCCGACCCCACCCGCTTCGGCGGCCGGTCGGCGAACTTCACGGACACCTCGTCGAACCCGAAGTCCTTATAGATAGAGAGCAGCAGCTTGATGATGAGCACCGATTCGTCGGTGATCTGCTGCTCGGTGATGAAGATATGCGCGTCGTCCTGGTTGAACGCGCGCACGCGCATGAGCCCATGCAGCGCGCCGGATGGTTCGTACCGGTGCACCTTGCCGAACTCCGCGAAACGGATCGGCAGATCCTTATAGCTGCGGATGCCCTGGTTGAAGATCTGGATATGGCCCGGGCAGTTCATCGGCTTGATGGCGTAGACCCGCTCGTCCGGGGTCTTCGTCAGGAACATGTTCTCGCCGAACTTCTCGAGATGGCCGGATTTGACCCACAGGCTCGATTCCATGATCTCCGGAGCATTGACCTCGCCGTAGCCCGCGTCGTCCTGGCGCTTGCGCATGTAGCCGATCAGCTGCTGGAAGATGCGCCAGCCCTTGGGATGCCAGAACACCGCGCCCGGCGCCTCTTCCTGGAAATGGAACAGGTCGAGGTCTTTGCCGATGCGCCGGTGATCGCGCTTCTCGGCTTCTTCCAGCCGGTGCAGGTACGCCGCGAGATCCTTGTCGTTGAGCCAGGCAGTGCCGTAGATGCGCTGGAGCATCTCGTTGCGGTGATCACCGCGCCAGTAGGCGCCGGCGAGTTTCATGAGCTTGAAGCTCTTGAGCTTGCCGGTCGACGGCACGTGCGGGCCGCGGCACAGGTCGAACCAGTCGCCCTGGCCGTACAAGGAGATGTCTTCATTCGCCGGAATACTGGCGATGATCTCGGCCTTGTAGAGCTCGCCCATACCCCTGAACAGCTCGACGGCCGCGTCGCGCGGCATGACACGCCGCGTGACCTTGAGGTCCGCCGCAGCGAGTTCCTTCATCTTCGCCTCGAACTTCTCGAGATCTTCCGGCGTAAACGGGCGCTCGAACGCGAAGTCGTAGTAGAAGCCGTCTTCGATGACCGGCCCGATGGTGACCTGCGCCTTCGGGTAGATAGCCTGGACCGCCATCGCGAGCAGATGGGCGGTCGAATGGCGAATGACCTCGAGCGCCGCCGGATCCTTCTCCGTGACGATCGAAAGCGTCGCGTCGTTCTCGATGACGAACGAGGTATCGACCACCTTCCCGTTCACGCGGCCCGCGAGGGCCGCCTTGGCGAGGCCCGCGCCGATGCTCGCGGCGACCTCCGCGACGGTGACGGGCTGGGCGAATTCTTTGCGGCTGCCGTCGGGCAGCGTGATGGCTGGCATAGGGTAAAAAAATCAGCGGGTTAGCGCGGGCCCGGCATCCTGCCAAAGCGGGCCTGCAGAATCAATTCCGACAGCCGTGCGGGCGATTGGCTGATATCGGGCCGGGCGGGCGCCGCATCTACTGAAGCACATGAAAACACGGTCGAAATCGGCACCGCTGCGCTTCGCAGTGGTGGGGCTCGGTCATATAGCCCAGGCGGCGGTACTACCCGCCTTCAAGCACGCCAAAGCCCATGCGCAATTGACCGCCCTCGTTTCGGACACGCCGGCAAAGCTGCGGCAGCTCGGCAAGCGGTACGGCGTGAAGCTGCTGCACTCCTACGAAACGGCCGCTGATTTGTTCGGGAGCGGTCAGATCGACGCGGTCTACATTGCACTGCCTAACAGTCTGCACGCGGAGTGGACCGTCAAGGCCGCGAACGCGGGACTGCATGTGTTGTGCGAGAAGCCGCTGGCGCCGAGCGTGCGAGAATGCCAGGAGATGATCGAGGCTTGTGAAAGCAATGGCGTTCAGCTCATGACCGCCTATCGATTGCACTTCGAGCGCTGCAATCTCGAAGTCGCGGATCTGGTGCGCAAGAAGCGCATCGGAGCGGCGCGCTTTTATGACTCGCAATTCACGATGCAGGTGAAGGCCGGCAACATCCGCACCAAAGGCGCGCTGGGTGGCGGTCCGGAATACGACATCGGCATCTATTGCCTGAACGCGGCGCGCTGCGTGTTCGCGGCGGACCCCACTCAGGTCTGGGCGACCACGACCAACAGCGGCGACAAGCGCTTCACCGAAGTGCCCGAAACCGTCCATGTGATCATGAAGTTTCCCGAAGAGCGCATCGCGAACTTCATCTGCAGTTTCGGCGCGGCGGATACCTCGCGTTACGAGATCGTCGGGACGAAAGGCAGCGTGGTCGTCGAACCGGCGTTCGACTACACCGAAGCGCTCAGCTACCAGCTCAAGATCGGCGAGAAGAAAAAGACCAAGAAATTCGCGAAGAGCGACCAGTTCGCGCCAGAGCTCGTTTACTTCTCGGAGTGTGTGCGCAAGAACCGCCGGCCCGAGCCTTCCGGCATCGAAGGCCTCATCGACGTCGCAATTATCGAAGGGATCCATAGATCGATTGCTTCGGGCCACTGGGAATCGCTCGATGCCTCGCCCGAAAAGCGGCGCCGGCCCAATCTGCAACAGGAGCTGCGCCGCGAGGCGGTGCCGCGTGAACCCCAACTAGTCCAGGTGGAGAGCGGCCATTCCTAAGCGAACCAGGAAGGACTCCGGTGACGGAACCGTTGAAAACGGTCAAAGGCCCAAACGCGGAGCGCGCGGACTGTGGAATGGAGCGATCAGCTTCAGCCTGATCCACATCCCGGTGAGTTTGCATACCGCGGCGAAGGCGCACGAGCTCGATCTGAACTTGCTCGACAAGCGCGATTTCGCGCCGGTGGGTTATCAACGCTACAACAAGGCCACCGGCAAGGTCGTCGACTGGAACCAGGTCGTGAAGGGGTTCGAATATGAAAAGGGCGAATACGTGGTGCTCACGGACGAGGACTTCCGCCGCGCCAATGTCGAAGCGTCTCGCACCATCGACATCCAGACCTTCGTCGATCGCGACGCGATCGCGCCTTACTACTTCGACACGCCCTACTTCCTGGTGCCCGACAAGAACGGCGAGCGCGTCTACTCGCTGCTGCGCGAAGCGCTGGAGCAATCGAAGAAGCTTGCCGTGGCGACATTCGTGCTGCGCAGCCGGCAGCACGTCGCGGCGCTGATGCCGGTCGACAAGCTCATCGTGCTGAACACGCTGCGTTATCACGAGGAGATCCAGCCGCATCCGGACGTGGTTGCCAGTACGAAAAAAGCTGCCGCGAATGCCAGTGGCCGCGAGCTGACGATGGCGCTGAAGCTGGTCGATGAAATGACGGAGAAATGGAAACCGGAGGTGTTCAGCGACACCTATCGCGACGACCTGATGAAGCGGATCGAGCAGAAGGTGAAGGCCGGGCAGACGCATACGTTGACCGAGCCTGAAGAGGAAGTGACCGAACGTGTCGCCGGTGGCGGCGGCAAGGTCGTGGATCTCATGTCGCTGCTGCAACGGAGCCTGGATCAGAAAGGCGGCTCGGGCGAACCGGCGGCGCGCGCAAGCAAACGCAAACACAGCGCTGTGCGGCGGCGGACTACCCACCCGCGCTCCGCGCGGCGCGCCTGATGCATGGCCGACGCAGGAAATCGCGCTGAACACACGCGGCTGAAACGCTACGCGGCCAAGCGCGATTTCAAGAAGACCGCCGAGCCCAGCGACAGAGCGCGCGGCGCCCGCGGAAAACGACTCATCTTCGTCATCCAGAAGCACGCGGCGCGGCGGCTGCATTGGGATTTTCGCCTCGAATGGGAAGGCACATTGCGCAGCTGGGCGGTGCCGAAGGGCCCGTCGCTCGACCCGGCAGACAAGCGGCTCGCGGTCGAAGTCGAAGACCATCCCATCGCCTATGCCAGATTCGAGGGTGATATTCCGAAGGGCGAATATGGCGGCGGTCACGTCGACATCTGGGACAACGGCCACTGGGAGCCGCACGGCGACGCGGCGAAGGCGCTGAAGAAGGGGCATCTCGAATTCGAGCTGTTTGGCAAGAAGTTGTCCGGGCGCTGGCACTTGGTGCGTACGCGGATGCAGGGCAAGGCGCAGCAGTGGCTGCTCATGAAGTCCGGCGATTTCGCGGCGCGCGTGGGCGCGGACGCGGATGTCATCGATGCGGGCCAGGCGGATGCGCCGGGGCGCATGGTGCGTGCGAAGAAGCTGAAGACGTCGGTAGGGGTGCCCAAACCGGTGCGCGGCGGCGGGCCTAAGCCGAGATCGGCGAAAGCCAGGGGCACACATGGCAAAGCGCTGCCCGCCTCGATCAAGCCGCAGTTGGCGACGTTGGTCGACGCGGCGCCCGAGGGCGACGATTGGGTCTTCGAGCTCAAGTACGACGGCGTGCGGCTGCTGTGCCGCTGCGATGGCGACGACGTGCGCTGCATCTCGCGTAACGGAATCGACTGGACTCACAAGGTGGGGCCCGTCGTCGAGGCGTTGCAGAAGCTCAAACTATCGGGCGCGTGGGTGGATGGCGAGTTGATCGTCACCGATCCCAATGGCCGTTCGGATTTCTCGCTGCTGCAGCACATGCTCGAGCAGGGGCGGCTCGAGGAACTCGCGTTCTGCGCGTTCGATCTGCTGTTCTACGATGGGAAGGATTTGCGCACTTTGCCGCTTTCCGAGCGCAAGATCCGCCTTGACGCGGCGTTCAACAAATTGCCAGCCAAGGGGCCGATCCGCCTCGCCGACCAGATCCACAGCGACAGCGCGGAGTTGCTGAAGCGCGTCTGCAACCAGCACCTCGAAGGGCTGGTCGCCAAGAAAGTCGATTCACCCTATACCGGTGACCGGTCGCAGAACTGGCTGAAGGTCAAATGCCATCGTGAACAGGAGTTCGTGGTGGGCGGCGCCGCCTATCTACCCGGACGCGGGACGGGCACGTTCTCGTCCCTGCTCGTCGGCGTGAGGTCCGCCAAGGGATTGAGGTATGTCGGGCGCGTGGGCGGGGGATTCGATGCACCAGAGCGCGCCGAGTGGGTGACGCGGGTCAAGAAGCTCGGGCGCAGGGACAGCCCGTTCGACAAACTGCCGGACAAGCGCCCGGGCGAGATCTGGCACTGGATGAGGCCGGAGCTGGTGATCCAGGTGGCATTTGCGGATTGGACGCACGGTGGCATCCTGCGGCAACCCAGGTATCTCGGGCTGCGCGCCGACCGGGACGCGAAGACGGTCGTGCGCGAAGAACCGCTCAGAGTCGAGGCCGTGGTGAAAAAGCAAAGCAGCACACGTGGTAAGACTGCGAAGACAGCACGCCGGGGCGCGGCTCCTGCCCGCGCGGCGAAGTCCGCGGATGCGGCCGCGCAAATCGGCGGAGTCTCGCTGAGCCATCCCGAGCGCGTGTTGTTCCCCCACGATGGAGTGACCAAACTACAGCTCGCGCAGTATTTCGACGCGGTGGGCGAAGCGGCGATGCCGCACTACCGCGGTCGGCCGCTCTCGATCTTGCGCAACACTCACGGGTCACAGCCGTTTTTTCAAAAGCATTTCCTCGAAAAGTCGGGCGCCGGACTACGCGTCGTGAAGATTCCCAATGCCGACAAGGACCCGGATTTCGTCGTCTGCGATTCGCCCGAAGGCCTGCTGCATCTGGCGCAGGTCGGCGCGGTCGAGCTGCATGGCTGGGGCGCGGTGATGCCGAAGCCCACGCGCGCGGATCGGCTCACGTTCGATCTCGACCCCGGCGCGGATCTGCCCTATCCGCCGCTGCGCGAAGCCGCGCTTGCGATCCGCAAGCTCATGCGGGATCTCGGCCTCGAATCGTGGGTGAAAACCACCGGCGGCAAGGGCCTGCATGTCGTGATCCCGCTGACCGGGGCGCTGCCGGAATGGGACACCGCGAAGGAATTCACACGCGGCGTCACGCGTTTCATGGAGAAACTCGCCCCGACGATGTTCACGTCGAAGACCGGCGAACGCAATCGCAAGAACAAGATCTTCGTCGACTATCTACGCAATGGGTTCGGCGCGACCGCGGTCGCGGCGTTCTCGCCGCGCTGGCGGCCGGGTGTGGGCGTCTCGACGCCCGTGAGCTGGGATGAGATCGATGAAGACATCCGTGGCACGCACTTCAATCTGCACAACGTGCCGGATCGCGTGGCGAAGCAACGCAAGGATCCCTGGGCCGGCTACTGGAAAGCCGCGCAGACGCTCGACAAGCCGAAGATCAAGAAGCTGGAAGGCATGTAAGGGTGCCGGGTGGGGAAAGTGGGGAAAGCCGCTTTCCCCACTTTCCCCACCCGGCACCCTCCTTCATCTCTCTATCCGGTACTCGACGCCGGCGCGGGTCTCTTCGGATCCGCGTTGCACTTTGACGCCCACGGAATCCGACAGCTTGTAGCGTAGCGCGATGACCTCGCCCGGCTCGAACAAGCCGACGCCATAGCTCAGATACAACCGCGGCGACAGGTATTCGCCGATCGTCAGCGCCGAGCCGCCGATCAACTCGTTCTCCTCCACTCCCGCCTCGTCGAGGCCGAGCCGATTGCCGATGCGCTTCGCCACCAAACCACCCGCGGCGCCTTCGAGGGACTGCGTCGCGGACGCGAGAGCCGACTGCGAACTGCCGCTGGCGCTGCCCACATCCGACAGCGAACGGCCGGTTACAAGATACGACAACGCATCGGCCTCGCCGACGTTGGGATCCGAGATCACCGTGATGATGGGCCTCTGCGCCGACCCGCCGATGCGCAGCCCCGTCGTCATCGCGCTGCTGATCTCACGCGTTGCCACGATCGAAAGACGCGGATTGTCGAGCGGCGTACCGGCGAACAGCAGGCGCCCGTCCTTGATGGTGAGGTCCTGTCCGTACGCCTTGTAGCGCCCCGCCACCGTCAGCTGGCCCGACCCCGAGGTCGGCACGCCCGGCGCTTCGCGCACGACGAGCTGACCGAACACTGTCGCGTCCAGCCCATAACCGGTGATGGCAATCTTGTCGCCCAGTTTCACCGTGATCAGCGCCGTGATCGGCAACCCCGCGCTCTGCGCCGCGCGATCCACTTCCTTGCCGTTGCGGATCACGACCACGTCCGGTGACACCCCGGGCGGCTGATCCTGCGGCAGCTTCTGCAGATTGATCGTCGCGCTCGGAATCGTGACCTCACCCTTCAATAGATAGCCCTTCGAATCGCCGGTGAGTGTGAGGTCCGGCGTCATGACGACGTTGGCCGCCGGAATATCCGCCGCCAGGAAATTCTGGCCGAGCACTTTGACGTCCACGACACCGCGCTCGTCCATCGCGCCCTCGAATTCGAGGTGCCCTTTCCCCGAAGCCACGGACCCGGCGAGATTGAATCCCCCCGTACGCTTCGCCTCGCCGCGCAGGCGTCCGTCGCGCAGCTCGATGCCGAGCGCGCCGAGGTCAGCCTGTAGTTTGGTGGCGTCGACATTGCCCGTGAACTCCGGCTTCGCGATCGTGCCGCCGATCTCGATCTGCGCGTTCACCGCGCCGTCGAGATTCGCAACGGCCGGGACGAAAGCACCGAAGGGCGCCAGCGTCGGCATCGCGGCATCGATCTTCCCGGCGATCTTCGGCGTCGGAGCATTCAAGTCCGATGCCGTGACACTCGCGCTGACGTTGCCACCGTGATCGAGCTTCGCCGTCAGCCTTGCGGCTGCTTTCACGCCGGCGAAATCCACCTGCATGTCGAGATCCTCATAGATGAGCAGCGTGCCCCGCGACGCCAGCGGCGCCGCGCCCGCGTTGGCATCCTCGCCCTCCTGCGCCACTACCAGCCGCGCCGACTCCGACTTCACGGCAAGATCACCTATCCACTGCCCGTCGGCACCACGGCGCACCCGGCCATGCCCCTGCAATTCGCCCTGCAACTCGCCCGCCAACGCCTCCGGCGCCAGCGAGTTGGCGAGCTTGAGGGGCACTCGCTCGAAGGAATAACCCGCATCGAGCGCGCCCGATGCCTCGAACTTCATGGCCGAACACAACACCGTCGGCCGGTCTTCGAGACAGGTCTGCGACAGCGACACATTGCCTTTCTCCAGCACCAGGCGCGACGGCTCGCGCAGTGTGAGCGTGGCGATGTCGGCGGCCTTGAAATCCAGCCTGGCGAGCTCTCCGCTCCAGCCGTCCTTCGTGCGACCGCCCGCCAATTCCACCGTGCCATCGAATTGTTCGCTGTCCGCGCTGGCAGTCACATGATGCTTCGCCTGATTGCCGGAGGCGTCGAGCGTCACTTGCGCGAATACCTGTCCACCTACCGTGACCTGCGTGGCCACGGCGTGCACCTTGCCATCGGGATCCAGCGGGCTCGCAACCGAAGCGTCGACGTGCAGCTTCACGATGCTGTTCTCACCCATGCCGAGCGATTTGCCATCCGCGGCGCCCGCGATCGTGAGTTTGGGCCACACGCCCTGCACGGTGAACCGCCCTGTCAAACTACCCTGTGTATCCGGCACCCAGTCGTTGAGTGAAGCGATGGCGATTTCGACCGTCGCGTCGACTTGGCTCCGGTCGCCGCCCGAACCCTTGACCGCGATCCGGCTCTTGCCGGACGACACGCGCAGAGCGCCGGCCAGCGTCGCAGGCGCCGCAAACTCGATGTCGCCGTCGCCCGCGATTGGCCGGCCGCGCAATTCTCCCGACAGCGACGCGATGTGCAGCGTGCCGTGCGGACCGGCTTCGGCCAACTGGCCCTTGCTCGAGACGTCGAGATTCACGCGGCCCGGCCAGTCGGCCAGCAACTCGCCCGGATTGAATTCGCGCGCCAGCGCTTTCACGTCCCAGGCCACTTGCGGATCGAACTGCACCGTGCCGGTCATCGCGAACTGCCCGGCGCGTTGCTGCAGCTCGAGCTGTTTGAGCGAGACCATCTTGTCGGTGCCCGCGACGTCGAGCACGACGTGCGTCAGCTCGCCCGGCGGACCGATGTCGAGCTCACCGGCGGCGGAATACGCTTGCGGCGTACCGTCGAGAGAAATCGCACCGCGACTGGCGATCACGCGTCCGGCCAGGCTCTCGGGCACGAGAACCTCCTTCCACTGTGCCTTCAGTGCTCCGCGCACCGTATCCGCTTCCGGCGTCACGCGTCCCGACACCACCAGGCTTCCGCCGACATCTCCGGGCTTCACCGCGAGCGTCTCGACAATCAATTCGCGAGCCTTCCACTGCGCACTCAAGCCGATCTGCCGCACCGTCGCGAGCTTCTCTTTCTCGCGGTAGATAGTCGCATCCGCCAGCAGGAAATCCTTGATGGTCATCTCGAGCGGCGGCTCGATCCACAGCGGCTCGTCGGGCTCCTCCTCGTCCTTTTCAGGCGGCAACACCAACACGAGTCCACGCACGCGTGCATGGTCGATCCGCAACACCCGCGAGAACAACATCATCAACGTGGGATCCATCGTCAACGATTCGATACTGATGCGTGCCTTGTCGATGCCGCCATCGAAGCGGAAGTCTGCGATCGTGAGCTGTCCTGCGATGGTGCCATCCAGCTTTCCGTACTTCACCTGGGGTGCGAACCGCGATGTGGCCATGTCCGCGACCCAGCGCGCACCCGACGTCGTGAACAGCAACCACGCGAGCAAGCCCGCGACCAGCACCAGCAGCGACGCGAACGCGCCGCCGCCCCAGAGCAACACTTTCTTGAGCGGTGGCGCCTTCACAAATCGGGCCCCAGCTGCACGTGCAGCCGCCAGCTATCCTGCAACGGCAGATCCGTCTGCACCGGAAATCCCACGTCGATGCGGATCGGTCCGACCGGCGAACGCCAGCGCACACCCACGCCCGCGCCGACATTGACCGAGAACGTGTCGGTGAACGCGTCGCCCGCATCCACGAACACCGCGGCGCCCCAGTCCTCGCGGAAGTAATACTCGTACTCGGCGCTGGCCACGGCGAGGTATTTGCCCCCGATGATGATGCCATTGGCATTGATCTCGCCGATCTCGTGGTAATCGAAGCCGCGGATCGACCGATCGCCACCGGCAAAGAAGCGCAGGTCCGGCGGCAGTGCGTCGAAGTTGCCGACGGTCATCGCACCGACCTCGCCGCGTAGTTTGATGCGCGCCTTGTCTCCCTGCGGAATCAGCCAAGTCAACCGGCCCCAGGTCTGCGCGATGTCGGTGTCCGACAGCACCGCCTCGCTCGCCGCGCGTACGCCGAAGTCGAGCACGTATCCCTTGCGGGGAAAAAGCCGGTCGTTCACGCGCCGTTGGCTCAGCGATGCTTCCGCGAACAGCAGCTTCGAACTGCCGAACTCGAGATTGTCATCGTCGCGGCCCAGTTGAAAATCGCCGCGCAGATATTTCAAGCCGATGGTGCGCGTGAACCCGTGCCAGCGTTTCTCCGAGCGCGAGGCCGCCAGCGTGAAATTGCGCGAGCGGCTCACGTCGGTGGTTTCGTCGCGGTACGCAATGCCGAAATCATACGAACGATCGTCGCGGCGAGGTCGCGGAATCTGATAGTGCACCGCCGCTTCCTGCAGGCGCTGCGAGTATTCGGCCTGCACGTCGGCCTTGTGGCCTTTGTCGTTCAGCCAGCGCCGCGCCGCGCCCACACGCACACCCGCGCCAAAGTCGGTGCTGTAGTAGACCTCCCCCGAATACACCATGCGCTGATCGCGATTGAGCAGGATGTCGATCGGCACCGAGCCGTCTTTCTTCTCGTCGAGTGCCGGCGCCACCGACACCAGCTCGAAGTAGTCGGCGTCGACCAGCCGCTGCTGCAGGTTCAATACCTGCTCGGAGTTGAAATACGCGTCCTCTTTCCAGGGGATGAAGTCGCGCAGGAATTTTTCCGGAAACGGAGCATTGCCCGCGAAGCGCACGTCGCCGAATTTGTAGCGCACCCCGCTCTCCCAGGCGAGATCGACATCGGCGGACGATTCTTCCGGCCGGATCGTCACGCGGCGCTGCGTGATCGTGGCATCTAGATAGCCCGCACCTCGCAGGCTCGAATCGATCACGGCCTTGCTCGCTTCGTACGAGGCGTGATCGAAGCGTTCGCCCACCTTGGGAACGAAACCGTCGAGCGCGTTGCGGACCCGGCGTTGCTCGTTGCCATCGCCCACGACCTCGACACGCTCCGTGCGCACGATGGCCGGTTCGCCCGGCGTGATGGTGAACTTCGCTTTCCAACCTTTGGTGGCGTCGCCGCTCAGCTCCTTCTGGACCTGCGCGTTGTAGTAGCCGAAAGGCTCGAGCGCCTGCTTGATCTGCGCGTCGGATTTCTTGAACGCCGACCTCAGCTCGGACGGGGAGATGTCGCGCTTGGCGTATTCATCGAGGCCAAGCGTGGCGCGAACTGCATCGCGCTGTTCTTCAGGCAGACCGTCGATCTCGATATCGACCCCGGCCGCGCGCGCACCGGCCGCAGCCAGCAGCAGGATCAGAGCCAGACCTTGCGCCCATCCATTCGCCCGCACGTCTAAATGATGCCGACCGTGCTGCCAAGGAACTTGAGCATGCGACTCTCCGGGGGAACCTTCGGAGAAGATCGCGATTTGGCACCTGCCGGTCTGTAAGGGAATTGGTAGTCGCGAGTGGGATCGAACCACCGACCACCTCCATGTCAAGGAGGTGCTCTACCACTGAGCTACGCGACTGCCGCAAGAGGCCGCGAAGGATACTGGAGGGTGCCGGGTGAGGAAAGTGGGGAAACGCGGCTGGACCCCTCAAATCCCGGATTCAGGTGGGGTTTTGAGCCGTTACCCGGGCTTCCTCGCCCAACTGGCGCATGGCATACCGAAGCGTTGCCCGATCGCGCTTCAGAAACCGCGCCACTTCGGAGAGGGTGGCAACTCTAGCGGTGGTTGCCTCGCGCGCGAACCACCCCCGGGCTTTCACCAGATGCGCGTCGCGGGCGTCCGACAGCAGGTCTTGTTCGGTGGCGGTGAATCGCCGGCAGGCCTCTCCGAGTAAGTCGGTCAGCAACCTGGCGCGTGGGATCGTGGGGTTGGGCCGTGCAGGGACCGACAGAGATGCTGCCACGCGCGCAACGAACTCTTCATCGCCAAGAATTCCGGACTGTTCGAGCCGTGTCTCATCGAATTCATTCTCGGGAGAGGAATCGGCGATGAATTTCCGGTAGGCCGCGTGCGCGGCAGCTTTGTCTGGTGCAAACATCGCGAGGATGAAATCCGCGCTGAGCCAACTGGGCGAGTCACTCCCGGCGTAAGCACGATGACTCGACCAGGGATAATCCGACACGCGACGCGCCATCCCGGCCTTGACCGGGTTGAGATGGATGTAGCGCAATAACTCCAGCAGGTACGAGTCGGTATCAACCAGCATCGCGTGGTAACGCCGTTCGAACAGATGCCCGGTAGTGGGCAGCATTTTCTGAAACGCGCGCGCGTAGTTGGATGCGATTTCACGCATGACGCCACCCAGCGGCTCGTCACTCACCTGCACGAGGAAATGCAGATGGTTCGTCATCCAGCAGTACGCGTGCAGGCGAGCGCCGTATTTCAGGAGCGACTTCTGGACGATCGCATCCAGCAGACGGCGGTCGGATTCCGCGCGAAACAACGCCTGCTGATGGTTGCCGCGCAACGTGGCGTGGTAGAACCCGCCGGGCAGATGAAGCCGCAATCTGCGTGGCATCGACATCACTCGGTCGCCGGACGAAGGTCGCAGTATCAACCCTCGGCGCACGAGCCAGAAGCGCAGTTTGATGTGGGACCGCGGAGATTCTCTCTCCCCGGTTTCCCCACCCGGCACCCTATTTCTTCTTGGTCTTCTTGTTGATGAGGTCGATCATCTTGCCTACGGCTGCGTCGGCGTCGGTGGGCACGCCTGCCTCGTTCAACGCCGCCGCCGTCGCATTGCCCGCCGCGGTCCCGCCACCGGCGACGGACGCGCCAGAGAACGAACCCGGCGCCAACCGTTCGAAGCTCACGCTGTTCTGCCGCACCGACTTCACCACCTGGCCCGGCTGGATCTCGATCTCCGCGATGACGACGTTGTAGTTCCAGCTCTCGCCGATCGGCGGCTTCGCCTCGTAACGGATGACGCCGAACGTCGCGCTGCGCGCCTGGTTGGGCGCGAGGCTGAACTGCGTGTCGGCGCTGCGCGCAGACACGATGCCGATTCCCTTCACGCTGCCGTCGTACGTTCCGGGACGTCCCCATGTGAAGCTGTTGCCGAAATTGTCGACGGCCGCGCTCGACGACGCCTGGTAGCCCAGGATCAAAGGTTTGTCGCTGATGTTGCGGAAGCGGATGTTGAGCGACACGTAATGATGACGCACGCCCTTCGCCATTGCCGTCGGGGTGACCTGCACGACCTCGGCGATGAAGGTGCCCGCGTTGAAGCAACGCGGTGAACCCCCGCAGGGGTCCGTCGATGCCGGCGGCGGCGTGGCCGTGGCCGCGACTGCGCCCGTGACCGCAGCCTTCTGCCCGAGCGACGCGAAATGCACCGCATGCTCCTGCCCGAGCTTGAATTGATCCGCACCGGTCGCCGTCAATTCGCGGATCGCAAGATCCAGCTCGAAACTCACGCCGGCCTTGTTCTTGCCCGCATCCCACGTCAGCTCGAATTTCGCATCGCTGCCCTCGCCCGGCGGCAGCGTGAACTTCGGATCGAAATTGGTACCGGAGATCTCGCCGATCGCCCGTACGGCGCCCGGACCCGGCACGAGATAGCGGTTGCCGAGTTCGTCGAGCGCGAGACCGGACTCGCTGACGTAACCCAACGTCAGCGGCTTCGCGGTTTTGTTCTCGAAGTGCACTGTCGCAGTCACGACGCGATTCGTGCCCTGCTTGCTGGTGCGCAGGCTGGTGACGGTCGCGAGGAAGCTGCGCGTTTCGATGCAACTGGCGCCCGGCGCGCATTTCGGCGTGGCCGCCTGCGCCGCGAGCGCGCCCATGGCGCCGAGGAATGTAACCAGGATCCAGGCTTTGCGAATATTCATGGCGAACCTCAAGGTTGTTGCGCAAGCTGCACGCGGCCTAACAAGGTGCCGCCGCGGTTCTCGCGTAATTCGTATTCGATGACTTGCGTGGTGATGGTCCCGCCCTCGGGCGCGGCATGGACGTCGCGGATCTGCAGCAACGCGTCGATGGACACATCGGAGGAAAACCCGATGCGATCGCGCACTCCCTGCGCCTGCGCGGGCGGCACTTTCCAGGTTTGCGCCAGACGCGAATTGCCGAACTTGAGCGCCACTTTCTGGCCGAAGGCCTTGAACTCGACCACCGAGCTCGGCGAAAGCGCCCGCACCGTGAACTCGCCGTAGGTCGCGTCGTATTCGCTCAGGTTGGCGTGCATCGACAGGCGGATCGAACCCACGTGCTGCACGCTCTTGATGCCGGACTCCAGCTCCTGTCGAACCAGGTTGCGGGCGGCCGGCTTCTGGGTCGCCGGTGCCATGCGCACGCGCATGTCATCGTCGAGCCATTGATCGATCGGCGCGGGGATACCGGCGAGGTCGTAGTACAGCAGCACCATCGTGCTGCCGTCCGGATTGAGCAGCTCGCCTGAGCGCCCTGGCAATGCGGGTGTCAACGTGTTGCGCGGTGTGACCTCGCCGATCGGCTGGCTTTCGCTCGCGGCAGGCACGGCGCTTGCGACGCTGCTCGTGGCAACGGGCGCTTCGGTGCGCGCGCAGCCGGCCGCCAGCAACGTCAACGACGCTGCCACAACGACGCGCGGCGCGCGCGGACTAAAGCTGCGGGCCATCGGCGTTCTTCGCGGCTTCATCGACCTGCTGCTTGCGCTTGGCCATCTCGCCGCTTTCGAGCGCCTGCTCGGTTTCGGTGATGGCCTGATAACCCAGCGCCTGGTCGGCGACGCCGACTTCGACGTACTTGGCCAACGCCGGATTCTCGCGCATGGGAGCCACCTGCGCGGCGACCACGAGGCCGCAGTCGGGCGAGAAGTTAGTCCCGCCGTCGGGGCTCGACATCGCGGTGCATTGATTCGCGAGCGGCGAAGTCTCGGGCACGAAGCGGCCCTGCGGATCATGGATCCATGTCAGGATGATGATGTGCGGCTGGACCTGTTGACGGGTCGGAGCGCCATACTTTTTCGTGAGCGCGAGCGCGACGCTCTCCATCGTGGGATTGCGTCCTTCCGCGAACCATTCGCGGCGTGCGGCGGCGATCACACGTTCCTGGCCCGGCAGGCCCATGGTCGACACGTACCACTTTGCCTCGCCCGGCTTCATGTCTTCACGCACGGCGTTGCCGGAGCGCGCCATGAAGTCGTCCTGCATCTCTTTCATGATCTGTTGCGAGGTCTTCGCCACGCGCGGCTCGGCGAAACGCGCGGCAAAACCCTGGCGGATCGTGGCGCCGTAAGTCTTGATGTTGAAGCGCTGCGAGGTGTCGGGGTACGCGACGAGCAACTCGCCCGTGCACAACACGACATTCGTGGCTTCATCGAACGTGAGCCCGGGGCGCACGCCGACCACGTCGTCGACCGGCGCGTCGGCGGCGCGCGCGGGGCTGTCGATGTCCGCGGGGCAATCGACGTCACCGCGTGTTTCCTCGGCGACTTCTTCCGCCGTGGCGTTGCCGCTCGGCGCGGGCCGGTTGGCGGCGGAGGCACCGGGCTGGCCCGGCTTTCCGCCGCCGCACGCGGCTAACAACAACAGCAGCGACAGTGTTGCAATTCGGAAAGTGCGCATGGCCTATCTCCGGGTCTGGTCGGCGAAGGCGACCAGACGCTGCACGTTCTCGTTGAGCTTGAACAGCACGATCATCAGCTCGCACCAGATGCGCGAGCCGATCACGCCGCCCAGCGTGATGCCGATGGCGCGCATGAAGCCGCCGAAGGTCATGTACTGGAAGCCGGTGTAGAAGAGGCTGCCGAGACCGGCGAGCACGCAGCCGAGCAACAGCAGCCAATAGACGACCGTGATCACCTTGGGTGTCAGCATGGCGTCGAAATACAGGACGTTTCGCAGGTTCATCGCAGCTCCCTTTCCGCGTCGGCGGTTCTGGTTGTTTCGCTAAAGACGCACGCTGAGGTCAAACGTCAGGAAAGCGGGATGGGAAAAAGGGGACAGATCTATTTTTCGGCAGGTCCAAGGCGCGCACGGAAGGATCGTGCTCGAAAAATAGATCTGTCCCCTTTTTCCCATCCCGCTTTCCTGACGATCGGGGTCGCCGGGCGTCTTTACCGCATGAAACCCGCTTCGCTTGCGCAACGGATGGGCTGCGGTACGCTTGGGCGTGAATTCGCGCGGCCCACCGCGACGGGGTGCGTCTGGACAAGAACAATTTCATGCGCGCGTGCCGCGACGGGGGAGCGGCCATCGAGCAGGCGTTACGCAGCCTCGATCGCGATTTCTTCGCGGTGCTCTACTCGCGTGCGCTGCGCACCCTCCGCAATCCCGATGCCGCGCGCGACCTCGTGCAGGACACCTTCATCAAGGTGTGGCAACGCTGCGCGAGTTTTCACGGCGACTCCGAGCTGCTGCCGTGGATCGACGCGATCCTGCGCAACGGCGTGCTCGACTGGCTGCGCCGCAGCGGCCGTGAAGTGCCGTTCAACGACGGCGACGCCATGAATACCGAACTCTCCGCGCGGGTCGCCGAACTGTCGCAACGCGACGTCCCGACGCCGGATGACGATCTGAAGCGGCAGCAACTGGCCGAATGTTTCCAGAAGTGCTGGTCGCGCTTCGAAGCCGCCGCGCCATCCCATGCGGCAGTCATCTCCTGGATCGCCGCCGACGGCTTGTCGCACGAGGAGATCGGCGCGCTGCTCGAACGCTCGCCCGGCGCGACGCGCGAGTTCATCTCGCAATGTCGTAAACGCGCGCGGGTTCACCTCGCGGAATGGTACGAGCTCGCCTTCGGCAAGGAAGAAGCCCCATGAGCCAGGAAGATTTCAAGGACGACGATGCCAAGTGGTTAGACGCCCTCGCCGGCCGCGCCACCGATCTATCGGCAACACGCCGTGAAGCCGAAGCGCTGCGCGCGGCCTTGAGCGGTGCCAGGAAAGCGCCCGAGATGCCGGCGAACGACGAACTCGCCGCGGCCCGGCGCGAGGCACAGCTCGTGCAACGCGCGGTGGACGAAGGCCTCATCGAACGCACCCCGCGCCGCGGGCTGCCTCGCTGGCAGCTGCCGCTCGCCGCCAGCGTGTTGTTGGTGGTCGCCGCCGGCGTCGTCTTGCAGATTCAGCGGCCGGTTGCCACTCCCGAAGTATTGCGTGGCGACGAAGCGGGAATCGTGCGCCTCACGGCTCCAGACCCCGCGCGACTGGAGCGCGACCTGCTCGCCGAGCTGCGAGCGGCGCGTATCGAGGCCACCGGCTACGAAGCACTGGACGTCCACGGCATCGACGCCGACCTGCCGCTGCCACTACCCGCCGCCGTCAAGCAGGTACTCGACGCGCACGGCATTCCCGCGCCTGCCGACGGCGTGTTGCGCATCGAAATCCGGAGACCTGAATGACGCGGCGATGTGCCGGCTGGGCATTGTTGTTAGCCACGGTATTGGCACCGCGCGCCTTTGCGTTCGACCTGCCACTGGTCTGCAAGGAAATGGCCAGCCTGCCAACCCCGGGCGCGGACACCGAGCCGTTTCCGGCGTTGCGCGTGGCGGTCGAGAAGCTCATCGAGACGGATCCGAACGCGTCCGTGGCCTTGATCTGCAAGGTCATCCCGCGCGTCGAGCGCGAGCGCGGCGCCGATTCCGTCGAGATGGCCTGGTGGGTGGGCTCGCTCGGCACGCCGCTGATCGCGTTTCTCGACCGCATGCCCGAAGCCATTCCGCTGCTCGAATTCGCGCGGCCGATCTTCGAGAAGCGGCTCGGACCCTACTCGACCGAGGTCGCCGAGATCCACGTGGCCTATGCGTGGATCGCCACGCGCCAGGGGCGCAACACCGATGCCATCGCTGCCTGGCAAAACGCGCGGCGTATCCGCGAACACAACCCCGGTCTCAAGAAGATAGAGCTGCAGAAGGTGCTGGTGGGGCTCGCGCAAAGCCAGGCATTCGTGCGCGATTTCGCCGCCGCGAAGATATCGCTGGCCCAGGCGCAGCGCATCCTCGAGAAAAACGATGCGTCCGTCAGCGAAGCGGCGGCCGCGATCGAAAACACCTACATCAACATCGCGTGGCGCGAAGAAGATTTCGCCGCCGTGCGCGCGCATGCCGAGCGCGCCATCCATATAGAAGAGCAAATGGCCGGCCCGGCGGTGCAACGCGTGCCGTCGTACGTATGGCTGGGCCAGAGTCTCGAGCGGCTCGATGAATTCGAAGGCGCGGAGGCCGCGCTGCGCAAGGCCGTCGCCATTTCGGAAAGCAAGGAAGGCGCGCCGCTGCAGCGGCATCAGCTGGCGGCGTACACACAACTCGCCGGGTTGCTGGTCGTGCGTGGCAGGCCCGCGGAGGCGCGCGACTTTGCCACCAAGGCGGTCGCGCTCGGCGAGGCGACGCGCGGCAAAGACGCCCCGATTCTCGTCCGTCCGCTGCAATATCTCGGCAGCGCCCAGCTCGCGCTCGGCGAACTGCCCGAAGCGCAGCGCACGTATGAGCGCGCGGGTGTCATCGTCGGGAACAACGCCGACATCGAGCGGCCGATTGTCGTTGCGCAACACCGCGGACTCGCGCGTGTGCAACTGGCGCTCGGAGAACGCGATCTCGCCCGCGCTTCGCTCGAAGCCGCGGCGCGCGCGGCCGGTGACGACCCGAAACTCGCCGTCGAACGTGCGGCCACGTTGCTGACGTTGGGCGCGCTCGGAGATAACCAGGACGCTGCCGCGGATCGTGACTCGGTGGCACGCGCCCTCGTCCTCTATCGCGGGCGCCTGCCGGATTCCCATCCGGCGATCCTGCGGGCGATCGCGGAAGGCTGCGCGCTCGAGATCAAGGCCGCTCCGGTCGCGATGACGCCGAGCTGCGAGGACGCCGCGCAGCGCATCGAGACATCGCGCGAGGCCGACCCCTTCCTGCGGCACGACGTCTACGCTTTGAACAGCGAACTGAGCGGAATACGCGGCGATGCGCAGCGCCAGTACATGCTCGCGATCCGCGCGTTGTCCGCCGCCAACACGCTGGGCACGCCCGACCCGCTGTGGCGCGCCGACTTCGCGCTGGCGCGCGTGCTGCAGTTGCGCACCGACCCCGCACTCGCGATCTTCTTCGGTAAGGAATCGATCGCGCAGATCGAACGGCTGCGCGGCCGCTTTGCCGGCGATGATCGCCGCCTCGAACGCACCTTCCTGGCCGACAAGGTCGGCGTGTACCGCACGGTCGCGGACTGGCTGATGTCCGCGGGCCGCATCGATGAAGGGCTCGACGTCCTGCGCCTGCTCAAGGCGGAGGAGTTGTACGACTTCGTGCTGCGCGACGCGCAGTGGAATCGCGAGAGCGGCATCGAGCTGACGCCCGACGAGAGCGCGTTGCGCGAGCGGTACCTGCAACTGCTCAACGCCGATGCGAACACGGGCGTCGAAATCGACCGCCTGGCGCGCCTGAACGAGACCGAGACCATCAGCGCCACCGAGCAGGCCGCGCTCGCGCAGTTGTTGTCCGGGCAACAGCAACGCGAAGCGGCGCGCGCCGAACGTATCCAGAGTTTTCTCGCCGGAGGGACCGCCGCGCCCCAGCCCACGCTGCGCACGGTGAAGGCGGAGAGGCTGGCACGCGAGCTCGCGGCTTTCGGCCCGGACGCGGCGCTGGCATTCTATCTACTGACGGACACGCGGCTGCGGGTTCTGATCGCCACGCGCCGCGGGCAGTTCGAGTACGAGTCCGCGGTCGACGCGCCGAAACTGCGGCGCGACATCGGCCGCTTCCTGGATGCGATCGCCAAGCGCGAAGACGTGAGCGCGATGTCGCAGGAACTCTATGCCGCCGTGGCGAAACCGCTCGACGAGGAAGCGCGGCGGGCCGGCGCGAAGCGCCTCGTGTTGTGGCTGGATGGCGCGCTGCGCTACATCCCGTTCGCGACGCTGAGCGACGGCAGGAACTACCTGGTCGACCGTTACTCGATCGAATCGTATGTGCCCGATGAACTGGCGGCCGGTGCCACGGCGCATCCGGCGTCGACGGCGGCGCTGACCGTGCGAGGCCTCGGCCTGACGAAAGCCGTCGCCGGATACGACGCGCTGCCCGCGATGGCAGACGAACTGTGCGACGTGGTGCGCGGGCCGATCGAAGGACTCGCGGTGCGCGGCCGCACCTGTCCGCGCGATGAGGTCGGCAACGGCGCGCTCGGCGGCGCGGGTTTTGCGGACGCTGCGTTCACACAGGCGCGGCTGCAGGGGCTGCTCACCGTCGATCGCACGTTTTCCGTGCTGCATCTCGGCACGCATTTCAGCCTGCGGCCGGGCAACGCGCGCCGCTCGTTCCTGTTGTTAGGCGATGGCAATAAGCTCACGCTCGATGCGATCGCGGATCTCGACTTCCACGATCTGCGGCTGGTGACGCTGTCGGCCTGCCAGAGCGGCCTCGGCGGCGCGACCACCGACGACGGCCGTGAGATCGAAGGCCTGAGCGCAATCGTGCAGCGCCGCGGCGCGGAACATGTGGTGGCGAGCCTGTGGCGCGTCGAAGATCGCAGCACCGCGCGCCTGATGCGCGGCATGTACGACGCGTTGTCCGCGCAGAAAGGCGACGCCGCCGGCGCCTTGCGGCGCTCGCAACTGAAGCTGCGGGCTGTGCGTGAGGGCTCCGCGCGCCCCTACGAGCATCCGTATTTCTGGGGCGGGTTTCTGGTGTCTACCTCACGATGAGTTGAGGACGATCCCGTCCATCTCTGCCTGAAGTCCGACGCAAGTGCGCGGTACTCTCCCCGCTTCGTCTTCAGCAGAGAATTCGCGTGCCATTCACCGTTTCACACGCCGCGGCGGTGCTGCCCCTGCATCGCCTCAGCCGGCAGTTGCTGCCCATCAGCGCGCTGATGATCGGCAGCATGGCGCCGGATTTCGGGTATTTCTTCTCGCTGGAGTCGAGCCGGCTGGTGACGCACAGCTTCGCGGGGTTGTTCACTTTCGCGCTGCCCGCCGGACTGCTCGTGTGGCTGTTCTACGTGCGTTTTCTCGAGAAGGCGACCATCACGTTGCTGGGGGATTCCTGGCACACCCGCTTCGCGCGCACCGAACCGTTGACGCCCGGGCTGATCGCGCGCGCGTGTATCGCCATCGTGCTGGGCGCGATCACTCACCTGCTGTGGGACGCCATCACGCACCGCGGGACTTTCGCGACGAATGCCTTCCCCGCGTTGCTGGGCCCGACGCCCGGTCTGAGCTGGCTGCCGATCTACCATTTCCTGCACGGATTGAGCTCGGTAGTTGGGCTCGTGTTGCTCGGAATGTGGGCGCATGGATTGCGCCGGCAGCCCGCGCGGGCGCTCATCCGGCCTTACCACATCAGCGATCGCGCACGGATCATCGCGCTGGGGCTGCTCGCCGCCGGCTTGCTGATCGCAGGAGTGGTGGACTGGCTGCCGTACGCTGGCGCGCGTTACGACTTGCAGCTCTTCTACGCCGCCGTCGGATCGATGTCCGGCTTCTTCGTGGCGTGGTGCGGCGTAGCCATCTGGATGAAGTCGGTGTCAGGTGGGACTTAGCGAAACTAGCGCAGCGCTAGTTCCGCTAAGTCCCACCTGACACCAACCCGCCGCCCACCAGGCCCAGCTCCTGCTGCTTGAGCTTCTCGATGGCATCGCGCAGGCGCGCGGCTTCTTCGAATTCGAGATTGCGTGCGCGCTTGAACATCTCCGCTTCCATGCGCTTGATCTCGCGCACGATCTGCTCGGGCGACAACATGCGCAGGTTGGGCGCGGCTTCTTCCGCGCCGCGCTTTTTCTTGCCCATCTTGTAGCCGAAGTCTGTGGTATCGGCGCGCGCGCCTTCCATCACGTCGTTGATGTTCTTGCGGATACTGAGCGGCGTGAGATTGTGTTCCTTGTTGTAGGCGAGCTGCACATTGCGGCGCCGGTCGGTCTCCTCCATCGCGCGCTGCATCGACCCGGTGATGCGATCCGCGTACAGGATCGCCTTGCCGTTCACATGGCGCGCCGCGCGGCCCATCGTCTGGATCAGCGAATTGTCCGAGCGCAGGAAGCCTTCCTTGTCCGCATCGAGAATCGCCACCAGCGACACCTCGGGCATGTCCAGTCCTTCGCGCAGCAGGTTGATGCCCACGATCACATCGAACTTGCCGAGCCGCAGGTCGCGGATGATCTCCATGCGCTCCACGGTCTCCACGTCCGCGTGCAGATATCGCACTTTCACGCCGTGCTCGTGCAGATACTCGGTCAGATCCTCCGACATGCGTTTGGTCAACGTCGTGATCAGCACCCGCTCATCCTGCGCCGCGCGCAGCTTGATCTCGCTCAACACGTCGTCGACCTGCGAGGCCACGGGCCGCACTTCCACCACCGGATCCACCAGGTGCGTGGGCCGCAGCAACTGCTCGACCGTTTGCGCCGCGTGCGCCGCTTCGTATTTGCCCGGCGTCGCGCTGACGAAGATCATCTGCGGCGCAAGTTGCTCCCATTCTTCGAACTTCAGCGGCCGGTTGTCGAGCGCGCTCGGCATCCGGAAGCCGTACTCGACCAGCGTCTCCTTGCGCGACCGGTCGCCCTTGTACATGGCGCCCAGCTGCGGAATGGTCTGGTGACTCTCGTCGATTATCAACAGCGAATTCGCGGGTAGATAGTCGAACAGGCACGGTGGCGGCTCACCCGCCGCGCGGCCGGAGAGATAACGGGAATAGTTCTCGATCCCGGCGCAATACCCCACCTCTTTCATCATCTCCATGTCGAACATCGTGCGCTGCTCGAGGCGCTGCGCCTCCACCAGCTTGTTCTGCTCGCGCAGCACCTTGAGCCGGTCGCGCAGTTCTTCGCGGATGAAGTCGATGGCGCCAATCAGGCGCTCCTTCGGCGTCACATAGTGCGATCCGGGGTAGATAGTGAAGCGCGGCACCTTGCGCTGGATCTCGCCGGTCAGCGGATCGAACAGCGCGATCGATTCGACGGTCTCGTCAAACAGCTCCACGCGCACCGCTTCACGCGCGGATTCCGCCGGGAAGATATCGACCACGTCGCCGCGCACTCGATACGTGCCCGCCTGCAGATCCATTTCATTGCGCGTGTACTGCATGTCCGCGAGCCGGCGCAGCAGCCGACGCTGGTCCATACGCTCGCCGCGATTCAGATGCAGGATCATCGAATGGTACGCAGCCGGATCGCCCAGACCGTAGATAGCCGAGACCGTGGCCACGATGATGGAATCGCTGCGCTCGAGCAGCGCCTTGGTCGCCGACAGGCGCATCTGTTCGATGTGCTCGTTGATCGAGGCGTCCTTCTCTATATAAGTGTCGCTCGAGGGCACGTACGCCTCGGGCTGGTAGTAGTCGTAGTACGAAACGAAGTACTCGACCGCGTTCTCGGGGAAGTACTCCTTGAATTCGCCGTACAGCTGGGCGGCCAGCGTCTTGTTGTGCGCCATCACCAGCGTGGGTCGCTGGACGCTTTGAATGATCTTCGCGGCCGAAAAAGTCTTTCCGCTTCCCGTCACGCCCAGCAACGTCTGGTGCCGGAAGCCGTCATTCAGCCCCTCGACCAGCTTGGCAATCGCCTGCGGCTGGTCACCGGCGGGTTCGTAGTCTGCTTTCAGTACAAAAGGCTTAGTTTCCATGCATTTGGCCGCTCAGTGAGCCGTGTCTACAGAAAGTGGATCGCGTAATATACGCGCCGTTTTCCGAATCCCAACCCGTCCTTTAATCAAGAGTCTCCCCACCGTGCCCAATTCGCTCAGCCGCCGCGTTCAACGCGTCAAGCCCTCGCCCACTCTCGCCGTCACCGCGCGCGCCGCGAAACTGAAGGCCGAGGGCAAGGACATCATCGGCCTCGGCGCCGGCGAGCCGGATTTCGACACGCCCAAGCACATCGCCGAGGCGGGCATCGACGCGATCAAGAAAGGCTTCACGCGGTACACGAACGTCGACGGCATCCCCGAGCTCAAGGACGCCATCATCGCGAAGTTCAAGCGCGACAATCAGATCAGCTACGAGCGCAACCAGATTCTGGTCAGCTCCGGCGCCAAGCAGACCATCTACAACCTCTGCATGACGGTGCTCGATCCGGGCGATGAATGCGTCATCCCGGCCCCGTACTGGGTCAGCTACCCGGACATGGTGCTGCTGGCGGATGGCCTGCCGGTCACGCCTAACTGCCCGGCGTCGCAGGGCTACAAGATGACGCCGCGCCAGCTCGAAGCGGCCATCACGCCGAAGACCAAGCTGCTGCTCATCAACTCGCCCTGCAATCCCACCGGCGCGGCTTACACAAAAGCGGAATGGCGCGCGCTCGCGGACGTGCTGCTGCAGCACCCACGCGTGCTGGTCGGCACCGACGACATGTACGAAAAAATCTGGTGGGGCGCCGAGCCATTCACCTCGCTGCTCACCGTCGCGCCGGAACTCTACGACCGCGTCATCACCATCAATGGTGTTTCGAAATCGTATGCGATGACCGGCTGGCGCTTGGGCTACTGCGGCGGACCGAAGGACATCGTGAACGCGATGAGCACCATCCAGGGCCAGAGCACGAGCAACGCCTCATCGATCACGCAGAAAGCCGCGGTCGCCGCGCTGAACGGCGATCAGAAATGCGTGGAAGACATGAACGTCGAGTTCAAGAAGCGCCACGACTGGTTCATCGCCGCGTTGAACCGCCTGCCCGGCATCGTTGCGTTGCCGGCGAGCGGCGCGTTCTACGCCTGGGCCGATTGCAGCGCCGCGATGCTGGCGTTCGGCTGCAAGGACGACAACGCCTTCGCCGAGATGCTGATCAACGATGCGGGTGTCGCCGTGGTGCCGGGCTCGGGCTTCGGTGCGCCGGGACATTTCCGCGCCTCGTTCGCCACCAGCATGGCGACGCTCGAGAAATCCATCGAGCGCATGAAGAACGTGCTCGAGCGCGGTCCGGTCGCGAAGACCGCCTGATATCACCGGACTCGCGGCGGACTCCATGAACACCGCCGTTACGCAACCGGTCACCCGCGCGGACATCGCAGCCTGGCTGCTGGCCGCGCTGGCACTCGGGCTGATCATCAAGCTGCACCTGTTGTCGGCGCTGCTCGCCGGCCTGCTCGTCTTCAAGCTAGTCGACGTGCTCACACCCTGGTTGCGGCTGCGCGCGCTCGGGCGCGATGGCCCGCGCGTGCTGGCTGTCACGCTGATCGCATCGGCCGTGATCGCCGCACTCATCGGCATCGGAATCGGCATCGTCGCGCTGATGCGCAACAGCGGCGAGAGTGTGCCGCTGCTCATGCAGAAGATGGCGCAGATCATCGAAGATGCACGCGCCATTCTGCCCGCCAACCTGCAGGCCTATGTGCCGGAGGACGGCGAAACCTTGCAGCGCACGATCGCCGAATGGCTGCGCTCCAATGCCGGATCGCTGCAACTGGCGGGCCGCGGCATCAGCCGTTCACTGGTGCACGTGCTCATGGGCATGATCATCGGCGCGCTGCTCTCGATGCAGAAGGCCGCCAATCCCTCCGAGCGCCGGCCACTCACCGAACACATCGCGCGTCACGCCGCGCGGCTCGCCACCGCGTTCCAACGCGTGGTGTTCGCGCAGTTCTGGATTTCGCTGATCAACACTTTCTTCACGTGGTTGTATCTCGACGTCGTGTTGCGCCTGTTCGGCGTCGACGTGCCGCTGGTAAAAATCCTGGTGGCACTCACGTTCGTCGTGGGCCTGCTACCGATCATTGGCAATCTCATCTCGAACACTGCCATCGTCGTCGTGTGCCTGAGCCAGGGTGTTCCGGTGGCCGCCGCCTCGCTCGTCTACCTGGTGGTGGTTCACAAGCTCGAGTACTTCCTGAACGCGCGCATCATCGGCTCGCACATCAATGCGCGCGCGTGGGAACTGCTGATCGCAATGCTGGTGATGGAAGCGGCATTCGGAATCACGGGCCTGATCGCCGCGCCGATCTTCTACGCGTATTTCAAGGAAGAGCTGCGCGAGAAAGGGCTGGTCTCGAGCCAGGGCCGCATCGCGAAAACCTAAGCGGCCGCACTTCGTCGCAGGCGCGATCGAAGGCGGTGCTCTTTATTGCTATTGCCGGATCAGAAGATCCGGAATGTTCTAAACCCCTGATCGCGAATCGCGAACCGGCGCGTCTTGAACGACACGCTCGGACCATTCCTGCGCGCCGGTGCCGGCGCTGGATTCGTGATGACCTGCAGCGCCGGGCGCGCGAGTTTGAGCAGATCGGGTTCCGCGTCTTCCATGCGCGCGGCGAGATTGGACGATTGCATTCACATTTCCTTGGGTTGCGTCACCGGTTGGCGACGGCGAGCAAGGTACCACTCGTGCATGCGCTTTCCGTCGGCCATGCGGGGGAATTCGCCTACCTCTTTCGAGGCATTGGTAGTTAGAAAGTCGCGAAACCGCTTGACTGTCATCAAAGGAACATGAGCGCCGCCCCGCTTCGGCGCGGCGATCTGTGCTAGTGCCAATACCTTCGTGTCATCGCGCTGCGCAGTCGCATCTGTTTTGATCCGCGCCTGTTTCCACGCGGAGATCGCCATGCTCGACAACACCCAGCCCAAAGTTCTCTACACCGCCAAAGTTCATACCGACGGCGACCGCGACGGCGGTGTGTCGCAGAGCAGCGACCGTCGCCTCGACATCAAACATTCCGTACCTGGCACACCCGGCACCGGCACGAATCCCGAGCAGCTGCTCGCCGCGGGCTGGTCGGCTTGTTTCCAGGGCGCGATGGGCATCGCCGCCCGCCGCATGAAAGTGACGATTCCGTCGGGCACGTCCATCGATGCCGAGATCGATCTAGTGCTCACGGGCGACGCGTATTCGCTCGCCGCGCGCCTCAACGTGAAAGTGCCGGGGCTTTCGCCCGAAGTCGTGCGCTCGCTGGTGGAATCCGCGCATGACACCTGCCCGTATTCCAAGGCGCTCAAGGGCAGCATTCCCATCGCGCTGAACGTGATCTGAGCGCGGCATGAACCCGACTTTTGCGAACGCGGCTACCCGGCAAATCGACGCCGCGGGATGCGCATTCCTGTATCGCGAGATTGGCGCCGCATCCGCCGCTCCTTTGCTGTTGCTGAACCATCTCACCGGCGTACTCGAAGACTGGGATCCGGCGGTGGTAGACGGTCTCGCGGCAAATCGCCGCGTCATCATCTTCGACAATCGCGGCGTCGGCGGATCGGCCGGTATCACGCCGACGAACATTGCCGACATGGCCCGCGATGCCATCGCCTTCATCGACGCGCTGCGGCTGACGAACATCGACCTGCTGGGATTCTCGATGGGCGGATTCATCGCGCAACTCATCGCGCACGACCGGCCAGACCTGGTCCGCCGCCTGATTCTCGCCGGCACCGGTCCCGCGGGCGGCGCGGGCATCGATCAGGTCGCGAAAGTGCTGCAGGCGGCCGTTGCCGAATCGGGCGCCGATCACCGGCACGCGAAACACATCCTGTTCTTCTCGCAGACCCCCGGCAGCCAGCGGGCCGCCGATGAATTTCTGCTGCGGCTGAAAGACCGCGGACAGAACCGCGACCTCGCGGTGAGCAACGAAACGGTCGCCGCGCACCTCGTCGCCATCACTCATTGGGGCAGCGACGCGGCGCAAGGCCGGCCGCTGCGGGAGATCAAACTACCCGTGCTGGTCGTCAACGGCGACGACGACATCATGGTACCGACCGACAATTCCATCGATCTCTTTCACGCGCTGCCCGACGCGGAGCTCAGCATATTTCCGGACTCAGGGCACGGCGGCATATTCCAGTACCACCGCGAGTTCGTCACACAGGCGTCGCGGTTTCTCGAACACTGAGTCCCTCATGAAAGCTTCCAGGTTCCTGCTCTCCGCGTTGCTTTCCGGCGCGACGCTCGCCGCGAGCCCGGCGGTGGCCGATGAAGGCCAGATGCCGGCGCTCTCGGGAGCCTTGGGCTGGCTCAACTCGCCGCCGCTGACAACCGCGAGTTTGCGCGGCAAGGTCGTGCTGGTCGATTTCTGGACTTACACCTGCATCAACTGGCTGCGCACGCTGCCCTACCTGCGCGCCTGGGCCGACAAGTATCGCGACCAGGGCCTGGTGGTGATCGGCGTGCACTCGCCGGAATTCGATTTCGAGCGCGACGCCGACAACGTGCGCCAGGCGGTGAAGGACATGAACATCACCTATCCAGTCGCGCTCGACGCCGACCACGCCGTCTGGCGCGCCTTCGGCAATGCGTACTGGCCCGCGCTGTATTTCGTCGACGCGCGTGGCCGCATTCGCCGCCATCAATTCGGTGAAGGCGACTACGAGGGCGCGGAACGGGCGATCCAGCAGCTGCTGGCCGAGGCCGGCGCCACCGGCGTCGGTCGCGACCTCGTCGCGGTCGCAGGTGATGGCGCGGAAGCGGCGGCCGACTGGAACAACCTGCGCTCCGCGGAGAATTACCTCGGCCTCGAACGCACGCAGAACTTCGCCTCGCCCGGCGGGGCGATTCCCCATAGCCGGCATCAGTACGAACTGCCTCCGCGGCTGCGCCTCAATCGATGGGCGGTGGCGGGCGAATGGACGCTGCGCGCCGATGCCGCAACCGCGAACGGTGCAAACACCCGCCTGAGTTATCGCTTTCACGCGCGCGACCTGCACCTGGTCATGGGTGCCGCGATACCTGGGCAGCCGGTACGATTCCGCGTGACGCTGGACGGCAAACCACCCGGCAACGCGCACGGCGCCGACGCCGACGAGTTCGGCTTCGGCACCCTTTCCGGCCGGCGGCTGTATCAGCTGATACGGCAGAAGGCGCCCGTCGTCGAGCGCGAATTCGTCATCGAGTTCCTCGATCCCGGCGCGGCGCTGTACGCCTTCACGTTCGGTTGAAACGCGCCGCTTGCGGCGAATCGCAAGACCAAAGTATCGGCCGACACCTAGGTGCAATCGCCCGCGTCGGCGGCCCCTGCTGTGATCGCGGCTCATCGCCTCACACCAAACGCACAAGGAATACGCAATGTCTAACTACCAACCGGCCGCCGCGACGCGCGGCCGCAGGTCCGCCCTTCCACAATGGAGCATGCTCCTGTCCGCCGCGTCGGTCGCGTTCGGGCTGCTTGCCGCTTCCAGCCCCGTGCTCGCCGCGCCTGCCACGGGCGCCGACGCCATTCGCCCCTTCCGCATCGAAGTACCGCAGGCCGTGCTCGACGACCTGCGCCAGCGCGTCCTCGCGACCCGTTGGCCGGCGCGTGAAACCGTCAGCGATCAATCGCAGGGCGTGAAGCTCGATAAAATCCAGGCACTGGTGAAGTACTGGGGTACGGGTTACGACTGGCGCAAGGTAGAGACGAAGCTCAACTCGCTGCCCCAGTTCGTCACACGGATCGACGGTCTCGACATTCATTTCATTCACGTCAAATCGAAACATCCGAACGCTTTACCGCTGCTCGTCACGCACGGCTGGCCGGGCTCGGTGCTCGAGGTCGTCAAGGCGATCGGACCGCTCACCGATCCCACCGCGCACGGCGGCACGGCCTCCGACGCGTTCGATCTCGTCATTCCGTCGATGCCGGGATATGGTTTTTCGGAGCTGCCGAAAACCACCGGCTGGGGACCCGAGCGCATCGGCCGCGCCTGGGACGTGCTGATGAAGCGGCTCGGTTACAAACGTTACGTATCGCAAGGCGGCGACTGGGGCTCGGTCATTGCCGACGCCATGGCGCGCCAGGCGCCCGCCGGCTTGTTAGGCATCCACGTCAACATGCCGGCGACCGTGCCCGCGGATGCCGCCAAGGCGATGAGCGCAGGTGCTCCGGCGCCAGCGAATCTCACGCCCGTCGAGAAGGCCGCGTACGACAAGCTCAGCCACTTCTTCCAGAAGAATGCCGGCTACGGCGCGATGATGGTGACGCGCCCGCAGACGATCGGTTATTCGCTGACAGATTCACCCGTTGGGCTCGCCTCCTGGTTCTACGACAAGTTCGCGCAGTGGACCTACAGCGGCGGCGAGCCGGAGCGTTCGCTGACGCTGGACGAGATGCTCGACGACATCACGCTCTACTGGGTGACGAATACCGCGGTGTCGTCGGCGCAGCTCTACTGGGAGAACAACACCAACAACTTCAACGCGGTCGAACAGCGCACGGCGGATATCAAACTACCCGTCGCCGTGACGGTGTTCCCGGGCGAGATCTACCAGGCGCCGCGCAGCTGGACCGAGCGTGCGTACAGCAATCTCGTCTACTTCAACGAAGTCGACAAGGGTGGCCACTTCGCGGCCTGGGAAGAGCCCGAGCTCTTTGCCAGCGAAATGCGCGCGGCGTTTCGTTCCCTGCGTTGACGGATGGCGGCCGGCGCGCTCTCCCCGGGCGCCGGCCGCCTTTATTCCTGATAGATTTCCTCACTTGCGACCAGCCCTGGGCTCTGGCTTCATTGGCGCTCGAATCCGGAGATCCCATGCCCCTATTGCTGCAACCTGGTGCACCCGCACCCTCCTTCTCCCTCGCCAACACCCAAGGCACCACGGTCACGCTCGCGGACCTGCGGGGCAAGCCCGTCGTGCTCGCGTTCTACCCGGCCGACTGGAGCCCGGTCTGCGGCGACCAGATGGCGCTCTACAACGAAGTGCTACCCATATTCCAGAATCTCGGCGCGCAGATGCTCGGCGTTTCAGTAGATAGCCGGTGGTGCCATGCTGCGTTCGCCGAAAACCGCCGGCTGCGGTTTCCGTTGCTGGCGGACTTCGAGCCCAAGGGCGCGTTGGCGCGCAGCTTCGGCGCGTACCGCGAAGAGGATGGCACCTCCGAGCGCGCGCTGTTCGTGATCGACGCCGCGGGCCTCATCCGCTGGAGTTATCTATCGCCGATCGAAGTCAATCCCGGCGCCGATGGCATCCTCGAGGCGCTGGAATCGCTGCAGAAGGACAAGACATGAGCGGCAGCCGCAGCGAATTGAAGCCGGCCGCGGGACCGAACGACCACGTCCAGGGGCGTGACGATGCACCGATCACGCTGGTCGAATACGGCGACTACGAGTGCCCTTACTGCGGCATGGCGTATCCCATCGTCAAACGAATCCAGGCCAGGTTTGGCGACCGCCTGCGTTTCGTGTTCCGCAATTTTCCGCTCGCCGAAGCGCATCCTCATGCAACCGCCGCCGCCGAGCTCGCCGAAGCCGCCGCGGCGCAAGGCAAGTTCTGGGAGATACACGACATGTTGTACGAGCATCAGAACGCGCTCGGTGGCGCGGCCCTGGAACGCTTCGCGAAGAAACTCGATCTCGACATCGCGGCGCTGGAAGCTACGCTGGCGGGCGGCGCGCCGCACCAGCGCGTGCGCGGCGATTTCATGAGCGGCGTTCGAAGCGGCGTCAACGGCACGCCGGCATTTTTCATCAACGGCCGGCGCTTCGATGGTGACTGGCGGGATGAAGAGATTTTCGCGGCGGCGCTGCAGTCACACTCGTAGCAACCGCACGGTCTACCGGCCCGATCGCAGCTCCGCTTCGACAGCTTCAGCCAGGGCACCAAGCCCGTACGAAGCGTCCAGGATGCGGCCGTTGATGAAAAACCCGGGCGTCGCACGGACACCGCTCGCGTGACCGCTCTTCTGATGCTCGCGCACCCGCTGTAGATAGATCTCGTCGTCGAGCTCGGCGGTGTAGCGCGCCATGTCGAGGCCGAGCGATTCCGCATAGCCGCGCAGCTGCGCCGCTTCGAGATGGTTCTGCTTGTCGAACAGCAGGTCGTGCATCTGCCAGAACTTGCCCTGGGCACCCGCGCATTCGGCGACCTCCGCGGCGCGCAGCGCATGCGGATGGACTTCCACGAGCGGAAAATGCCGGAACACGAACCGCACGCGCTGCTCGAAGCGCGCCAGCAGCAACTTCACGGCGCCCGCGGCCTGCTTGCAACTCGGGCATTCGAAATCGCCGTATTCGACGATGGTCACCGGCGCGTGTTCGGGTCCGCGGACGTGGTCCGTTGCCTGCACCGGCTCCGCCAGACGGAAACTTTGCTGCTGACTCATCTTTATCACCTTGCTCTGTTAGCGCCGCCCATCGCAGCACAACTATTGGGACGCGCCAATGACACGATGGTGTCGATCGGCAACGCCCCAGTATCGAACAAATCGGGCCTTTCGACAGCAGCAATCCCCCGCGGTGTTCCGAAAGCTCACCACTGTGGCCGCGCCGGAGTATGGTTTGCCGTCCTGACAAAAGCGAAACGTCCGGGAGGCGTCGATGTCTGGGCGATCTATCGTGGCGGCTCTCTCCGCGTGGGCGCTGCTGCTGCCCACCCTCGCGCATGCCGAGGCTCTCGAGCTCACGGTCAGCATCGGCGATGGGCCATTGTTCACCGGTTTGAAAGACCTCGAGAACCAGACCGGCGTCGAACTTCTGTACGACGGCAACGTGGTGCGCGAATTCCATTCGCCGCCGGTCGCCGGAAAACTCACCACCGAAGCCGCGCTCCAGCAGATGTTGTCCGAATCCGATCTGACGGTCCGCAGAGCCGCGTCCGGCGCCTGGATCATCGAACGTCGAACTACTGCGCCGCTGGCCCAGCAGGACGCCGCGGTCGCCGAAATTCTCGTCGTCGGGCGGCGCACGCAGAACGCCGACATCCGCCGGTCCGAGGATGACGTGCAGCCCTACACGGTCGCTACCCGCGAGGAAATTGTCCGCGCGCACCGCGACAACATCGACCAGTACATCGCGACCCGCGTCACTGCCAACACCACCGCACTTCCCTTCGGGGCACTCGGCGCGGATCTGATGTCATCCATCGACCTGCGGGGTCTGGGTGCCACCGACACGGTGGTGCTCGTCGACGGACGACGCATGCCATCGATCCCCAACAGCGTGCGGGGATTCCGGCAGTCCGATCTCAACGCAATCCCCGTGCACGCCATCGAACGCATGGAAATCCTGACCGGCGCCGCAGGCGGCATCCATGGGTTCGGCGCACTCGGCGGTGTCGTCAATGTCGTGCTGAATCGCGACGTCGACGGTCTCGAACTTCATACAACCCAGGGGATCAGCTCGCGCAGCGACGCGCGGCGGCGCAGCTTCGAGGCGAGTTTCGGCCAGACACTCAATGACGGCGCAACCCACCTGATGCTGTCCGGCTCCCACGAGGAAGTGGAGTCGCTGCGCGTTCTCGATAGAACGTTCGGCGTTCGCGATCGCCGCCGGACTCTCGAGGTATACCCCGAATACTTCCCTTTCATTTTTCCGAACGGGAATTCGGTCGCCGTGCGCAGCTGGTATCGGATCGACCCCGACACGTATGACGTCATCATAAATCCCGATCTCACCTTCAAACCGGAGTTCGGCGGTCAGGCGCTCGGCTCCAATCTCACCTATCTACCGATCGGTTTCTCGGGAGACAATGCGGCGCTGGCCGCGGCGCTCGAGGAACACGCTGGCGATGTCGACTTCAGCGTCGACGACGCCCAGGCCAGATCCGACCTGGGCCCGAGCCCGCAATCGGATTCGTTGCTCGCCAACATCCGGCATCGATTCGAATCCGGTTGGGAAACTTACGTCGACGCCGTCATGCTGCGCACCCACGGCGAGTCCGATGGTTCCCCGCAGGTGAGAATCTTTTCGAATGGTTCGGCGATTCTCGAAGCCGCATCACCCGCGAATCCGTTCACCGACTCGATCACGGTGAACTTTCCCGTCGTCGGCCTCGAAACCGGCGTTCGGAAACGCATCGAGAATACCCGCTACACCGCCGGACTCGAGGGCGGCTTGCCCTTCGACTGGCGCGGCACCGTCGAGGCCAGCTGGGGACGGCTGCGCTATTTTTCTTCACTCGCCGACGAAGTGCCGCTGTCGGGGACGTCCCTGTATCTGACCGGCGACGAGTCCGATCTCGACACGAATCCGCTGGGTGACTGGAATGCGTTCGACCGCGTGGTCAAGGCCGACCTGTTGCGCAGCCGGGATGATGTGGATTTTCGCAGCCGATTCACCGCGCAATCCTTGCGCCTGGCGGGTCCGGTCTTCGCGACGCGCGCCGGGCCTGCCACGTTGACCCTGCTGGCCGAGCGTCGATCCGAGCGCGTGCCGCCCAGCATGGAGGTCCACTACGTCGACGTCGGCACGCCCTTTACCGACGAAAGTCGCGGCTCGCCGCGCGCGCGGCTGACGCGGTCGATCTACGGAGAGCTGAGATCGCGGGTATTCGACGAGTCCGCTGCCGTGCCGCTGATTCGGGACCTCGAGCTGCAGCTCGCCGTCCGGCGTGACGAACAGGAAGACGATTTTCCTGCCAACATGGTCATCCCGCCGGACATCGAAATACTTCACTCGAAGTTCACCGGCACCGCTTACACGGTCGGCGCGAAAGTCTCGCCCGCGCGCTGGCTGATGCTGCGCGCCAGCTACGCGACAGGCGACCAGCCGCCGCCGATCGCCAACCTCGTAGAACTGGAGCCTGCGACGTACAGCTACATCTCGTACTACCCCGATCCCGACCCCAAGCGCGGCGGAACGGCGCTCGGATCGGAAGGCGACGTCCTGCTGCAGTACTCCGGCAATTCGAAACTCGAGATGGTGCGGGCGACCACATTGTTTCTTGGCGTGGTCCTCACCCCCGGCGGGCTGGACGGCCCCCGATTGGCGCTCGACTATTCGCGCATCCGCAGGACACACGACCTGACGGTATATGACTTCAATCAAGTCATCGCACATGAAGACGAGTGGCCCGAGCGTGTCACGCGGGCGCCGCCGACCGACACGGATCGAGCCAACGGATATTCCGTTGGCCGCATCGAAGCGATCGATGTTCGCGATACGAACGACGGCGCGCTGGAAGTGGATGCATTCGACCTGCGCGCGGAATGGCCGCTGTCGATGCTCGACGGTCGGCTGCGCCTGTATGCCGACGCGACTTACCACAAGAGCAACGTGCGGAAAAAGCGCTTCGAGCCAGACACCCAGTGGGCGGGATACGTGGACGGGCCGCTGCAGCGGCGCGCGAACGGTGGCTTCGATTGGTCGCGGCGCGATCTGACGGTCGGGGCCAATCTGCAGTACTTCGGCAGCAGTCTCGTCGTGAGCCCGGACCCTTTCAGTTTGCTGACGCCCGAGGATGCGGTTCTGTACCAGGGTTCCGCGCGGATTCCTTCGCAAACCTACCTGGACCTGTATGGCACCTGGCGGATTCCGGCAAGCAACCTGGGTCCGGTAGATAGCGTCACTCTCGAGCTCGGTGTGGTCAACGTGCTCGACAAGAGCCCGCCGCGTGAGAACATGTATCTCAACTACGGCCCGGGCTACAGCCGTTATGGCGATCCGCGTATGCGCCGTTTCGAGCTTGGAGTGAGCTGCCATTTCTAGGCGTTGACGCCAGCGCTTCGCCCATGGCGTCGGCCAGCGCGTCGGCCATGCGCACCAGTTCCGCCAGCGAGCGCGCACCCATCTTCCGCATCACGGACCCGCGGTGCGCTTTCACCGTGATCTCGCTCACGCCGAGATCGCCGCCCACCTGCTTGTTCAGCTTGCCAGCGGTTACCAACGCCATCACCTGCCGCTCGCGCGGAGTCAGCGTCGCGAAGCACGCCCGCACGGCGGCGTGACTGGATTCGGCAAGACGGCGCTGCCGATCGATCTCGATCGCTTCGATCACCGCCGCAGCCAGCCTCCGCCCGCACGGCGGCTTCTCCACGACATCGACAGCGCCCGCCTTCATTGCCATGACCACCGTCGCGACTTCCGCGCCGCGGGTGGTCACGATGATCGGGCAATGGATCGCGCGCGGCAGCGGATGTGCCCCGAGCAACTCGGCGTCGATGATCAGGCAGCCCGGCTGTCCGGCCCGATGGATGCCCAGGAATTCGTCCAGGTGGGCGTGGGTTTGCAGCTCCGCTCCGGCGGCTTCGAGCGAATGCAGCAGCGCGAGCCGCACGTGGTCGTCGTTATCGACGATGTGCACGACGGCGCGCACCGCCGTGGATGCCGCCGGGCGCGCCGGGCGGAATGAACTTGTGTCAGTTGCGATGTGGGGTGTCATGGTCCGCCTCCTTCTTGCCTATGAGGACGGAGCAGAATCGAAAATCCACATCTCGCCGCACCGCGCGGCGACGATTTATTTTTCCCGCACCAGCTCGATCCGGTGATCCTGGCGGATCGCCCGCAGCCCATGCATCTCCGCAAGCGTCTCGGCAAATCGCTGCGAATCGCCGGCGCGGAACTGGCCCGACACGCGTAGCGACGCGACGTCTGGATCGCGGATCGTGATCTGTTCGGGCGAGTAGCGATTCATCACTGCCACGGCATCGGACAGCGGCTGGTCGTCAAAATTGACGAGCCCCTTCCGCCAGGAGATTGCGCTCTCACCCGCGCCGCTCAGCGTCCGGATTTCGACTTTGCCGCGACGCTCGACGTACTGCTGGCCGGCGTCGAGCTTCGCCAGCGCCGTGGTTGCGTCCAGCGACTCGACATCGACCCGCCCCTCGAGCAGCGTGACCGTGAGTCCATCGTCCAGCAGATTCACATCGAACCGCGTGCCGACGGCGACGACGCGCCGACCCGCGGCAGTCACGCTGAACGGCCGCGATGGATCGTGCGCCACCGCGAACAGCGCGCGGCCGCGTTGCAGCTCGATGCTCCGGCTCTTGCCGCTGAAACGTCCCGTCAACGCGCTTTCGCCGTCCAGCGTCACGCTGCTGCCATCGGAGAGCTGGAATTCCTTCACTTCGCCGAGCAGCGAGACGTATTCGAAAGTCCCGGAAGAAGGCATGAAGTTCCAGACGAGCCCGATCGCGACGAGCAAAACCGCGGCGGCCGCGGCGGCGGGCCACCAGCCCGCCCCGCTGCGCGGGCGCGGTGCCAACGCATGCGCGCGCATTGCCGCGAGGATCTCGTCACCTGCGGAAGCGGCGAAGGTCTGCCAGGCGCGGTCGGCGTTCTCGAACTGGCGCCGGTTGTCATCGTTCTTCGCGAGCCAAACGTCCAGCAACTGCTGTTCGCTCGCGGTCAGCCCTTCCGCACGCCGCGCGACGAACAACGCGGCCGCCTCGCGCGGCTCGAGTGCGCCCAGTTTCTCGGCCGTCAACGCTTCACGAACCAAGGCGCTTCTCCATGTCGAGACTCAGCTGCTGAATGGCGCGGACCATGTGTTTCTCCACGGCGCTCACCGAGATGCCGAGGTGGGCGGCGATGTCCTGGAATCTTTGTCCCTCGAGCCTGCGCAGGATGAACACCGTGCGCGTGCGTTCCGGCAACCGCAACAAGACCATTGTCGCAGCCCGCAGCTCTTCCTTTCCGCCAAGGATACGTTCCGGATCCGCCTCTTCTTCGCCGTGCAATTCGGGCTCGAACGCGACGTGCCGATTGGCCGCGTGCGATGAGCGGCGCCGAACCCAGTCCGCGAAAACGCTGGAGGCGGTCTTGAGGACATAGCCGCCGAGATGCTGGACTGGTTCCGTGCTGTCACGCGCCACCATGCGCGCGAAGACATCCTGGACCATGTCTTCGACCTCGGCGTTGTTCTGTACGCGACGGCGAAAATACCGCGTGAGCCAGCCACGTACGGGGCCGGCTTCGTCCGCCAGCGTCAATCCCGGGCTACTCTCCAGCTTCCCCATTCGGCGGCATTTATATCAACTGGCGGCGCACACTGCTGTGCTCGTTCACTTTATTAGCTCACGGTGCGGCCGGCGCCGACGCGCAATCCCAGCTGCGTCGCCATCCGCACCAACGCGGCGAGCGAATCCGCCTCCATCTTGCGCTTCATGTTGAAGCGATGAACCTTGACGGTGATCTCCGAGGTCCCGAGCTCGGCGGCGATCTGCTTGTTGAGCCGCCCGGAGACGACCAGCTCCATGACTTCGCGTTCGCGGCGTGTGAGCAGGACATAACGATTCCTGAGGACACGCATCGATGCCTCCTCAGTCAGCGCGCGCTGGCTGCGATCGAGCGCGCAGCGGATGGCGCCGAGCACCGCGGGGTGACTGGCGGGCTTGGTCAGAAAATCGACGGCGCCCGCCTTCATCGCCCGGACACTGGTGCCGACATCGCATCGGGTTGTCAGGAATACCACCGGCATTTCCCGCCGGTCCGCGATGATTTCCTGGAGCGCGAGGCCGTCGAGCTGCGGCAGTGAAACATCCAGCAGCAGGCAACCCGCCCGCATCGTCCGCGGACGCGCGAGAAAATCCTCGGCCGAGGCGAAACACTCGGTTTGCCAGCCGGCGGCACGGATCAGCAGGTCGAGCGATTCGCGGGTGGCGCGGTCCTCGTCCACGATGAAAACGGTGGGCGCCTGCGCGGCGCGGACAACGGCCATCCCGATCGGCTGGGCGCGGGAATGTTCTGCATACATGAGATTGATCTCCCCATCGGTGACTGCGTATCGCCGCGGTAGTTTGAACACCGGGGACGCGGCGCGCGTCACGCCCCTAGGGAACACGGCAATAACCCTTTTGGGTTGCGGTCACGCAATCTCTATCTCGCGACGGCCGAAGCGGCGCGCATCGACGGACATGGCTCCGGCACCGAGCACCGCAAGCGTCGCGGCCATGACGACGAATTCGATCAGCGCCATGCGCGATTCGAACAGTACGAGCGCGCCGTGCCGCGCGAGGCAGAGCATCGCGACGCCTTCCGCCGCGAGCAACGCGCTGGCGACCGGCACGAGCAAGCCGGGCAGCAACACGAGCCCGGCGAGCGCCGCCGGAATCGCCGCCACGAACCGCCATGGTGAATGATCGGCCGCGATCGCCAGCACGGCTTCCGCGATCGCGGACGTGCCGACGAACACGCGCAGAAAAAACAATGCCGCGCCGACCGGGCCCGACGGGAAATTCGTGAAGGTACGTTGCAACGGAGTGTTGCAGGCCGATAAAGGTGTCATTCGCAACAGGCTATTCAGCGGGCGCCTTCGCTGCGCCCCGCCTGCCCGCTACCGGCCGATACCGCTTTCGGGTTACTACAGATGAATGACGCCGCGGCGCAATCCGATGGCGACCGCCTGGGTGCGATCCTTCGCGCCTAGTTTGTCCATGATGTGCCGGATGTGCACCTTCACGGTCTCCTCGGAGATCGACAGTTGCTCGCCGATGTCGCGATTGCGATCGCCCTCCGCCATCCGCCGCAGCACCTGGATCTCCCGCTCGCTCAGATCGTCGCCGTTGAAATGTTCGGCGAGATTCTCCGCCACCTGCGCCGGCAGATGTTTGCGCCCGGCATGCACCTTGCGGATCACGTCGACGAGTTCCTCGAGCGGCGCGCTTTTCAGCATGTACGCGCGCACTCCCGCGGCCAGCGCGCGTTGAATCTCGACGTCACCCTCGAAAGTGGTGAGCATGATCACCCGTGCATCCGGGAATTCCGCGCGAATGGCCGCCACCGCACTGATGCCGCTCATGTCGGGCAGGCGCAGATCCATCAACGTGACATCGGGCTTCACGCGCCGGAATTCCTCGACGCCCTGCCGCGCCGTCGAGGCGCGGCCGACGAGTTGCATGTCGGCCTCGTGCGCGACGACGGTGGCGATGCCTTCGAGGAACAGCGGGTGGTCGTCGACGATCAGGATTCGGATGGCGGGCTGATCGCTCATGGTTTCTCGAAAGCTGCTACGGCCGGCATCACCAGGTCAATCTCGGTTCCCGCGCCCTTGCCACTCATGACTTTGAACGTAGCACCGATCTTGTTCGCGCGCTCGCGCATGCCCGACAGACCCCAGTGCCCTTCGCGGCCCGCCTGGACGATGGCCGGATCCATGCCGCCACCATTGTCGCGAATCGCCAGGCGAAACCGGACCGCGGAGTATTCGAGCACCACCTCGATACTCGATGCACTCGAGTGGCGGAAGGCATTCGCGAGTGCCTCGCGGCAGATCCAGTACACCTCGTCCCTGACCGCCGGACGCAACACGCGCGGAGTTCCTTCGACCAGCAGCCGGACCGGAACCTTGTCATCCACACCCAGGTCCCGCGGGATCTGCGCCAGTGCCTGCTCGAGCGCGGCGGACGCGGATTGCCGCGTGCGCAAGTTTCGTACCGCATCGCGGCCTTCGTCGACGATCTGGCGCAACAGTTTCAGGATTCTTTCCACCAGAGGTTTCGCGGGCGCATCCGCCGCCATCTGGTTGTTGGCCACCGACAGCTGCAGCGAGGCACTCAGCAATCCCTGCAGCAGCGTATCGTGCAGATCGCGCGCGATGCGTTCGCGTTCCCCCAGGCGTTCCTCGGTGCGCATGCGCACGCGCTGCTCGATCTGCCGGACGCGATACAAATACAGCAGCCAGATCAGGCCGAGCGCGGCAAGCCCGCAGAGCACGAAGAATGTGCGCGTCTGGGTGAACGTGGGCGCGATCGAAAAAGCCAGGCTCGCGTTCTTGCGGCTCCAGACGCCGTCGTTGTTGCTCGCGGTCACTTCGAATAGATAGTCGCGCGGCGGCAGATCGTTGTAGAACGCCTGGCGGCGCGTGCCGACGTCCTGCCAATGGGCATCGTGCCCGACGAGCCGGTAGCGGAAACGCGTCTTTCCAGGCACGACGAAGCTCAATCCGGTGTAGTCGATCTGCAGATCGCTGCTATTGGGCGGCAGACGCACGGACTGCGCCAACGGAAACGGCTTGCGATCCGCCATGAGCTGTTCGATCTGCACAGGCGGCGGCACCGCGTTGCTGATGATCTGCCCGGGGTCGAGAACCTGCACGATGCTCGCATTGGCAAACCACAGGCGGCCATCCGGGCCGACCGACGCTTTTGGCGCGAAATTCGCGCGCGCGGGTTGCGCTCCGTCGAATGCATCGAACATGCGAAACGTCACCGTCGCGCGTCGATCTTTCCACCACGCCTGCATCTGATCGGCTTCGATGGAGACGATGCCACAGGTCGCGTAGAGCCACAGCCGCTGCTGGCGATCGATCAGCACCGAGTGGATGTCGACGCAGGGCAACCCGTTCTCCACAGTCATCGTCTGCGTCTTGCCGCCGCGCCAGCTGGCGACGCCGACCGGCGTCGCACCGATGATGGTGCCATCGGAATACGCGGCGAGATCGTGCATCACGCCGGTATTCGCTTGGCGATGAAATTCGAAGTTCTCCAGTTTGCCGCGCCGGATGCGCGTGAGGTCGCCGTTCGCGCGCGGCAGCCAGATGCCTTCGGCCGCATCGGCAACGCTGCCGCGCAACGCAAAGCCGGGAGTGGGCCACGGAATGCTTTCGACGACCTTGCGGTCGCGCGTGCGGAACAGCCGGTCCGGCCTCGTCAGTACCCAGACATCTCCCTGCGCATCCGCGACGATACTTTGCGCGAACCCGATCGGGCTGCCATCGGGCTGGCGAACGGGTTTGAATTTTCCGCCCTCGAAAACATGAACCTCGTCGTCGACGCCTACCCACAGCGCCCCCGCTGGGTCTTCGAACAGGACCGTCACCTCGTCACCGGGCAGGCCATGGCGCGGATCGAGTGAGGTCATCTTTCCGTCGCGCCACGCGTCGAGCGAATGCCAGGCGTTGATCCACACGGTGCCGTCGCGCGCCGCGAGAACCGCGTTGGCGAGCTCGGCGCTGAGTCCTTCCCGGCTCGTGATACTCGTCACGCGCAGGTCGCGAAACGCATCGAGGCCGCGCGTCGTCAAAACCCAAAGCGTTCCCTCGTGATCTTCGAACATGCTTTGCAACGTATCGCCCGAAAGGCCGTCGGTCCTGCCGAAGTGGCTCACCTTTCCCTCGTGCAGGCGATAGAGTCCATCGTCCTGCGTGCCTATCCACAACGCATTGTTGCTGTCGACGAGCAACGGTGACACCGACAGTTTGCGGCCGTCGAACTCCGGCGTGACATACGAGCGCAGCTCGTCGCCCTGGAGATGCAACAGGCCGAGTCCGCGGCTGGGCTGGGTGCCGCCCACCCAGACTTCACCGTTTTTTCCCAATGCGATGGATTGCACGACGTCAATCAGTTTCTGAGCGCTCGACGCCGGTAGTTCGGCCGGCAGCCAGGTCCGGGAGGCGCCCTCCTTCCAGCGCATGAGCTGGCGGCTCGATACCGTCCACAGGTTGCCTTGCGAGTCGAGACTGATTTCCTGGGCCTCCTCGAGCGGCACACCGTCGGAGATGCCGTGGCACTCGACCTGATCGCCAGTCACCGCGCACAACGGACCTTTCGCCGCACGGACGTTCATGCTCGTGAACCAGATCTTGCCGGCGCGATCCTCGACGATGTCGTTGATCGATCCCGGCGAATCCTTGTAGTTGGTTACGTGCCCGCCGTGCCAGCGATCGAGCCCCGCGCGCGTACCGATCCACAGACTCCCATCGGCCGAACCTAGCAAGGAAAGAATCCGGCTGGAGCGCAGCGCCTCGCCCTGCGGCGGAGAAAATGGCACGAAGCGGACGCCGTCGAAGCGGACGAGACCGGTGCGAGTTCCCACCCACAGGTAGCCGTCGGTAGTTTGGGCCATCGAGGTCGGGGTGCCGGGCAGCAATCCCGCATCGAGCGTCCACATCGAATGGCCGTACTGCGTGATCGCCTTTGTCGGGTCGAGCGCAAATGCCGCGGGAGCAGCCAGCAGAAACGACAGGAGCACGCGCCGCATTCTTATCTTCCGGTGACCGGGTTCGATGCGTTCATGGTACGGAACCGGCATCGGCGCGTCGATGCCCGCGCCGCGCCCGATCTAAACCTTCATCTAATTACACCGCCGCGCCGGATCCGCTCTGATCGCCGCCAATCATCCACGACCCGCGAGGCGTCGCCTCATGCCACATCCCGAACAAGCCACTCATGCCGCCACGTCCCGGCGCGACGTTTTGTTAGGCGGCGCCTGCGCCATCGCGGCGGGATGGACCGCTTCGACCGCTGCCGCGGCCGCGCAGGCACCCAGTTCATCGGCTGACAACCCCGGAGACCATCCAATGTCCGCGATCACAACCACAGACGGCGTTCAGATCTACTTCAAGGACTGGGGGCCGAAGGCCGCGCAGCCGCTGGTGTTCCACCACGGCTGGCCGCTGTCCGCCGACGACTGGGATGCGCAATTGCTCTACTTCCTGAATGCGGGTTACCGCGTCATCGCACATGACCGGCGCGGCCACGGCCGGTCGAGCCAGGTGGCCGACGGCCACGACATGGACCACTACGCCGCGGACATCGCCGCCGTGGTTCAACACCTCGACTTGCGCAATGCCGTGCACATCGGCCACTCCACCGGCGGCGGCGAGGCAACCCACTACGCCACGCTCCACGGCCAGAAGTCCGGCCGCATCGCCAAGCTCGTGATCATCGGCGCGGTGCCGCCGATCATGTTGAAGACCGCGGCAAATCCGGGCGGGCTGCCGATCGAGGTGTTCGACGGTTTCCGCGCGCAGTTCGCGGCCGACCGTTCGCAGTTCTATCTCAACCTCGCAAGCGGCCCGTTCTACGGCTTCAATCGTCCGGGCGCGAAGATCTCGCAGGGCGCGATCCAGAACTGGTGGCGGCAGGGAATGACGGGCGGCGCCAAGGCGCATTACGACGGCATCAAGGCCTTCTCGGAGACCGACTTCACCGGCGATCTGAAAGCGATCGAAGTGCCGACGCTGGTGATGCACGGCGACGACGACCAGATCGTGCCCATCGCCGACTCGGCGTTGCTGTCCGCGAAGCTGTTGAAGAAAGGCACGCTGAAGGTCTACGAGAAATATCCGCATGGCATGTGCACGACGCACGCCGAGGTGATCAATCGTGACTTGCTCGCCTTCATCAAGGCTTGAGGAGGTTCGCTGTGATCCATTATGAGAATCGCTGGGCCATCGTCACGGGAGCGTCGTCCGGACTGGGCCGCGGGATCGCCGCGCGGCTCGCGCAACGCGGCATGTCGCTCGTACTGACCGGCCGCAACCAGACACGCCTCGAAGACGCGGCACTCCACATCCGCCGCGATACTCCGCAGGTTGCGGTCGAAACCGTAGTCGCGGACCTCGCGACAGCGGCGGGAATTTCCGCGCTGCTGGAGCGCGTCGGCGACCGCCCGGTCGAAGTGCTGGTGAACAACGCCGGCTTCGGCAGCTACGGTCCGTTTGCAGAGGCCAATGCGGACCATGAAGCCACCGAGATAGCGGTCGACGTCAACGCGGTGGTTGCACTGGCGCGCGCCTTCCTGCCGGGAATGCTTGCGCGGCACAGCGGCGGCATTCTCAACGTCGCATCGACGATCGCCTTTCAACCCGCGCCCTTCCAGGCGGTGTACGGCGCGAGCAAAGCTTTCGTGCTGTCGTTCAGCGAGGCGCTGTGGGCGGAGGCGCGCCCGGCAGGCGTTGCGGTCACCGCGCTGTGCCCGGGCCCGACGCGCACCGGCTTCGTCGACGCGCTCGGCGCCGATGTCGGCCATACCGCGATCTACCGCCGTCTCGCCGATCCCGGTCCGGTCATCTCGGCGGGCCTGCGCGGGCTCGACCGGGGCCGCGCCGTGGTGATCCCGGGGCTGCGCAACCGGCTGATGGCGTCTAGCTACCGCTTCCTGCCGCGCGAATGGATGACGCGCATCTCCGCGGTGCTGCTGCGTCCATCCACTGATGCGTCGCGGCCGCCGGCCGAACAAAAATGGCACGCCGAAAAAGGCGTGACAGGCGATGTCTGACCGCTTCTCCAGGATCACCACCGCTGGCGCGGGCACGATGGGCTCGCAAGTGGCATGGCAGATGGCCTTCCACGGCAAACACGTCACCGTGTACGACGCCATTCCCGCGGGCCTCGAGAAAGGCAAGGTGTTTCACCGGCAGTACGCGGATCTCTTCACTAACCAGCGCGGCGCGACCCGCCAGCAGGTCGACGACACGCTGGCACGCCTGAGTTATACGACAGACCTCGCGTCGGCCGTACGCGATGCCGACCTGATCAGCGAGTCCGTGCCCGAGTCGTTGGCCATCAAGGAATCCTTCTGGCGCGAGGCTTCGCGGCACGCCCCGGCTCGCACGGTCTTCACGACCAACACGTCGACGTTGCCGCCGAGCGCGCTGGCGCGCTTCGTCGACCGGCCGCAGAAGTTTCTGGCCTTGCACTTCGCCATCGGTGTCTGGGACGCCAACATCGGCGAAGTCATGGGCCATCCGGGCACCGATCCGGCCCTGTTCGAGGCGCTGCTGGAGTTCGCCGGCGAGATCGGCCTCGTGCCGATTCCGATCCGCAAGGAACAGAACGGTTACATCGTCAACAGCCTGATCGTGCCGTGGTGTTTCGCGGCCGTGGATCTCGTGGTGCGCGGCGTGAGCGACTTCGAGAGCATCGACCGTACCTGGATGATCACGCTGGGCACGCATATGGGCCCGTTCGGCATGATGGATCGCATGGGCCTGGGCGTGGTGCACCATGTCGCGAAGCTGCTCGGCGAGAGCAACGCCAATCCGCTGGCGCTCGAGTACGCGCGCTACGTGGACGAGCATTTCCTCCAGAAGGGCCGGCTGGGAGTCGCGAGCGGCCAGGGGTTCTACAACTACCCGAATCCCACGTTCGAACGGCCGGAGTTCGTCAAAGGTTGAGCACACGTTGGTGTCATCGCAATCCGGTTGCGGGTCTGCTGAAATCGAGGCCTCTCGCTCGAGCATCCACACAGCCCAGGAGCAGCCGATGCCCACGTACAGCAAAGATCCTGCCGTCATCGCGACGCTCACGCCCGAGCAGTACCGCGTCACGCAGAAAGGCGCGACCGAAATGCCCGGCACCGGACAGCATCTGGACAACGACGAGCCCGGCATCTACGTCGACATCGTGTCGGGTGAGCCGCTGTTTGCGTCTTCCGACAAATTCGACTCGGGATGCGGCTGGCCCAGTTTCACCAAACCGATCGAACCCGCGAACGTCAACGAATTGACGGACAAGTCGCACGGCATGGTCCGCACGGAAGTGCGCTCCGCGCATGGCGACAGCCATCTGGGTCATGTCTTCGACGACGGTCCGGAGGACCGCGGCGGATTGCGTTACTGCATCAACTCGGCCTCGCTGCGATTCATTCATCGCGACGACATGGAGGCCGAAGGTTATGTGGCGTACCTCGACCAGGTAGAAGAACGGCGCTGACGGGCGCTTCCCCGCCGGCCGCGCACGTTGTAGCTAGTCGCTGCCGGCGCGCGCATCCGGCGTGGTCAATTCGTTTTCCGCGGCATCCACGACGAACACCGCGAGCAGCCGCGCCCGCCGCGTCTTGCTGGCATTGGCGCTCTCGCGGTGATGCGCGCCCGGACCCTCGAACCACCACTCACCCTCCCGGTAGATGCGAACCGGCTCGTCGTCGATCTGGCTGCGGATCTGTCCCGAGAGGACGTACGCGTAGATGAAGGCCGAGCCCGCGTGACGATGCGGTACGGAACCAGCGCCGGGTGGATAGTCGACCAGGATGCTGACCAGGCGTTTGCCCGGCACGCTGGGGATTGATCTTGCCGCAAGCAGCGTGACGGCTTCGTGCCGTGCGAAATCGTACGGCGCGTCGACGGCGAGCGGGATAAGAGACGCTCCCGCCGAGAAGGCGACAGCAGTGGCGATGGCGAAGTAGCGAATGCGTTTCATGCGGATCGAATGTCAGCAGACCGCCGTCGGCACGGCGACCCGACGAAAGTAGTCCCCCTACCAAGGTGTCGACCGACACCATCGTGAACTCAACGATGCCGACGCCTCTGCTGTGATCGCTTGCGCGTGGGCCGTCAGCGGCGCACGCCGTTCCAACTAGTCAACAGAGGATTTCGCCATGCAGAACTTGCCCGGCCTCAACAGGCGTCGATTTGTCGGAGCCACCGCGGCAGCTGCCGCCGCGAGTCTCCTGAGTCTTTCCGCTTTTTCCGCAACTCCAAGGAGTACCGCAATGAATGCCGTTCCCAAGCAGGTTGGCAGTGACAACACCGCCATCCGCCCTTTCCACGTGAATATTCCCGAGGCGCAGCTCGTCGATCTGCGCAAGCGCATCAACGCCACCGTCTGGCCCGACAAGGAAACAGTGTCCGACGAGTCCGAAGGCGTGCAGCTCGCGACCATGCAGAACCTCGCGCGCTACTGGGGTGCGGAATACGACTGGCGCAGGATCGAGACGAAGATCAACGCCGTGCCGAATTTCGTCACCGAGATCGACGGCCTCGACATTCACTTCATCCATGTGAAGTCGAAGCACAAGAACGCGCTGCCTATCATCATCACACACGGGTGGCCGGGATCGATCATCGAACAGATGAAGCTCATCGAGCCGCTGACGAATCCGACCGCGTTCGGCGGCACGGCAATGGACGCGTTCGACGTGGTCATCCCGTCGATGGCTGGCTACGGATTCTCCGGACGCCCCACCGCCCCGGGTTGGGACTGCGTGCGCATGGCGCAGGCCTGGGACGTGCTCATGAAACGCCTTGGCTACACGAAATACGTGGCCCACGGCGGTGATTGGGGTGCATTCGTGACGGAGCTCATGGGCGTGCAGGCCCCGCCGGGATTGTTAGCCATCAACACCACGCTGCCCTCCGCGGTTCCGCTGGAAATCCTGCAGGCGACGGCCAGCCACACGCCGCCGCCGGGCCTCGGACCGGATGAAAAGCGCGCCTTCGAACGGCTCGACTACTTCTTCGTCCATGGCTTGTCGTACGCGCAGCAGATGGCGAACCATCCGCAGACCCTGTACGGGATCGCGGATTCGCCGATCGGCCTCGCCGCGTGGTTCCTCGATCACGACTTGCTGAGCTACCAGATGATCCGGCGCACTTTCGAAGGGAAGGCCGAAGGTCTCACGCGTGACGACGTGCTCGACAACATCACGCTCACCTGGTTGACCAACACCGGGATCTCCGGCGCGCGCCTCTACCGTGAGAACAAGAAACCGTTCTTCGCGGAGATGGGCGTCAAGATTCCGGTTGCGGTGAGCGCGTTCCCCGACGAGCTGTACCAGCTGCCGCGGTCCTGGGCGGAGCGCGCGTATCCCAAGCTCATCCACTACAACCAGCCGCCCAAGGGCGGTCACTTTGCCGCATGGGAGCAGCCGGCGCTGCTCGTCGACGAGCTGCGCGCGAGTTTCAAGACGATTCGCAACCCGTAAGCCGGGAAGGCACGACGCCATCGGGCCCGCAGACCTCGTCTGCGGGCCTTTTCATTTGCGTTCCTATACCAATGTGCAATCGCGTCACGGCGCGGGGCTGCGTACTGTCCTCCGTCAGGATCTGGAGGACTAACTATGCAAGCGACATCCAGTACGGTGCTGTACATCCGGGAAAACACCACGCAGGTTTTGCACACGGGCAGCGGCGCGGACCGCTGGAACAGGTTTCTCACGAGGATTTCGCACGCCGCCGAACCGACCGGGTACAACCCGACGAGCGACGCTTCGATAGTCGCGAGGTGGTGGAGCACGCACCCTTGCGTCCGGGCGAATCGCACTGCTGCTTCCTGACGGGTCGCGGCTCACTTCTCCAGGGAGTACACAGGTGAACGCAGTTCCGAAACACGCAGGCGCCGACGCGGCGGACATCCGGCATTTCCACATCAATGTCCCCGAGGCGAAGCTCACCGAACTGCGCAGGCGCATCAATGCGACGGTCTGGCCGGACAACGAACCGGCTGACGAAGCGGCGCCGGGCGTGACACTCGCGACCCTGCAGAAACTCGCGAGTTATTGGGCCACGGAATACGACTGGCGCAAGCTCGAGAAGCGGCTGAACGCGGTGCCGAATTTCATCACCACGATCGACGGCCTCGACTTCCACTTCATCCACGTTCGTTCGAAGCACGAGAATGCGCTGCCGCTCATCGTCACGCACGGCTGGCCCGGTTCGATCGTCGAGCAACTCAAGCTCATCGAGCCACTCACCAATCCCACCGCCCACGGCGGCAGCGTCGCAGACGCGTTCCACGTGGTCATTCCGTCGATGGCGGGTTATGGGTTCTCCGGCAAACCGAGCGGCCCGGGCTGGGACACCACGCGGATGGCACGCGCCTGGGCGGTGCTCATGGAACGGCTCGGCTACTCGCGCTACGTGGCGCAAGGCGGCGATTGGGGTTCTTTCGTGACGGAGCAGATGGGTGTGCAGGCGCCGCCCGGATTGTTAGGCATCCACGTCAACCTGCAATCGGCCGTACCGACCGAGATTTTCTTTGCGCTCGGATCCGGGAATCCGCCGCCGGGGCTCGAGCCAGACGAGAAGCGCGCCTTCGAGCGGCTCGCCTTCTTCTTTGCCAACAGCCTGTCGTATGCCCAGCAGATGGCGCGCCATCCGCATGCGCTGTATGGGCTGGGGGATTCGCCGGTCGGCCTGGCCGCCTGGATCCTGGACAACGATCTGTGGAGCCACGAGCTGCGCACGCACATCCTCGACGGCCACGGTGACGGCAATCGCCAGGGCCTCACGCGGGACGACCTGCTCGACAACATCACGCTCTATTGGCTCACCAACACGGCGATTTCCGCCGCCGGTCTCTACCGCGAAAACAAGCTGCCGTTCTTCGCGCCGATGGGCATCGGAATCCCGGTGGCCGTCACCGTCTTTCCGGATGAGATATTCCAGCTGCCGCGCTCCTGGGCGGAACGGGCGTATCCGAAGCTCGTGCACTACCACAAGGCAGACAAGGGCGGTCACTTCGCGGCCTGGGAGCAGCCTGGCATCCTCGCGCAAGAGATTCGCGCCGGCTTCCGCACACTGCGAGCGTAGCTAGTCGGTACCAAAGTGCAGTTCAGACTCACTGCGGCATGTGGTCTGATCGGCTGTCCGACCACGATACCCAGGAGTACGACATGCATGCCGCGGTGAAATCCCTCAGTGTTCTAGTTAGTTGCGCCGCCCTGGCGGGCTCCATCGCCGTGGTAGCCCAGTCCGCGGCACCCGCCGCCCAGGACAAGTACAGCCTCAAAGTGCCGGGTGGACTCGCATTCTCCGAGTTCAAGGGATTCGAGACCTGGGAGACCGTCTCGGTCAGCTCGAACGACAAGGCCATCGCCGTGATCCTCGGCAACCCCGCGATGATCGCGGCCTTCAAGGCCGGTATTCCCGGCAACGGCAAACCGGTCCCCGATGGTGCCAAGATGGCGAAGATCCATTGGGCGCCGAAAAAGCATCAGTTCTTCCCGAACGCGACGGTGCCCGGCACGCAGCAGAACGTCGACCTCATGGTGAAGGACAGCAAGCGGTTCGCCGACAGCGGCGGCTGGGGATACGCCGTGTTCGACTACGACGCCGCCACCGACAAGTTCGCGCCCGGCACGATGGCCGGCACGCCCCCGCAGGGCAACGACGCCAAGTGCGGTTTCGCCTGCCACACCATAGTGAAATCGCGGGACTTCGTCTTCACGGACTACGGACACCGGTGAAGAAGCCGCATGCCGGCGGTTAGAATCCCGGCATGCTGCTTTTCCAATGGATCCTCGTCCTGCTGGTGAGCGCCGTCGTGCTGACGGCAATCGCACGCCGGCTGAACCTGCCCTACCCCTCGTTGATCGCACTCGGCGGCACCGCCCTCGCCTTCATTCCGAACGCGCCGGCGTTCACGCTCGATCCGCAGCTCACGCTGGCCTTGTTCGTGGCGCCGGTACTGCTCGATGCGGCGTACGACACCTCGTTACGCGACCTCAAGCGCAACTGGGTGCCGGTGCTCAGCCTGGTCGTCATCGCCGTCGGCATCACCACCGCCTCCGTGGCATGGCTGGTGCACTGGATGGTGCCCGGCATTCCGTGGGCTGCGGCCATCGCGCTCGGCGCCATCGTGGCGCCGCCCGATGCGGCAGCGGCGTCGGCCGTGTTGCGCCACCTACGCCTTCCGCATCGCATGCTCGTCATCCTAGAGGGCGAGAGTCTGCTCAATGACGCCACCGCGTTGCTCGTCTATCGCATCGCCGTCGGCGCCGCCATGGGCGGCACGCTGACGACCGGCAGCATCGCGCCCGAGGCGTTGGCGATGTTGGCGAGCGTGGTGGTGGGCTATCTGCTCGCGCAAGTCGCCTTGCGGCTCATGGGCGCCCTGACCGACGTGCCGAGTTCGATCGTATTGCAGTTCGTCACCACGTTCGGCGTGTGGATCCTCGCGGACGAAGCGGGCCTTTCCGCCATCGTCACCCTCGTGACCTACGCGATCACCATTTCACGCATCGGCGGCGGCAAACAATCCGCGCGCATACGCCTGCCCTCGTACGCCGTGTGGGAGACCGTGGTGTTCGTGTTGAACGTGCTGGCGTTCATGCTGATCGGACTGCAGCTGCGTCCGATCCTCGGCGACCTCGAATCCGACGAACGGCATCACTACCTGCGGGTCGCGGCCGCCGTGCTCGGCATGGTGGTGTTCGTGCGGTTTGCGTGGGTGATGACGTACAACCGCGTCGCGTATCTGAAACTCAAGTGGTTCGGCGCGGGTAGATGGCCCGGCCCGATGCCGCCCCGGCTCAACGCCAGCGTGGTGGTGAGCTGGTGCGGCATGCGCGGCATCGTGACACTCGCGGCGGCGTACGCGTTGCCGGCGCATTTTCCGTACCGCAACCTGATCCTGCTGTGTGCGTTCAGCGTCGTGGTCGGCACCTTGATCCTGCAGGGGCTCACGCTGCGGCCGCTGATCCTCGCGATGCGTCTGCGCGCCGACAGCACCGTCGATGACGAAATCCGCGCGGCCAAGGAACGCCTTTCGCGGGTGGCGAACGAGATCCTCGATGGGGATGGGACGGAGGTTGCGGAGATCCTGCGCGAGGAGTTCGCGACGTCGGCCGTTGGAGAAGATGGCGAGCCGACGGAAACCGGGCGGACGGTCCGGAACCAGCTGCGCGCGCGAATCGTCGCGGCCCAGCGCGAAGCCCTGGTGAGGATGCGCGCCACGGCGGAGATCGGGGACGATGCGTTTCATCGAGTCGAGGAGCGGTTGGATTGGGCGGAAGTCAATGTGCGGTGATGCGCGCCTGCGTAGCCTGGTGAACAATCAAATGTCACGATTCCGGGAGTCGTGACACTGATCAATGGTGCGCGACAGACCTTCTGGAAAATCGATGAGCCTTCATGGCTGGGAGCAGCTTCGATGAAATTTCTGCGTCCGTTCCTTCTGACCGTGGCAACAGCCTCGCTCTGCAGCACCGCGACCTCGGCACCTCCTGTCTCTGCGTTCACTGCCTATCCGCAGATCCAGGACGTGAAGATCTCGCCGGGAGGAAAATTCCTGGCCGTGACGAAACGCTCGGAGGAATTCGAGCTGCTGTCGGTGCTGCGGTATCCCGACCTCGCCGTCCAGACCAGCTCCCACTTCGGCGACCAGATCGACATCGACACGTTTGACTGGACCAGCGACTCGCGCCTGCTCATCCAACCGGCGCGGCGTTTCATCGGCTACCGGGCGTACAAGGTGCGCACCGGTGAAATCATCGGCGTCGACGTGATCGGCAAGCGGTCCGACATGTTGTTTGGCTACCGCGCCGGCTCCGCCGCGACGGGCACCATCATCCAGGCGCGCCGTGCCACGGACGCGTGGGCGGAGATCGTCAAGATCCTGCCGCCCGAGACGGACGCGGTGCTGATCCGCACCGGCAGCTACGACCGGAAGACCAACTCCAGCTCCCTGATGCGCATGAACGTGCGCAACGGATCACTGGCAAGAATCGCCGGCTCGCCGATCCGCAATCCTTACTACCTCATCGATGCCAACAACCAGCCGGTGTTCCTCACGGGCGACGATGAGCGCGGGGACTACTCGATCTACCGCTTCAGGCCTGAGGACAAAGGCTGGGAATTCGTCGAGAAGAGCATTGACGGCAAGGGCCAGATCGAGCCGTTCGCAGTCACCACCAACCCGGAAGAGTTTCTCGCGTTCGACAACCAGACTACTTTGACGAAATCGATCATCGTCTGGAATCCCACCACGAGAAACCGGCAGCCGTTATTCCACAAGGACATCTCGGACATCAGTGTCGAAGGCGTCGATCCGGACGACAAGGTCTATCTGTACGGGTACGAAGACAACTATCGTGAATACCTGTATCCGGACCCGGAGCATCCACTCGCGAAAGTCCATCGCTCGCTGCGCGCCGGCTTCAAGGACGCCAACATCTCGATCACGAGCACGACGCGCGACATGGCACTCGCCGTGGCCCTCATCAGTGCACCGCGGATTCCACCCACGTTCTACCTGGTCGACGTGAAGAATCTGAAGCTGCTGCAGAAGCTGCCGGCGTATCCGGGGCTCAAGAAGGAAGACCTCTCGCCCACCGACCCGTTCGAGGTGACGGTGCGGGACGGCATGAAAATCCGTGGCTATCTCACTACTCCGAATGGCGTCGCGCAGAAGAACCTGCCGATGATCGTGTTTCTCCACGGGGGCCCACAGTCCCATGACTCGTACGGCTTCGACTCCGAAGTGCAGTTGCTGGCGTCCCGCGGCTATGCGGTGATGCAGCTGAATTTCCGTGGCTCCGACGGCCGCGGGCGCGACTTCATCTTCGCCGGCTATGGCAAGTGGGGCCGCGAAATGCAGGACGACGTGACCGACGCCGTCAAATGGGCCATCGCGTCAGGCATCGCGGACCGAGGCCGCATCTGCGCGTATGGCGCGAGTTACGGCGCCTACGCCGCGTTGACCGGCGCCTATCGCGAACCCGACCTGTTCAAGTGCGCGGTGGGCGTGGCTGGCGTCTACGACCTGCCACTGATGTTCGAGAAGGGCGACGTCCAGGAACGCGAGAGCGGCCAGCGATACATGCGGGAAGCCATCGGCACCGACGTGAACGACATGAAGCAGCGCTCGCCCGTGTACAACGCGGACAAGATCAAGGCGAAAATCCTGCTCGTGCACGGTACGGAAGACATACGTGCGCCGTTCGAGCACGCCAAGCGCATGCGTGAAGCGCTCGAGAAAGCCGGCAACAAGCCAGAATGGATCAGCCAGGGCGGCGAGGCGCATGGCGTCGGCAGCGAAGAACACCGCGTACAGCTTTACGACCGCATGCTGGCGTTCTTCGCGAGCAACATCGGCGCCGGAAACGTGGTGCCTGCGTCGAATTAGCAGGCAACTCCGGCACGCTGCGCGGCGCGGCCCCAAGTAGATCCACGAACCGGCACACACCTGCCCGGGAAAATACGCTGACCCGACTCGATCTGCGCGCTAGCCGACGCGGGTTCGCAGTTCACGCGGCCGTGCCGTCTGGCAGAATCGGTCCGTCGAGTCCGGGAGCGCCAGAGATGAATCTCCTTCGCCCATGCCTGCTGATCCTGATCGCGGTTCTTCCGGCGAGCGCGTTTTGCACCGTGCCGCCGGTGTCGGCATACATCAACTACCCCGACATCGAATCGATGAAGATCTCCCCGGACGGAACGCATATCGCGTACTCGAAACGTTCGGACAAGTCCGAATCGATGACGGTCGTCAACTACCCGGATTTCTCGGTGACCGCCGAGACGTCCATGGGTTACATGCTGGAAATCGATCGCTTCGACTGGGCGACCGAAGACCGTCTGGTGATCCAGCCTGCCCGCCGGATCCCCGGATACCGCGTGTTCAAGGTGCCGACCGGCGAAATCATGGCATTCGATGTCGGCGGCACGAAGCTCGATATCCTGTTCGGCATTCGCGCCGGCAGGGACCAGGTGGGCCACCTGATCAAGCAACGCGAGTCGATGAACGTCTGGGCCGAAATCGTCGACATTCCGCTCGACGGGTCCGCGCTCATTCAGACGCGCAGTTACGAAACGACGACGGATTCGAGCTCCCTGCAGCGGCTGAACATGCGTACCGGCAGAGTCTCGCGGCTCGCCGGCTCACCCGTGAGGCTCGCCGACTACGTCACCGACAGGAATCACCAGCCCCTGTTCGTCACCGGTGAGACCGCGGCGGGCGAAGTCGAAGTGCACGCCTTCCAGCCGGCCGACAAGGGCTGGAAGCTGATGGCCACCAGCGAAGAACCGGCCACGTTCGTCAAGCCGTTCGCCGAAGCCGACACTCCCGGCGAATTCCTCGCGCTCAACGACGTGCGAACCTCCACGTCTTCGGTGATCGTCTGGAACCCCACCACGCAAGAGCAGCGGGTGCTGTTCCACAGTGCGATTTCGGATGCGCGTGTGGAGGGAACGGATTCCGAACGGCGCGTCTGGCTGTACGGCTACGACGATCATTACCCGGGGTATTGGTACCCCGATCAGGAGCATCCGCTGGCGCGCGCGCACCGGATGCTGCGATCTATCTACAAGAACGCCAATGTCACGTTTACCAGCCAGACACGCGACATGTCGCTGGCGGTCGCCCAGGTGAGCGCGCCGCAGATGCCGCCGGTTTTTCTGCTCGTGGATGTGAAGAACCTCAATATCCTGCAAGAACATCCGGGCCGGCCCGCGCTCAAGGAAGCAGATCTATCCCCGACCGAGCCCTTCGAAATCGAGGTTCGGGACGGCATGAAAATACGCGGCTACCTCACCACTCCGCGCAGCGGCACGGGCAAGAACCTGCCGATGGTCGTCCTCGTGCACGGCGGCCCGCACGGCAGCTTCGACCGCTACGACTTCGACGGTGAGGTGCAGCTGTTCGCCTCGCGCGGATATGCCGTGCTGCAGGTCAACTTCCGCGGCTCTGGCGGCCGCGGCCGCGAGTTCACTTTCGCGGGTTACCGGCGCTGGGGCCGCGAGATGCAGAACGACGTCACCGACGCGGTCCAATGGGCCGTCGAACAGGGCACCGCCGATCCGCAGCGCGTGTGCATCTACGGGGCGAGTTATGGCGCGTATGCGGCCCTGGCCGGCGCGTATCGCGAGCCGGATCTGTTCAAGTGCGCGATCGGAATGTCGGGCGTGTACGACTTGCCGCTGCTGTTCGAGAAAGGCGACATCCGCTCGCGCGCGAGTGGAATGATCTATCTGCGTCAGGCGCTCGGAACCAACATGGAAGATTTGCGAAAACGTTCGCCGGTATACAACGCCGACAAGATCAAGGCCGCGGTCATGCTGATCCATGGCAAGGAAGACCGGCGCGCGCCGTTCGAACATGCGAAACGCATGCGCGACGCGCTCAGGAAGGCTGGCAACAAGCCGGTGTGGATCAGCGAGATGGGCGAAGAACACGGCATCGTCAATCAGAACAACCGCGCCGATGTATACAGCGCGATGCTCGAGTTCCTGAAAAAGAACATCGGGTAATTGGGGCCAGACCCCCATTCCTACCTAAACCTTCGTCTAATCGCGGCTCGCGTGCGCATCTGTTCTGATGGCGCCTCATCCCCAGTCGCACCTCAACTTCGAAGAGAAACCAGCCATGAAATATCTTGCAGCCACATTGCTCATCGCCGCGGCGCTGATTGCGCCCACCGCGCAGCCAGCTCCCGTCAAAGCGACGGTGGTCCTCGTGCACGGCGCGTTCGCCGATGGCGCATCGTGGAACGGCGTCGCCAAGATCCTGAAGAAAGATGGCTACGGCGCAATCGCCGTCGCCGTGCCGCTGCGCGGCGTTCGCAGCGACGCGCAGTACGTCAGCGATCTGCTCGCGAGTTTGCCGGCGCCCATCGTGCTGGTCGGCCATTCGTACGGCGGCATGGTCATCAGCGCCGCGGGCAATGGCAATGACAAGGTGAAGGCGCTGGTCTACGTCGGGGCGTTTGCGCCGGAAGCCGGCGACACCGCTCTGTCGCTGTCAGGCAAATTCCCCGGCAGCACGCTCGGGCCGACGCTCGGAGCACCGGTGAAACTCGCGGACGGCAACAAGGACCTCTACATTCAACAGGATAAATTCCACGCGCAATTTGCCGCGGACGTTCCGCTCGACGAAGCAGTCGCCATGGCCGTCTCGCAGCGGCCCGTGGCCGAAGCCGCGCTCGGCGAAGCGGCCGGCGAGCCCGCCTGGAAGACGATCCCGTCGTGGTTCGTGTACGGCGAAAAGGATCTGAACATCCCTGCGCAAGCCCTGGGCTTCATGGCCGAACGCGCGAAGTCGAAAGAGACGGTCGTCGTCAAAGGCGCGTCGCACGTGGTGATGGTCACGAATCCGAAAACAGTCGCCGCCATCATCGAGCGCGCCGCCGCCGCGAAGTAAAGTCGCACAATTGTCTGGGGCGCGGACCTACACGCGCCACTGTGCTTACGGTGCATCCTCGAGATCCTTCCAGTGGATAGAGGGTGAATCATGGCCAGCCGATATGGAAAGAAGGCGCAGAGCAAGGTCAAACGCGCGATGCACGAACGCAAGGCGGGCACGCTGCGCAGCGGCGGATCCGGCAAGAAGGTGACGAGCCGCAAGCAGGCCATCGCGATCGGCCTGTCCGAGGCGCGGCGCGCGGGTGGCAAGGTGCCGTCCAGGTCCAGCGGTCGCCGCCGCACGACGCGCGCGAAGAAGAAGTGATCGATTGGCGAGGGCCACCGGCGGTGTGCAGGTCAGGACGCTACTGCGGTTTCAACGGCCCGAGCTCGCTATCCAGGTGTTTCATCTGCTCTTCCTGGTAGCGTGGCCCGGCCACGGCCGCGACCGGCACCGCCGCTTCGATGCGATTGAGCTCATCGACCGTGAGCCGCATCCCCAGCGCCGCGGGAATCTCCGCCAGCTGCTTGCGCGTGCGTGCGCCGATCACCGGGATGATGTCCTTGCCTTTCGATATCACCCACGCGATGGCCAGCGCTACCGGCGAAACGCCGCGCTCCTGCGCGGCCCGTGCCAGGGCATCCGCCAGGCGCTGGTTCTTCGCGCCGTTGTCTCCGGCGAAACGCGGCAGATAGGCGCGGAAATCGCCGGGCGCCGTCGGACGCGAACCCGCTAACAACCCGCGCGACAACACGCCGTACGCCGTCATGGCGATGCCGAGTTCGCGCAGCACCGGGATGATCTTGTCTTCCGGCCCGCGGCTCACCAGCGAATATTCGATCTGCAGATCCACAATCGGATGCACCGCCTGCGCGCGCCGCAGCGTCTCCGCACCTACTTCCGACAAGCCGATGAACCGCACGTAACCGGCCTTCTTCAAGTCGGCAATCGCACCAACCGTGTCTTCAATCGGCACGTTCGGATCGAGTCGCGCCGGGCGATAGATGTCGACGTGATCCACGCCGAGCCGTGTCAACGTGTAGCTCAGGAAATTCTTGATCGCCACGGGGCGCGTATCCATGCCGCCCCAGCTTCCGTCCGGTCCGCGCAGCGCACCGAACTTCACCGACAACAGCGCGCGATTGCGCCGGTCCGCGATGGCACGGCCGATGAGCATTTCGTTGTGGCCCTGGCCGTAGAAATCGCCGGTGTCGAGCACGTTGATGCCGAGGTCGAGCGCAGCGTGGATCGTGGCGATGCTTTCCGCCTCGTCCGCCGGACCGTACATGCCCGACATGCCCATGCATCCGAGCGCGATCGGGAACACCTGCGGGCCTGTGCTCCCAAGCCGGACCGTGGACACAGCCTGATTCGGCGGGTTCATGTGGATAGATTGACATGGACGTACGCACACCGTCGTAGGTCTTTGCCGTTGAAGCGGAGCGTCGGTTTCGACGGCGGGTTCGCGCGTGCAGATTTTGCAAAGCGCGGGGGTTGAGAATCGCTCGCATTGGTTGTGAGGCATGCCTGACGCGAATTCACCGTGAATCTCCGTATCGGGCGAAAACGTGCGCGATCACCATGCCGCCTCATCACCCCGCCCCACCAACCGGAGACCGCGACATGACACGAGCAAAAGGAAAGTCCCGCAGCAAGGGAAGCAACGGCGGCAAGAAGGACGCCATCGCATTGCTGAAGGCGGATCACCGCCAGGTCGAGGAATGGTTCGAGCAGTTCGAGAAAACGAACAGTGCCGATCGCAAGCAGGATCTCGCCACGAAGATCTGCGATGCACTCACCGTGCATACGACGATCGAGGAAGAGATCTTCTATCCCGCGTTTCTCGAGGCAACGGACGACAAGGATCTGCACCACGAGGCCGAGATCGAGCATGAGGCCGCGAAGCGGCTGATCGCCGAGATCGAGGCTTCGGGTCCGGACGACGAGTACTTCGGCTCCAAGGTCAAAGTGCTGTCCGAGATGATCAAGCATCACGTGAAGGAAGAGGAGCAGCCCGGCGGCATGTTTGCCGAGGCGCGGGGTTCGGATCTGGATCTCGTTGCGCTGGGCGAGCAGCTAGCCACGCGCAAAGCCGAGCTCGAAGGCGGCAAGGCCGGGAGCGGCGAAGATGACGAGGGCGACGAATCGCCGAAGGGCGGTCGAGGCTCGAAGGAACGGACGCAGGTTCGCGCGTCGAAGCGTTAGCTGATCGGGCGGGTGCGCGCGAAGCTCGCGCGCACCCCGCCGGACCGGGGCTGCGTCCCGGCGCATATATAAGAGTGGGCTGTGGACGCTTAATATCGCCAATAGCGATATATTGATATTATCGGCATTGCCGATATACTGCGGGTATCGCTATTACCGATACTCGCCATGAAACCCGTAACTCATGCCAATCAGATCGGCGCCACGCTTGCGGCGCGCCGGAAAGAGCTAGCTCTCTCGCAGACCGAAGTCGCCGGACGACTGGGACTATCGCAGAACCGGCTGTCCGAGCTCGAGTCGCGCCCCGAGACGATGACGACGGAGCAATTGCTCGCGCTGCTCAATGTCCTCGGCCTCGAGATGTCGATCGCGCAACGCGCGCCCTCTCCCGCCAACAAGGCTGAGTGGTAGCCATGGCGCGTGCCGCGCGATCGCGCGAGCTGGCGCTGTGGGCGAACGGCGTGCGCGTTGGTACGTGGCGTTTGCCCACGCGCGGCGCGATGGAGCTCGCGTACGAGGATGCCTGGCTCGCGGCGGCCGAGTCGCGACCCTTGTCGTTGTCGCTGCCACTGACTCTCGGCCATGCGCTGCACAAGGGCGGCGCCGTCGAGGCGTACTTCGACAACCTGCTGCCGGACAGCGAAGCCATCCGGCGCCGGCTGCAGGATAGATTTCACGCGCAGTCGCGCGGCGCGTTCGACTTGCTCGCCGCCATCGGCCGCGATTGCGTGGGCGCCGTGCAGCTGTTACCCGTTGATGAACAACCCACGGGGCTGCATGAGATTGCGGCTACGCCGCTCTCCGAAGCGGAAATCGCACGGGAGCTGCTCAGCGTGACTGCCGTCAATGTCGCGGGCTATGACGCGGGCGAATTCCGCATCTCCATCGCCGGCGCGCAGGAGAAAACCGCGCTGCTGCGGCACAAGGGCCGCTGGTGCCGCCCCATCGGCTCCACGCCGACCACGCACATCTTCAAACTACCGCTCGGCCTCGTGGGCAACCGGCAGGCCGACATGCGCACGTCGGTCGAGAACGAGTGGCTGTGTGCGCGTATCGTCGCGGCGTTCGGAATCCCTGTGGCGCCGTGCGAGATCGGAGAGTTCGGCGTGCAGAAAGCGCTGGTCGTGGAACGCTTCGATCGGGCACTGCACTCTTCCGGCAAGTACTGGCTGCGGTTGATGCAGGAGGATTTCGCGCAGGCGACCGGTACGCCGTGGCATCGCAAGTATCAGTCCGACGGCGGCCCCGGCCTGCCGGAAATCGCGCGGATCCTGCGCGGCTCCGTGGAAGCGCAGCGCGATCTCGAGACGCTGTTCCGCGCGCAGCTCGTGTTCTACTTGTTAGCCGCGACGGATGGGCATGCGAAGAATTTCAGCATTCGCATCCTGGCCGGCGGGCGCTTCCAGCTCACCCCGCTGTATGACGTGTTGTCCGCCTGGCCCATCATCGGCAAGAAGGCGAGCGAAGTGCCGCTCGAAAAGGTGAAGCTGGCGATGGCCCTGCCAGGCCAGCGTCCGCATTACTTGCTCAAAAGCATTCAAAGGCGGCATTTCGAGGTACTTGCGAAGCGAATGGGTGTTGCGGAGGCGGGAAAGATCATTGATGAGATGGTCGCCCGGACGCCTGCGGCCATCGAAGCGGCTGCGCATGCCTTGCCGCGCGGTTTTCCCCAGCAAATGCTGGATCGGGTGCTCGACGGGATGCGGAAATCTGCGCAATTGCTCGCGGGGTGAGGCAATTCCCTGCCAGGGTTCGGGGTAGGTCTTCCGAACGCAAGTCGCTGATTTAGTGGGTTTGCTTGACGCCAGCGGGGCCGTACAAGAGAATGCGCGCCCGCTTGGTTCTCGGTTCCCTGGTAGCTCAGTCGGTAGAGCGTCGGACTGTTAATCCGTTGGTCGTTGGTTCGAGTCCAACCCAGGGAGCCACTAACCCTTCCCAACCCGTTCCACACCGTTCCAGGCCGTACCTAACCGCTTGAATTAACACGGAACAGGGTAGCAGCCGGTACCGCCCCGTCCCTGTACAGCCCGTGCCAAGGTGGGGTAAAAGCGGGGTACTTTGACAAGCCCAGGTGGCACGGTACCCCAATGCTCACGGTGAAGGAAATTCAGGCCGCACGGCCACGCGAGAAGCCTTACAAGCTGTACGACGGTCACGGCCTGTACTTGCAGGTCACACCGACTGGTGGCCGCCACTGGCGTTGTAAGTACAAAGTGCAGGGCCGAGAAAAACTCCTGTCATTCGGCCCGCTCGAATTGGTGCCGCTGGCCGAGGCGCGCGAGAAGCGCGACGCTGCAAGAAAACTGCTACTCGACGGCAAGGACCCGGGCGCGGAGCGCGCGACCGCGAAGGCCGACAGGACCGTGACCTTCAAGGACGTGGGTGAGGAATGGCTGGGCAAGCAAGCGTTCTCCCCCGCCACGCTGGGTAAGGCACGCTGGCTGTTCGACACATGGCTTTACCCTGCCATTGGCTCTCGCCCGGTGAAAGACGTAACGACGCGGGAGCTGCTGGGCATTGTTCGCAGTGCCGAGACCAGCGGCGCAAACGAGACAGCCCACCGCATTCGCTCCCGTGCAAGTCAGGTGTTCCGCTACGCGGTCGCCGCTGACAACCTGGGCGGCTGCACACGAGACCCAGCGGCCGACCTTCGCGGCGCTCTCGCGCCTACCGTAGTCACTCACCACGCCTCCGTTAAAGAGCCACGGGCAGTCGGTGCCCTGCTCCGCGCCCTCGACGGCTACGACGGTGAGCCCACCGTGTGCTACGCCCTCAAACTGGCGCCGCACTTGTTTGTTAGACCCGGTGAACTACGGGCCGCCGAGTGGACCGAGTTTGACGAGAAGGCCAAACAGTGGCGCATTCCTGCGGCCCGCACCAAGCTGCGGCGGGAACACTTGGTACCGCTGAGTAAGCAGGTGGTGAAGCTGCTCACGGAACTGCGGGCACACACCGGCCGCAGGCGTTTCGTGTTCCCCGCTTTCGGCAACTCCAACCGCTACCTGAGTGAGAACACGCTGGGTGCCGCCCTGCGCCGCCTTGGCTACAGCGGCGACCAAATGACGGCCCACGGTTTCCGTAGCATGGCCTCGACGTTGCTTCACGAGCTTGGAAAGGACACGGCAGTCATTGAACTGTGCATGGCCCACAAGGAGCCTAACAAAGTGAAGGCCGCCTACAACGCGGCCGAACGCCTGCCCGAACGCAAGAAGCTAATGCAGGAGTGGAGCAACTACCTCGACAAGCTGCGGGCAATGAAGCCAGAGGAGAAGTAGGACATGGCAGCTAAACAGAAACGCCCTGGCCCGTTGCCGCCCCAACTACTGACGCGCATTAAGAACCTGCGCCGGCTGTCCCGCGTGGTGGCGAGTGGCAACATTGGCGACACGGACCAGTGCGCGGTCATTCTCGCCCTCGACTCATTTGCTGACTTGCTACATGACCCCGCGAAGCTGGGACGGCCGCCCACGGCCATGCTCCGCGACCACCGCTTTGTGCAGCTCGCGTACCTGTACGAACTGGCACAGCCGCCAGCCCAGCAGGCCAAGAAGTCCCCTGCATGGTGGGCGAAGAAACTGGCGACACTCACCGGCTGGAAGGTCCCGCGAGGTCGCGCCGGGCTCACTCGCATGCGGGGGCGTTACATTGCTGCGGTAGACCGCATGGACCCCGTGGAGCTGGCAGAGCACATGGCGAACATGGTGGAGCTGGTGCCCGCCGACAAACGCGAGGCCGTTGCGTTCGCAATTGGACTGCGCAAAAAGTAGCGGCATTTCTGCGCGGCCACATTGCCGCCGTTCTGTCAAAGCGGTCTCGTGTTCGTGCCGAAAGGCTCCACCATTCCTCTCACCGGCGCATGTCGCGCCTTTGTTAGGAGTTAGACCATGCAGACGAACGAGACCGAGGTCCGCGACCTCACGCCAGCCGAGCTTGCCCGTGGGGAGAAGCTTGTCGAGCTGGCGGACCTTCACACCCGCATTCGTGCCCTGAGTGACGAGCTGCACCCTGCGGAGCCTGACGACCGCACACCCGAAGAGAAGGCAGCCGAGGCCGCCGCTGAAACCTACCGCGACAACCTGACCGAACTCGAAAGCCAGGCCAACGCTCTCCTTGCATTCGTAGAGGAAGCCCGTCTCTACCAGAGCGTGCTGCCCGCCAGCGTGCAGGCCGAGGTGGCCCGCGCGGTCGAGGTCCTGAGCTACGAACTCAGCGGCGAGGTGGGCGTGGGTGAGGTCAACCTCATGACGTTGCAGGACCTGGTTGAGCCGGTGTCCCTGCACCTGACCTACAACGGCTCGAAGCAGTGAGCACCCACAACCCCACCCAGGAGCGGCCGGCCACGGCCGCCTCCTCCACACCCCTGGACGAACTACTCAGAGAGCCTGAGGTCCTGGCCTTGACCAAGCTGTCCAGGTCCCAGCGGTACCGCCTCATTGCAGAGGGACTGTTCCCAGCTCCTGTGAAAATTGGCAAGCGTGCCAGTGCCTGGAAAGCTTCGGCCATTCGTGTTTGGCTCGACGGGTTGCAGTCGGCTAACAAGGAGCAGGGCCAATGAGACTTTCCACGGCGTTTGTGGACATGGACGAGGAGGAGCAGAACACTGTACTCGACCAGGAGTTGTGGTCGGTCGCGCACCGACAGGACCTCATTGACCACAAGCTTCACTCAATTGAGAAAATGAACCGGCTCCACAGGGCAGTGCAGGGCCGCATTACCCGCATGCGGGAGAAGTGTCCGTCCGCCCTCGGGGACGACTTCGACAAGCTGCTGGGAAACCTCCGCCAGCTCAATGAAGCGTACCCGCGACGCATTGCGCTCGGACACTTTAAGCGTGCCCGCCACCAAAACACGGCACCGCTCATGGACGTGGACCTGGGAAGCATTTCCAGAGACGGGACACGGTTGCTGCTCATGGAGTGGAAGAGACCCAACGAGAACGCTAACCAGGAATGGCTGCTCAAGAAAATGGCGGCCGGTAAGCGCGGCCTCGAAGGCGTCTCTGTGTGGCTTGTTAGGAGCCCGTACTTTGGGAGCAACCCCAAGAGTAGGCCGCCAGAGGTGACCGAAGTGACCGACATGGCGACCGGCACGGCCGTGCTGGTGCCGGGAACGGTAGAGCCAGTCATTGACTACCGTGGCCTCAGAGCCGCTTTCTGGTTTTGGTACACGGCGGGCGCAGACAACAGTTACTGACATGCTCCCCGTTGCCTTCGACCCGCACTGGCGAATTGCTCCTGGTGCCTGGCTGCGCACCAGTACCCTGCGCTCGCTGTCGGCGACTTTGCAGGCCGCTGAGTCCAGAGGCCGTCGCCGTCGTGAAGAGGACGCCCAGCGGTACGGCGTCGCGGTCGAATGTTTGTTAGCCAACGTCGCGGCTGCGCACCTGGTGGCACCCGGTCACGCCCTGGCAGTACGTCGCCACCGACACCGAGAGGTGGTGGACCCGGTGGTGTACGGTGCCCACCTCGCCGCTTGCCTCGACGCGGCGGAACGGTGCGGCCTGCTCACTCCCAACACCCACGGCATTTACTCGACTGTCACGCCCACGGCGAAGCTGCTCAACATGCTGCCCAGGCCGCTACCGCTGTCGGTGCTGTACCAGGTCGAGCACCAGGCTTGCCTTGAATTGCGCGGCGAGAAGAACGAGCACGGGCAACCAACGGTGCTGCCCTTCACAGCGACAGCGGTCACCGAAACCATGACGCGGGAAATGGTGGAGCTAAACGCGTGGTGGCGTTCGCTGCGAGTGAGGCTCGCCGGCACACATGCGTGGTTGGTGCCCTCGCCCAGCGGCATGCTCCTCCGCATTGCCACCATGCAGCACACCCACTGCCTGCGCATTTTCAACGGCGGCACCTTCGACCAGGGCGGCCGTCTCTACCGTGCCTGGTGGGTCAACATGGAGAAGGCACAGCGACGTGCCAACGTGCTGCTGGCCGGTGAACCAGTGGCAGAGGTGGACTTCACGGCCCAGTACCTGCGCCTGGCCTACCGCCACGTCGGTGCCGCCTGGACGTTCGCTGCCAACGTGGACCCCTACCTACCTGACGGCTGTCCAGAGGAGCACCGAGACGGCTACAAGAAGTGCACGCTGTCGCTACTCAGTGGTGCCCGTGGCCTTCACCTACCGAACGACGTACAGGACAGTTGCCTGTTTCCACCGGGCACCAAGGCGGCCACGGTCTACGCGAGCATTCGAGCCCGCCACCCGGCGTTGCAGGCTGCTGGTGCCTTTGGCTCGACACTGGGCAATGAGCTGGCCCGCGTGGACAGTGACCTCATGGTCAAGCTCCTGCTACGGCTCAAAGCCGCTGGCGTTCCTGCCCTTGGCATTCACGACGCGGTGCTGGTACCCAGGAGCCGTGTGGACCAGGTGGCCAGGGTCATGGTGGAGACGGCCCGGGACATGCTGGGCATGGAGCTGCCAGTGTCCGTGCGCACCGAAAGCGTGAACGAGCTGGCACCCACTGGCACTGTGTGAGCCGTCGTTAGACCACCTGCACCCTGTTACCAAGAGCCTTTGGTCCTCCTCTCCTGCTCCTACCTCCTCCCGTGTTCCTACCAATGGCACGAGCCCGCCAGGGCGAGCCTGTGCAGACAGGGCCAGTAGCTCACTTCCTCTCTAACCTTTTTCCTTTAGAGAAATTTCACACACACACAGAAGGAGGAACAGTGTTCCCTTGTTAGGTGTGCCCGTGTAAACCCCTGCCATGCGGCACGGCCGGCGCAACTCAACCGCACCCCGTCCTGCATGGCCCTGCGAACGTCGGCTGCAGCGTCGTTAGAGAGGCCGTAAAGGCCATTGCAACAGGCCACTGCACCAGGGGCAGTAAATGCAACCTAACAAAAAACATTTCCGACCCGCGCCCGCTGCGAAAGGGAGTGGGGGGAGTGTTTCCAGCAGAAGGCGAGTCTCCGTAAACCACGGGGTTCTCCTTTACTTCCTCACTTCGGTACAATTTCGCCGGGCACCTCTTGGCACGGTACGACACGAAAAGTGTGCAACGCGCCGCAGTTCCTGCACTTTGGGGTACAAGCAGGGGTAGTTGGCTCCACGCGCCGCCGGCTTCTTCATTCGCGTCAAGCAGTTAGGCCGCTCTCGTGGCGCCAACCCAGGGAGCCAATTTCGCCACCTGTGTTTGCGCGCTACAGTCGGGCACCCTCACCCACTCGCGCAGGCTTCGACCGATGGCCGACACCTCTTCAAGTAAAAGCGGATTCTGGTCGACTCTCCCCGGCATTCTCACAGGCACTGCCGCGCTCATCGCCGCAATCACCGGCATCATCGTCGCCATGCGGCACCCCATCAATCAGCCGCAGATAACGCCCGAACAACGGCCCGTCGCATCCCAGCCCGCATCGATGAATCCGCCCGCGCCCGATCCGGTATCGAGCGGACCGACGTTCGCCGGAACGATGGGGCCTCTCGAAAACGGGATCTCCTACAACCAGGGCGACTTGTACGACCAGCCTTCCTCATCAGCAGAGCAGTGTTCAAACATCTGCTACAACGACAATCGCTGCGTCGCCGTAACTTTCATCAAGTCGCAGCAGCGCTGCTGGGTGAAGAACAAGATCGGAACGCCCATGCAGTCGAGTGACATGATCTCGGCGCGGCGCCTCGCTCAGTAGCGCTACCGGCGGTTCCGGCGGCAGCGCCGCCAGCGGCGAACGCACGCGTACGCCCAGCGGCTAGCTATCCGGGGCCTTGGGGAATTTTGCAACGAGCGCCAGGATCGCGCCGCTGACCAGCAACGCCGCGATGAGATACATCCCGTTCCCCGTCGAGTTCGTCGCGTCCTTGATCCAGCCAACGACGAACGGAATCAGAAATCCCGCCAGGTTGCCGATCGAATTGATGATCGCGATTCCCGCCGCGGCGGCCGCGCCTTTCAGAAACGCCGTCGGGAAATTCCAGAACATCGGCGACGCTGAAAGTACGCCGAACGTTGCAAGCGTAAGCCCAGCGAGTGCAATCACGTGAACGTGCGCGAACTGCACGCTCACTATCAAGCCGAGTCCGCCAAGCGCCGCCGGAACCGCGAAATGCCAGCGCCGCTCGCCGCTCCGATCCGAGCTACGTCCCACGAGCACCATGCCGACTGCCGCCACGGCATACGGAATCGCGGTAAGCACTCCAACTTCGAACGCATTCTTGACGCCCATATCCGCAACGATCGTCGGCAACCAGAAACTCAGTCCATAAAGTCCAGATGCGCAGCAGAAGTAGATCAGGCAGCACAACCACACGCGTGGATCGCGGAACGCGGTCTTGAACGTGCCTTCGCTCTTTCCAGCTTCTTCATGAAGAAGTTGTGAGGCCAGCACGCGCTTCTCTTCGGGCTTGAGCCAGGAAGCGGACTCGATGTTGTCCGTAAGCCGCGCGAGGTAATACGCACCGATGCCGATCGCAGGCAGCGCCTCGAGCAGGAACAGCCACTGCCACCCCGCCAATCCACTCACGCCATCGAACATCTGCATGATGGCACCCGAAATCAAACTGCCGGCGAAGCTGCAGATGGCCACGCCGGTCATAAACAGCGCGATGATTCGCGCGCGGCGCGCGCCGGGATACCACTGTGTCAGGTAGTAGATGACGCCGGGGAAAAACCCGGCTTCTGCTGCGCCTAGCAAGAACCGCAGCACGTAGAAACTCGCGGGCGTGGAGACGAACATCATCGACGCGGAAATGATCCCCCACGAAATCATGATGCGCGCGAGCCAGCGCCGCGCACCGATCCTGTGGAGCACCATGTTGCTCGGCACTTCGAACAGGAAATAACCGATGAAGAAGATACCGGCGCCGAAGCCGTAGACCGTCTGGCTGAAGTTCAGATCCTCGAGCATCTGCAGCTTCGCGAATCCGACATTCACACGGTCGAGATACGCGGCGATATAGCCGAGCACCAACAGCGGCACAATGCGCCGGGTCACCTTCGAATAGAGGCGCTCGATGTCGCTGGACGATGTTGGCTGGTGCATCGGGGCAACATCATAGACAAACCTGCCGAGACAGCCGCCGGAATCGACTCCTTTTGCCAAAACGTTCGATTGATAGGCAGCCCGCGCGCCGTCCTACTTCGAATCCCCGAACGACAACCCTCGAGGCTCATCGACGTGACGCTGGATAAATCGACGCTTGCCAAAGTCCCCGCGGTCACGCTCGGCTTCTGGATCACCAAGATCCTCGCCACCACGTTGGGGGAAACCGGCGGTGACACGGTCACGATGACGATGGATCTCGGCTACCTGACCGGCAGCATCATCTTCCTGGCGTTGTTGCTGGTGCTCGTGATCCTGCAGATCCGCGCGAAAGTTTTTCACCCTCTGCTCTACTGGGCGACGATTGTTGCATCGACGACCGCCGGCACCACGCTCGCGGACTTCGCCGATCGTTCGCTCGGCATCGGCTACGCCGGCGGCTCCTCGCTGCTGCTGGGGTGCGTGATTGCCTGCCTCGCGATCTGGTATCGCGTCGAAGGTTCGGTGTCGGTAGACAGGGTCAGCTCGCCGCGGGTCGAAGCGTTCTACTGGGCGACGATCACCTTTTCGCAGACGCTCGGCACCGCGCTCGGCGACTGGATGGCCGACGACACGGGGCTGGGTTACACCGGCGCAGCGCTGGTATTTGGCGCGGCGCTCGCGCTGGTCGCGGCCGCGTACTACTGGACCCGTGTGTCGCATGTGATGTTGTTCTGGCTCGCGTTCATCCTGACGCGGCCGCTCGGGGCGACCGTGGGGGACTATCTGGACAAGCCCGTCGATCTCGGCGGATTGGCGCTTAGCCGGCCGGTGGCGTCGGCGGTATTGGCTGCCGCGATGTTAGCGTTGATACTCCTGCTGCCGCAGAAAGCCGGCGCACATCCGCGTACCAACCATTGATGGAACGGTATCTCATGAACACAAACCGGTTCTGGAGTTTTCTGCTAACTATTGCCATCGCCGCGTGCTCCGCCGCGCAGGCGCGGGACGACAACACTCTGCAGGACGAGTTCCGTATCTATACGGCGGATATCGCAACCCAATGCGCCTCCGTTCAGGAACAGCTCAAGACGTTCATCGTGGAATCGGATCCGCTCACCGGATACACCTTGAAGGACGCCGTGCAGAGTCTGTGCGTCTGCATTCCGGCCAAGCTCGAGGCACTGAAGGCCAGGACCCCGGCGAAAGATCTGGAGCGGCCCGTCAGTGAAGAAGACGTGTTGAAACTGTTCAACGCCGATGTCATCGACAAATGCGCCGCCGAGCAGATGCAAGCGATGTATGGGGAAGACTGCCCGAAGAGGTTCAAGCTGGCCGATCTCGACGTGCCCCACTACTGCTCCTGCATGAAGGGGGTCATGAGCGCGTATTCCGATACGGAGACCGCGGCCATCGCCGCGGCGGCGCAGGACTATCTACCTACGGCGGCGGAGGCGGAGAAGAATGGGTATCCCATTCCGCCGCGGCCGCCGGTCCTGGAAGCCTATTTCCTCGCCGACCAGGGCTGCAAAGGTATGAGGAAATCCTTCGAGCAGCTGAAGCCGTAGGACGCTGGCGAGCCGCTCATGCCACCATCACTTCGTGTTCGTAGTACGGCGTTTGGCGGTCGCTGAGGATCGCCTGGAGTTCATCGGGCGAGCGGCCTTGCGGATTGAGCCAGGCGTCGAGATGTTCCGGCTTGAGGTTGATGACCATGCGGTCGTGGCCGGCGGCCGCGACTTCCGCCGGGGGCTCATCCGTGATCGCGGCGAAGGACAGGAGCGGGATGCCGCCCTTCGCGTCTAACCACTTCGCGGCGAGGCAGGCGATCAGCATCGTACCTGCGGGTTTGGGGATGAAGTGCAGCACTTCGTTCTTGCCGTTGCGGTCCACGTTCTCGAAGAACGATTCGGCCAGCATCACGCCGTGCGTGGCGCCGAACTGGTCCTTCCAGTACTTGCCGAGGCTGTCGCGGCGCGCGTTGTAGAGGCCGGGGAATTGCCGGTCGATGGACGCAGGTTCGCCGGGCTTGCGGCAGTGGTAACGCGCCAGACGCAGCACGCGCCGTGCGCCCTCCTGCGTGAGTAGCGGTGCGTAGTGCAGCGGAAAGATGCGCGACTCGGCGACGTGTGGCTTGGTGGCCTTGAGGCGTTCGAGCCAGGTCAGCGCGCTGTCGATCTTGTTGGTCGCAATGCGGTGGCTCTCGGCCGCCGCCTTCGTGGGTTTGGACGCAAGCGTGCGCTCGGCATCCGCCAGGCGCTTCTTCTGCGCGAAGACCTCGCGTTCGAGCTTGGCGGTTTCGGTGGCGCGGTAGTCGTCGATCAGCGATTTGATCTTTCGCTGGGCGTCGGTTTTTGGCTCGTCGAACCAGCGCTCGACGGCGCGGGGGATGCGGATGCTGGTGTCCGAGACGCGCGCGCCGAAGATCTCGACGAACTGGTCGATGTCCATCTCCGCGCCGGTTTCGCGGAGGTATTTCATGTACGACGCCTGGATCTGGGCGGAATAACACATGAGGGGATTGTGCCGGTGTAGCGGCGACGTAATTACGAGAATTGCACCCCGGCGCCACGCATTCGGACGGGTCCTACGGCAAATCGATTCGCTGGCCGCTTCGCCCGTCGCAGGGCGCTTTGCATCCTTCGTGCCCACACGGAGACACCATGCGCGGCTTGCGTCGATCGATTCTCGTTTTGCTCGGACTGGCGGCCTCTGCCATCGTGTATGCGGCGGGGCAGCCCCCTGCTCCCCACATGGCCAATCCACTCGCATTCTTCTGGGGCAAAAGCCTCGAGAATCTCGACGCCTATTCAAAACCGGGCGGACTGATCGTCGCGGGCAACTGCAACCGTTACGACCCGCAGATTGCGGCGGCGCGCGACGCCGGCGCGGAAGTGCTGGCCTATCTGAATCCGATCGAAGTCTACGACCGTATCCCCTGCAAGTTGAACGAAGGGTTCTACAACGGCGGCCGCGAACGCGTGCCGCTGTGGCCATACCCGACCCCGGGACAGCGCATCAATTGGCCCAGGACGCACATGACCGACATGCGTGCCGGATCGGACTGGTCTAACAATGTGGTTGCGTATGTCGAGAACCTGATGCGCGAAGGCAAGGTCGACGGCGTGTTCCTCGACAACATCGGCGCCCGCCTGTGGTCGAAGCTGGCGGACTGGCGCGGCTGGAGCAAGGATGAACAAGACGCGTGGACGGAGGGGAACATAGACTTGGTGCGCCGTATCGATGCGGCGCGGCGGGAGATCAACCCGAAGTTCATCGTAGTCACCAACAACGTATGGCATCGCGACGACGCGATGGGTTCCGCGGGCGAGCAGTACGTCGACGGAGTCGTGCTGGAGCATTCGGCCTTGAATGACTGGCACATCAAGTACGCCGGCAGGCCGTTCGGCAATCTAGGGCATCGACGCGTGCTGGTCGTCAGCCGCACCGCGGAAGACGTGGAAGGATGGGCCCGGGTGCCGGGCGTCACGCACGTGTCGTTTCAGCCGAGTTATGGTTTTACGGCGAAACCCTTGCTGCCGTTCCACGCGCTGACCGATCGGCGGTGAAGGCCAGCTAACCACTGGTGAAGATTTCTCATCCTTTGAGCCATGCGTTTCTACCTCTAATGGCGGATGAGGTTTTTCGCCGGCAGCGGCATCCTTGTTCGCACGAGCTCCAAAGGTTTCGATCATGTCTCCCGCCCCCAAACGCAGTTTCGCCGGTCTCACTTTCGTCCTGCTCATCCTGGTATCGAGCATCGCGTTCGGTGCGCCGCATGACCGCGACAGGCAGAACCGTTGGGTGCCCTCGTCGTTTTTCGTCCAGGCGGGTTCGGGCGACACGGACACCTACGCATACACCGTCGGTGCCGCATGGGACTGGAACTGGCAGCGCCAGCTGTCGATCGGCCGGCTGACGGGCTACACGGAAGTCGCGGTGGGCCGCTGGCAGCACGACATCGCCGCCAGCCGCGATTCGCAGTGGTTCACCCAGGTCGGCGCCACGCCCGTGCTGCGGCTATACCCGACAGCCGGCGATGGACGCTGGTTCACCGAGATCGGCATCGGCGCCAACTACATCGCGCCGCTGTACCTGACAGACCGCAAACACTTCAGCACCAAGTTCAATTTCGGCGATCACGCGGCGGTGGGCCGCATCCTGGACAACGAGCAGCGCTCTTCGATCGCGTTGCGTTACCAGCACTTCTCCAACGCCGGCATCGACAGCCCGAATCCCGGCGAGAACTTCACGCAGCTGCGATTCTCCTATCAGTTCTGAAACGGGTGCGGGAGCCATGAAGAAGCGAACTCTCGGAAGCAGCGGCCTCGAAGTTTCTGCCATCGGGCTCGGCTGCATGGGCATGAGCTCGGGTCTCGGCCCGCCGGCTGACAAACAACAATGCATCCAGCTCATCCGCCGCGCCGTGGAACTCGGCGTCACCCTGTTCGACACCGCGGAAGTCTACGGACCCTTCGCCAACGAGGAACTGGTGGGTGAAGCGCTCGCGCCCTTCAAAGGCCAGGTGAAGATCGCCACAAAGTTCGGCTTCGGCATCGAGGCGGACGGCAAACAAAACGGACTCAACAGCCGGCCGGAGCACATCCGCGCCGTCTGCGATGCGTCGCTCAAGCGCCTCGGAATCGACGTCATCGATCTTTTCTATCAACACCGTGTCGATGATGCGGTGCCTATCGAAGACGTCGCCGGTACCGTCAAGGAACTCATCGGCGCCGGCAAGGTGAAATGCTTCGGCATGTCGGAGGCGAGCGCCACGACGATCCGCCGCGCGCACGCCGTGCAGCCCGTGACCGCGCTGCAGAGCGAATATTCCCTGTGGTGGCGCGAGCCGGAGACCACGGTCTTCCCGACACTTCAGGAGCTTGGCATCGGCTTCGTTCCATTCAGCCCGCTGGGCCGTGGATTTCTCACCGGCACCATCGATCCGAACCGCAAATTCGAAAGCTCGGACATCCGCAGCGTCGTACCGCGTTTCGCGCCGGAAGCGCTGCAGGCCAACCAGGCGCTGGTCGATGTACTTGCAGGCCTCGCGAAGCGCATGAACGCGACGCCGGCGCAGCTGGCGCTGGCGTGGTTGCTGGCGCAGAAGCCCTGGATCGTGCCGATCCCCGGAACGACCAAGGTCCATCGCCTGGAAGAAAATCTCGGCGCCGCGGCCGTCGAGTTATCCGCGTCTGACCTGCAGGAAATCGATGACGCGGCCGCGGCGGTGACGGTGCAAGGCGCCCGATACCCCGAGCATCTGCAAAAGCTGGTCGGGCGCTGAAGCCTATCGGCAGATTCCGATTGCAATCGATGCGCGGCCGGCGGACGCTTCCGGACTTCCACTGGAGGCATCCCCATGGCTGGTCCCGGCGATTTCGAACTTTCGCGGCGTGACTTGTTGAAGGTGGGCACCGCGTCCGCGGCCGCCACCGCGGTACCGATGGTGGCACGCGCTCAGGCGGGCGCGGCCGACGCCCCGGTCCTCTCGGCGGTCACGCTCAACGTCAACGGCAAACCCCGGCCCCTCAAGCTCGACACGCGTACGACGCTGCTCGACGCGCTGCGCGAGCACTTGCAGCTCACCGGTACGAAGAAAGGTTGCGACCACGGCCAATGCGGCGCCTGCACCGTCATCGTCGACGGCCGGCGCATCAATTCCTGCCTCACGCTCGCGGTCATGCACGACGGCGACCAGATCACCACCATCGAAGGCCTCGGTACTCCCGCGAAGCTGCATCCGATGCAGGCCGCCTTCGTCAAACACGATGGCTTCCAGTGCGGCTACTGCACGCCCGGGCAGATCTGTTCCGCGGTCGCGGTGCTGGGTGAGATCCAGGCCGGCATCCCCAGCCACGTCACCAGCAATCTCACCGAACGCCCGATCCTCTCGGGCGCCGAACTGCGCGAACGCATGAGCGGCAACATCTGCCGCTGCGGCGCGTATTCGAACATCGTCGACGCCATCGTCGAGGTCGCCGAAAGCGCCGGGAGCAAGGCATGAAAGCTTTCACCTTCGAACGCGCCACTACGCCGGCCCAGGCAGCCGCGGCCGCCGCGCGTAACCCCGGCGCGAAGTTCATCGCCGGCGGCACCAACCTGCTCGACCTGATGAAGCTCGAGATCGAAACGCCGAAACACCTGATTGACGTCAACGGCCTCGCGCTCGACAAGATCGAAGCGACGCCTGAGGGCGGCCTGCGCATCGGCGCGCTGGTGCGCAACACCGACCTGGCCGCCGACAACCGCATTCGCCGCGACTACGCCCTGCTCTCGCGCGCGTTGCTGGCCGGCGCTTCCGGCCAGTTGCGTAACAAAGCGACCACTGCAGGCAACCTTCTGCAGCGCACGCGATGCGCCTATTTCTACGACACGAATCAGCCGTGCAACAAACGCCAGCCCGGCAGCGGCTGCAGCGCGCTCGGTGGCGTGAGCCGTCAGCTTGGCGTGGTCGGAGTGAGCGACGCGTGTATCGCCACGCATCCGAGCGACATGGCGGTGGCGATGCGTGCGCTCGATGCCACCGTCGAGACTGTGAATGCCGCGGGCACGACGCGCGCCATACCGATCGCGGAGTTCCATCGGCTGCCCGGCGATACGCCGCACGTCGAGACCACCTTGCAGGCGGGTGAGCTGATCACAGCCGTCACGTTGCCGAAGCCGGTGGGCGGCGTACACGTCTATCAGAAGGTGCGCGACCGCGCCTCGTACGCGTTTGCGCTGGTGTCCATCGGCGTCATCCTGCAGCCCGACGGCAAGGGCCGCGTGGCGGTGGGTGGCATCGCCCACAAGCCGTGGCGCGTCGAGGCGGCCGAGGCGGATCTGCCGCGCGGCGCGAAAGCCGTCGCGTCCGGGTTGTTAGCCAATGCCAGGCCCACGCACGACAATGCCTTCAAGCTCACGCTGGTCGAGCGCACGCTCGGCGCGGTGCTGGCGCAGGCTCAGGCAAACAATCAGGGAGCGCAGTCATGAAGTTCGACACTCCCGCCACCAGCAATCCCATCGACCGCGGCAAGGTAGTCGGCAAGGCCACCGATCGCATCGAGGGGCCGCTCAAGGTCTCAGGCACCGCGCATTACGCGTACGAGCGTCACGATGCGGTGCGTAATCCAGCCTACGGATACATCGTCGCTGCCGCCATTTCCAAGGGGCGCATCACTTCGCTCAACGTGAGCGAGGCCGAAGCCGCGCCCGGAGTGCTTGCCATCGTCACGGCGGAAAACGCCGGCAAACTCGACAAGGGCAACTTCAATACGGTGCGGTTGTTAGGCGGTCCGGAGATCCAGCATTACCACCAGGCGATTGCGTTGGTCGTCGCGCGGACGTTCGAACAGGCGCGCGCGGCCGCGCAGCTGGTGCGCGTCAGGTATGCGAAGAGCGAAGGTTCGTATGAGCTCGCGAAGGTCAAGGACAACGGTATTGCGAAAGATCTTTACGGCGATCCACCCGACACCGCGCTCGGCGATTTCGACGGCGCCTTCGCCGCGGCGCCGGTCAAACTAGACGCCGAGTACACCACGCCGGACCATTCGCACGCGATGATGGAGCCGCACGCGTCCATGGCAGCGTGGAACGGCGATCAGCTCACCGTCTGGACTTCGAACCAGATGATCGACTGGAGCACGGGCGACGTCGCGAAGACACTCGGCATCCCGAAGAAAAACGTCCGGCTGATTTCGCCGTACATCGGCGGCGGCTTCGGCGGGAAACTGTTCGTGCGCGCCGAAGCGCTGCTGGCTGCGCTCGGCGCCCGCGCGGCGAAACGCGCCGTGAAAGTGGCGCTGCCACGGCCGCTCATGATGAACAACACCACCCACCGGCCGGCGACCATCCAGCGCATCCGCATCGGCGCCGGCAGGGACGGCAAGATCACCGCCTTCGGACATGAATGCTGGTCCGGCGACCAGCCGGGCGGCTCACCCGAGGCCGGCACGTTGTACTCGCGCATCGCTTATGCGGGTGCGAATCGCATGACAAAGACGCGGCTGTCCGTGCTCGATCTACCCGAAGGCAACGCGATGCGCGCACCGGGCGATGCACCCGGTTCGATGGCGATGGAAATCGCGATGGACGAGCTGGCGGAGAAGCTGGGGATCGATCCGGTCGAATTGCGCCTCATGAACGATACGCAGGACGATCCGGAAAAACCGGGACGGCCCTTCTCGCAGCGCAAGTTCGCGCAGTGCCTGCGCCAGGGGGCGGAACGCTTCGGCTGGAGCAAACGTAACGCGTTGCCCGGCAAGGTGCGCGACGGGCGCTGGTTGTTGGGCATGGGCGTCGCGGGCTCGTTCCGCGGCAGCCCGGTGATGAAGTCCTCGGCGCGTGTGCGGCTCGATGCCAATGGTGTCGTCACCGTCGAAACGGACATGACCGATATCGGCACCGGTAGTTATACGGTGATCGGCCAGACAGCGGCGGAGATGATGGGGGTGCCGCTCGACAAGGTAATTGTGCGCCTCGGAGATTCAACGTTTCCGGTGTCGGCGGGTTCCGGCGGTCAGTGGGGCGGCAACAGTTCCACCTCGGGCGTGTACGCGGCCTGTGTGAAACTGCGGGAAGCCGTCGCGCAGAAGGCCGGAATGAATGCCGCGGAGGCGGTGTTCGAAGACGGGAAGATTCTTGCGGGTGGCAGGAGCGTGGCACTCGGCGAAGTCGCGGGAGCGTCGGGGCTCGTCGCCGAAGATGCGATCGAATTCGGCGATCTCGACAAGAAGACGGCGCAGGTGAGTTTTGGCGCACACTTCGTCGAGGTGGGCGTCGATGCCGCCACCGGAGAAGTGCGCATCCGCCGCATGCTCGCGGTGTGTGCCGCAGGCCGCATCCTCAATCCGAAATCCGCGCGCAGCCAGATGATCGGCGCCATGACGATGGGCGCTGGCGCGGCGTTGATGGAAGAGCTTGCGATCGACAAACGCGCGGGGTTTTTCGTCAATCACGATCTGGCGAGTTATGAAGTGCCCGTGCATGCGGACATCCCTCACCAGGAGGTGATCTTCCTGGATGAGACGGACCCGATGTCCTCGCCCATGAAGGCGCGTGGTGTGGGTGAGCTCGGCATCTGCGGTTCGGCGGGTGCGGTCGCCAATGCGATCTACAACGCCACGGGGGTGCGGGTGCGCGACTATCCGATCACGCTCGACAAGCTGCTGGACAAGTTGCCGCCGATTGCTTCCGCCTGACGTGGCCTGATTGCCGGGCGCGCGTTAGGATCGCGGCTCACGATCGGGGGATCCATGCAGCACACGTTGTCGGTTCGTCTTGTCGCGGCTGTCGTTGGGTTGTTTGGAGCCGTGCTCGCCATGGCGCAAACCGCGCGCCCCACTCCGCCCACGCGCCCGGTCGATGGGCCCGGTGCACCGAAGTTCACGGTGATGGGGCGCAACGCGCCGTTGGACGCTGAGGGTGACTTCGTCATTGGGCCGACGTATTTCGCGCCGCCGGAGCTCACCGTCGTGGCAGGTGTGCCGCAGGGGTCGGTGCGGCAGTTCACGATGGAGTCGAAGGACAGCAAGATCTATCCGGTCGCCATTGCGCGCGAGAAGTTTGGCACGGTGGATCCGGCCAACCCGCGGACGCTGATCGTGGAGACGCACGAGCAGCCGTGGACGCGCGCGATCACCGTGTATGTGCCGGCGCAGTACAAACGCGGGCAAGGTGCACCGCTCATCGTGGTCCACGATGGGCCCAAGATGGGCGAGCCGGATAAAACGCTGCCCACGGTTCTCGACAACCTGATCGCGCAGAAGCGCGTGCCGGCGATGATCGCGGTGATGATCCAGAACGGCGGCGGCGATGCGCAGGGGCATCAGCGCGGGCTGGAGTACGACACCTTGTCAGGCCGCTTCGCCGAGTTCATCCAGACGGAAGTGTTGCCCGCCGTGGAGCAGAATTACGGCGTGAAGCTGAGCAACGACCCGGACCGCCGCGCGGCGATGGGTTGCAGCTCCGGCGCCGCGGCGGCGTTCACGATGGCGTGGTATCACCCCGAGTGGTACCACCGCGTGATCAGTTATTCGGGTACGTTCGTGAACCAGCAGTGGCCGTTCAATCCGCAGACCCCGGGTGGCGCCTGGGACTATCACGAGAAGCTGATCGCCGCGAGCGAGGTGAAGCCGATCCGCATCTGGATGCACGTCGGCGATCGCGACCTGTTCAACCCGAACGTGATGCGCGACGACATGCACGACTGGGTGACGGCTAACCACCGCATGGCGGCCGTGCTCAAGAACAAGGGCTACCACTACCAGTACAGCTACGCGCTGGATTCGGGGCACTGCGATCGCAAGGTGCGGGAGCAGACCTTGCCGCAGGCGCTGGAGTGGGTCTGGCGGTGAGCTAAGTCGGTGCCGGGTCGGACTTAAGAGATTTGGCCGCAATGGCCAAATCTCTTAAGTCCGACCCGGCACCGACTTAGCCGATCACCCGCCCTCTGCCGCGGCACAGGCCAGCTTGACCAAGGCGCCGCGGCTCGTATCCGGCGGCGCGTCCTGCCAGGACTGGATGAGATCGTCCCGGCGCAATCTCAGCACGCGGCATTCGCAGTCGATCTCGTACAACGTGTGGGAACCGGTTGCCGTGAGATCGCCAGTCGCCAGCCTTTCGTTGCGTGCGACGAGCTCGCGGCTTTCCTCGACGGAAGCGATCAGGCGCGCGAGTGGCGGCTCGTAACCGCTCGCAATGCGCAGTTCCGCGCGTCGCCGGATCGCGGCCTTGCTGCCGGCATCGATAGGCTTCAATGCCGACGCACTGACATCCTGGGTGGTCACCAGCAGGTGGCCATCGCTCAGCCGTGAGATCCCGGAACTGAGGTAGTAGAAGAACATCGGCTTGCTGTCCGCCCAGTCGTCACCGTGGGTCAGCACCCGCTCGTCGTAGCCGTACATCTTCCAGTCGGGCCGGCGCACGGTCTGCGCGGCGGCGACAACGGGGAAAATCAGCAATGCCAAGGCAACGCTGCGCTGCAACCTGTTCATGAGCACTCCCTGTCGAACGTCCCGTTGGTGAGACGCGCCAAGAGGGCCGGAGGTTGCATCCGGGGGTACGAATTACTTCTGGATACGAATCCGGGCTGGCCGGCGGACGAACACCAGGCGTCGAAGGAGCCGCGACACGGCGCGCTGCAGCCGTTCGCCGACCAGGCGCGGGAACGCCAGCGAGGTTTCGACCTGGAAGCTGCGCGCCACGCCGTGCAACGCCCACTCGCAGAAGTGTTCGCAGTTGTTGGTGAGCAGGCGGTACTTCTTCTCGCCGAGCCGCGAGCGGGCGCGGCGGATGATTTCCCGGGTATCGAGGCAGGCCTCGGCATGCGCGATCACGAACACCGCCCGTCCCCCCGCGAAACATTGCAGGGTCACCTCTTCGACCGGCTTGCGGATGATGTCGTACATCAACGCGCCGTAGTGAATGACCTTGCCGCCGCCGACATAGATGCCGTGGTGCGCGTAACCCATCCAGGGCGTGACGAGGTGTGCGCCCAGTGCGGGCTCTTCGTACTGCTCGAGCCGCCGGGGCTTCCGATCGGGCCAACCTTGCGCATTGCTGGAATTCATCTTGAGGTTATTAGACCTCGGCCGAGATCGCGCTCCCATCGGCGCCGCCGCCTCCAGACGCCGAAACTCGCCATTTCGAATGGGGGATATACGCTGACAAAACCGCGCGACGCGCGCACTGACGTAGGAGAAGCGGTGCCGGGGTGCAATTCTCGTAATTAGCCCAGCACTCGCGAGCGGTGAGCTAATTACGAGAATTGCACCCCGGCACCACTCTCACTCTCGCGTGATGAACCATGTCAGCGCGGCGATGACGATGGCGCCCACGATCAGCCGCACCTTCGATGCATTCACAACCGGCGGCAGATCCTGCGCGTACTCACGCCTGCCATGGAACATGGCGGCGATCAGGTTCTGCTTCTTCACGAGCACGTAGAACAGCACGGCGACGATGTGCACGGCGATCAGCGCGAGCAGCAGGTTGAACACCTGGTGATGCACCTTCGCGCAGAGGCGCCCCGCCGCGAAACTCACGTGTGATGACAGCGGACCGGACTCGATGCCATCCACATCGACGGCAAACAACCCGAGCACGACCTGTGCGAACAGCAGCGCCAGCAGCACGACGGCGCTCACCGCGCCGAGCGGGTTGTGCCCGGGCAGCGTTTCCCACCGCCCGCGCACATAACCCCAGATGGCGCGCGGCCCGCGCACGAACTGGCGGAACCGCGCGGTCGACGCGCCGAACAAGCCCCAGTACACGCGGAAACCCACGAGCCCCAGCAGCAGATAGCCGCTGTACCGATGCCAGTCCATGCGCCCCGTTTCGCCCGTCCACCAGGACGCCGCGACCAGCAGCACGATCAGCCAATGAATGAGTCGGGTCGGGACGTCCCAGACCCGGACGCGATTCATTCCTCGGGTGAGCGGAACGTGTCGTGGCAATTTTTGCAGGAGCCGCCGACTTGTTTGAACGCCGCGCCCACGGCCTCGACGTCCTTGGCTTTCGCTGCGGCGACCAGCGCCGGCACGCGATCGGCAAACAACTTCTGCGCGGCCTCGAACTCCGCCGGCTTGGTCCAGATCTCCGGCAGCGCGCGCGTCTTGCCAGCCTCGGGCCCGGTGCCTTTCGCAAACCACTGCTGCTGATTGACCGACGCCTTCTGCACGGTCTCGGCCGCCTTGAGCAGCGCCGCGAAATCGGGCGGCGACGCCTTGCTCTGGTCGCGCACGGCTTTGAATGCATCACCCAGCTCTTCGTAATGTTCGTGACGCGCTTTCTGCAATTCGGCCGGCGTCGCCGCGTATACGGCGGCACCGATGACGACCGTGGAAATCGCGAGCAGCCGAATGCTGCGATGGAAAGAACTGGACATGCGCTGGCCCCTTGCTGGCTTATGGAAGGCCGTATTTATAAACGATTTTTCGGGAACATTGGCCGTGACCTGCACGTCCAAAACACGCAAAATGCGAGCGTTTACATCTGGCGAGAGCGGGGGCCGATGGTGTCTTTGAAGCCCATTCTGGGCGCTGGAATCGTGGTTTCTCTGACGGGGGCGCTGGCGCTGTCCGTTTCATCCGCCGCTACCACCGGAACGGCCGCTGCAATCACGGAAAACTCGGCGGTTGCCGCCTACAAAAAAACCATCAACCCGATCCTCGAAGACCATTGCTACGAGTGCCACGGTGACGGGTACAACAAGGGCAAGGTCGCCTTCGACGAGCTCGAATCCAACGCGCAAATCCTCGACAAGGACCTGTGGCTGCGCGTCCTCGTGAATACGCGTTCCGGGCTCATGCCGGCCGAGCAGAAGCCACGGCTCAGCCCCACCGACCAGCAGAAGCTCGAACGCTGGATCAAGACCGACGTTTTCCGCCTCGATCCGCACAATCCGGATCCGGGCCGCGTGACCGTGCGCCGGCTCAATCGCGTGGAATACCGCAACACCGTGCGCGACCTGCTCGGCGTGGATTTCAACGCCGAGGTGGAATTTCCGCCCGACGACACCGGCTTCGGCTTCGACAACATCGGCGATGCGCTGTCGATCTCGCCGATGCTGGTCGAGAAATATGTCGCCGCGGCCACCGTCATCGTGGCGGATGCCGTGCCGATCGCGGATCGCAAAGTCGCGGAGCAGGAAGTCCCGGCGACCGCGTTCGCAACACCCGCCGGCGAAAGACAGAGCGGCCGCGTGCGCTTTCCGTACAACGCTTCCAGCAGCGTGGCCGCCAAGGTAAAAACCCCCGGCGCCGGCTCGTACAAGGTGACGCTCGGCGTCGACGTACGCGGCGATTTTGCGTTCGTACCCGATCGCGGCCGCCTCGTCTTCAAGATCGACGGCAAGGAAGTGCTCAACAAGGAGTTCGCGTACTTCTACGAAAAATCCTTCACCTTCGAGTCCGATCACAAATGGACCGCGGCCGATCACGACCTGAGCCTCGAGTTCACCTCGCTCGACGACGGCAAGGCGAGCACGGGTGAAGACGTGAAGGGGCCGAAGTCCTCGCGGCTCACGATCAACAAGCTGACGATCGAAGGACCGCTCGAAAAGGACCAGTGGATCAAGCCCGCGAACTACGACCGGTTCTTCCCGCGCCCCATCCCCGCGGGCCGCGCCGAGCGCCTCGCCTACGCGCGCGAGTTGTTAGGCGCGTTCGCCTCGAAGGCATACCGCCGGCCGCTGGGCCCGGATAAATCCGACGACACGGCCGATCGCCTTGCCCGGCTCGCCGAAGACACCTATCGGCAGAAAGGCAAGACGTTCGAACAGGGCGTCGCGCAGGCGATGGCCGCGGTGTTGTCGTCGCCGCACTTCCTGTTCCGGCTCGAAGAGCCCGCGCCGCATCCGCTCGAGGCGCACTCCGCGCCGGTCGACGAATATTCCCTCGCCTCGCGGCTGTCGTATTTCCTGTGGTCGACGATGCCGGACGACGAACTGCTCGCGCTCGCCGCGCGCGGGGAGTTGCGCGCGAATCTGCCCGCGCAGGTCCAGCGCATGCTGGCGGACGAACGTTCGAAGTCGTTGTCGCAGAATTTCACCGGGCAGTGGCTCGAAGCGCGCGACCTCGAAGGTATCTCGAGCAACGCGCGGGAGATCCTGATTCGCGACGCCGGCGAGGAGGAAAACCAGCGGCTGCTGCACCAGGCATGGCGCGCGCAGGACGAAGCCACCGCAAAGAAACTCGCCGCGCACATCGACGGCGTCGTGGACAAGAAGATCGAGCTCAACGGCGAAATGCGCAAGGCGATGCGCGAGGAAACCGAGCTCTACTTCAAACACATCGTGAAGGACGACCGGCCCGTCACGGAGCTCATCGACAGCAATTACACCTATCTAAACGAAAAGCTGGCGAAGCACTACGGCATTCCCGGTATCAGTGGTGACGAGCTGCGCCTCGTGACGCTGCCGGCCGGCAGCCCGCGCGGTGGCGTATTAACGCAGGGTTCGTCGCTCATCGTCACGTCCAATCCGGATCGCACATCGCCCGTGAAGCGCGGCTTGTTCGTGCTGGCGAATTTCCTCGGCACGCCGCCGCCACCGCCGCCGGCCAATGTGCCCGCGCTCGAGGCGAGTGAGGTCGCGCACGAAGGGCGTGAGCCGACGCTGCGCGAATCGCTGACCAAACACCGCGAAGACCCCGCGTGTTCGTCGTGCCACAACCGCATGGACCCGATCGGCCTCGCGTTCGAGAATTTCAACGCGCTCGGCATGTGGCGCGATACGGAGCGCAAGCAGGACATCCTCGCGCCGGGCCAGCTGATCACCGGCGAAAAGTTCAATAGCGTGAGCGAGCTCAAGAAGATACTCGCCACCGCGCATCGCGAGGATTTTTACCGTACGCTGACGACGAAAATGCTCACCTACGCCACCGGCCGTGGGCCCGAGTATTACGACGTGGAAACGATCGACCGGATCGTCAAGCGCCTCGATCAGAACGACGGCAGGTTTTCGGCGATGTTGATGGGCGTGATCGAATCCGCGCCTTTCCAGAAGATGCGAACCCAGGCAACGATCACGGCGGCCAACTGACATGATCAAGAATCCATTGCACCACCGGAATCTCGCGGCGGAACGACACGACTCGCTGAGCCGGCGCGGGTTTTTCCGGGGACTCGGAGCGTGTGTCGCGTTGCCCACGCTGCAGTCGATGTATCCGTCGATCGCGTTGGCGGCGAAGGCCACGAAGACCGTGCCCGCGCGCATGGCGTTCCTGTATGTGCCGAACGGCACCATCCCGGGTGCGTGGTGGCCGGCGGGAGATGCGGGTACGAATTTCGAATTGTCTTCGACGCTCGCCCCGCTCGCGAAAGTGCGCAACCAGGTCCAGGTGATCTCGGGGCTGGCGGATGAAAGCGCGGAGGCTGGCCCCGACGGCGCGGGAGATCACGCGCGCGCGGGCGGCACGTTTCTCACGGGCGTGCGCGTCAAGAAGACAGCGGGCTCGGACATTCATGCCGGCGTGTCGATCGACCAGGTCGTGGCCAACCAGATTGGGCACCTCACGCGGTTCTCGTCGCTGGAGCTGACGTGCGATGCGGTGCGCAAGGCCGGGGATTGCGATTCGGGCTATGCGTGCGCGTACGTGTACAACCTCGCCTGGCGCTCGGCGATGCAGCCGCTGTCGCCCGAGCACAATCCGCGCTTCGTGTTCGAAAGGTTGTTTGGCGCCGGTGCGCCGAACGAACGCGTCGCCAACCTCAAGCGGCGGCAGCAGGAGCAGCACTCGATTCTCGACTATGTGATGCAGGATGCGCACAAGCTCGATGCACGTCTCGACGGGCGCGATCGCGCGAAGCTCGATCAATATCTCACCAGCGTGCGCGAGATCGAGCAGCGTATCGAGAATTCGGAACGGCTGGCGGTGAAGAACCCGAACGTGGACGCGCCGGCCGGTGTGCCGGCCAGTTACCAGGAACACATCGCGCTGATGTTCGACATGTTGCTGCTCGCGTTCCAGACGGATTCCACTCGCGTCGCCACGCTGCTGATCGCGCGCGAAGGCAGCAATCGCAGCTTCGACGAGATCGGTATCGCCGAGGGGCATCACAACCTCACGCATCACCAGAACAAGCCCGAGATGATCGAGAAGGTGCGGCAGATCGATCACTGGTACGTGCAGCGCCTCGCCACGTTCCTCGAGAAGATGGATGCGACGAAGGAATTCGATGGGCAGTCGCTGCTGCACCACTCGATGATCCTGTACGGGTCGGGCAATGCCGATGGCAATCGCCACACGCACGCCAATCTACCGGTAGTGGTTGCGGGCTCGGGCGGCGGCAAACTCAAGACCGGCCGCTACGTGAAGGCCGAATCCACGCCGATCACGAATCTCTACCTCTCCATGGCGGACGGCATGGGCGCGCAAGGCATCGAGAAACACGGCGATTCGACCGGCCGCTTCGCGTAAGTCGGTGCGGCGTAAGTCGGTGCCGGGTCGGACTTAGCAAAACCGGCGTTCGCCGGTTTTGCTAAGTCCGACCCGGCACCGACTTACGCCGCACCGACTTACCCCTTGAGGTTGATGAGCGAGAGGAACTCCCGCCGCAGCGCGCCGTCCTTGAGGAACACGCCCTTCATCACGCTGTTGATCATCTTCGACGCGGTGTCCTTGACGCCGCGCCACTGCATGCAGAAGTGATCCGCCTCCATCACCACGGCCAGGCCGTCGGGCTTCACCATGGTCACCAGCAGATCCGACAGCTGGATGATGGCCTCTTCCTGGATCTGCGGCCGCGACATGATCCAGTCCGCGACGCGCGAATACTTCGACAGGCCGATCAGGTCCGAATCCTCGTTCGGCATGACACCTATCCACAGCCGGCCCATGATCGGGCACAGGTGATGGCTGCAGGCACTGCGCACCGTGATCGGCCCCACGATCATCAACTCGTTGAGATGCGAGGCATTGGGAAATTCGGTGATATGCGGCGCCGGCACATACCGCCCGCGAAACACCTCGTTCACGTACATCTTGGCGACCCGCCGCGCGGTCTCGCGCGTGTTGTGGTCGTGTTCGACGTCGATGACGAGGCTGCTCAGGACACCCGCCATCTTCTCGGCGACTTCCCTTTGCAGTTCTTCGAGCTCACCGGGCCCGATGTACGCCGAGATGTTGTCGTTGGCGTGATATCGCCGTTGCTCCTTGATCAGGCGATCGCGGATACGCTCCGACACCGGCCGGGAATCTGCGGGTTTGTCTGTCACCACGACAGACTCAGGGGCTCGCGGCGCCACCCGCCCAACTCGGCGGCTCGCCGGCATTACTCAATTCGCGACCTGCGGCGCGCAGCGTCGCGACCAGCATGCCCATCGGCGAATCCGCGCGCACTGCGCCGGGCTGCGAAGCGATGCGCTCCATGCGTTCGACCGTGTTGGCGAAATCGTTGAGCCGCTTGGACGCATTCACGTGGTCGTCGCGCGAGGCGCTGACCGACCTGGCGATGTTGTCCATGTGTACGAGCATGCGCGCGAGCGTGCCGGTATCGACCCCGCGCGGGTCGTTGCTTTCGTGTTCGCGCAGCACCGACTGCAGAAGATTGCGCGCCCGCAATAAGGTATTCGAATCATCCGTAGGTGTGTTCATTGAGTTCAGGATGGCAGCGGCGGTGCCGCTTGTACAACCGATTTGCAGGAATCGTCTGAAAATGGCGCTTGTGTCAGGGGTTTTTACCGGCTTGAACCGGCCTGCAGTCCGATTGCAATGTTGTCAGCCCCCGAAGTCGGGTACCGGATAGTCGATGCCGCGCAAATACGCCGCCATGGGGCCTATCACGGCGGCCACGGCGGGCCGCGCCGCCATGCGGCGGCGCCACGCCAGCAGGCCCGGGTGGCCAGGCCCCATCGGCACCGTATGACGGGCCGCAAAGAACTGCGCCATGTAAAAGGCGATGTCGGCGTAGCTGTAGTCACCCGCCAGCCAGTCCCGGCCGGCTAACAACCGCTCGAGCCGCGCGTAGTAGCCCTCGAGGCTCTCCCGCGCCTGAATCCACTCCGGCGAATCGATCGGGTCGGGCTTCGCCCGTAATCCCATGAGCCGGATGACGTGCGGGAAGAACACTTCGTCCGAGGCGTGCTCGAGCAGCCGCGCATGGGCACGCGCGGCAGGAGTTGCCGGCCACAGCGGCGGGCTGGGCCAGCGATGCTCCGCGTATTCGAAGATCTGGGAGGAATCGAAGATCTCGACGTCGCCGTCGATCAGCACCGGAACCTGGCTCTTCGGATTGACGCGCAACACCTCGGGATGTTTCGGCGAATAACCCTGCGCCTGGCTGAAGGCAACCATTTCCAGTTCGAAACGCAGGCCCTTCTCGCGCAGCGCGATCTCGGCCTTGGCGCCGAACATGCTCAGCGGTCCTGAATACAGTTTCAATCGCTCATCCTTCGGGGATAAAAGGGGACATGCCTATTTTATTTCAAAGCGCGGGCATTTCTCTTCCGCCGAGCGGCGGCCAAACCGTTTGCCAGGAAACCACCGATGTCACCGCTCACAAATTAAATAGGCATGTCCCCTTTACGTGGAAGTTTCTTCGGGGAGATATCGAATGACGCGCAAACCGCGTAGGCTCGCGCGCCATGTACACCGAAACATTCGCGCAATTCAAGAAACAACTGGTCCAGCTCGACAAGTGGTTGGGGACCGCCGCCGAATACGCCGAGTCGAAGAAAATCGATCCGCTCGTGTTCCCCACCCTGCGCCTCGCGGCCGATCAATTCCCGCTGGCGCGCCAGGTGCAGATCTGCTGCGACACGGTGAAACTCGCCGCCTCGTATCTGACCGGCAAGCCGGCCGAGTCGCAGCCCGACGAAGAGAAAACGATCGCGGAGCTGCAGGCCCGCGTCCGCTGGATCGTGGCCTACCTGGACTCTTTCAGCGCGAAGGATTTCGAAGGCGCCGCCACTCGTGTCGTGAGCCAGCCGCGCTGGAAAGGCGAATGGATGACGGGCGAGGATTATTTCATCCAGCACGCCTTGCCTAACTTCTACTTCCACCTGACCACGGCGTACGCGATCCTGCGCCACAACGGCGTCAACGTCGGCAAGCGCGATTACCTCGGCGCCCAGACCAAACGGCCGCCAGCCGCCGCCTGAGCCGCGCGCCGGTCACGGCCGGACGATCCAGTCAGCTTCGCTGAAACGCGGGCATTATTTGCGCGCGCCGGAGCCGGGTGGCAGTGAAGACGTCGCCAATCCATCCGCCGCTTCCTGCACGGTTCCTTCGGCCAGCTCGTACTCGACATAGATTTCGAGTGCGGACATCTGCTCCATCAGCCGGGTGAACACTTCCAGCCGCTCGCGCACGGTGCGCGTCGTGCCGCCATTGGCCATCAACTCGATGGCGGCGGCGATGGCGCTGATCTCGGGGAATCCGAATACTTCCGCCTCCCCCGACATCTTGTGCGCCACGCGCTCGACCTGCGCCACCGCGTATGGCTCGAGCGCGATCGGATCGGCCGGCATGCAGGCACGCATCTGCGCCAGTTCGGTTTGCGCCCGTGTGAGGAACCGCATCGCCAGTGCGTGCAGCGACATCTGCGACGTCGTCGTATTGCCTGTGTCGGACACCGTAACCCTCCCTGGACTCACCGTGACCCTGCGCCGCGCAGCAACTGACGGCGAAGAAAGTTTCGCACGCCGCATATAACACTGTCGGCGCCGGTGGCGGTTCCGTGGAGTCCCGGTTTCGAATCTGTCGGCTGCTTCTCATGTCTCTTCGCGCCAGGAGAAGAGCCAGGAGACGCCGGCCGCCGCCATGACCAACCAATGAAACCGCTTTCATCGATAGTTAGTCCCCGCGGCGCGACTGGATCGTGAAACCGGCCGCCGGGAAGCTGCGGAAAATGGCCGTCGAACAGCTTCTGCGAGAAGCCCTTGGTGCGCGCCGGAAGTGCGGAAAATTCAGCCCGCGAGCACGCGCCGGCCGGCGAGCATGGGCGAATCGGCATTCAGAGAAATGAAGTCCGCGCGTCCGACCAGGCCATGCAGTCCTCGACTTCGCGCACCTGCTCCGCGGCGTGTATGTGCAGCGGCCCGGGCGAATCCGTCCACGTTGTTCACGAAGCGATGCGCACAGCCATCTCCGCCGCGTTTGCATACGGCTTGCCGGCCTGGTCGTGGTGCACATAGTGAAACTCGCCGACGCGCGTGAAGCCGCTTTCCAGCATCTCGACATACGCCTGCGCCGTGATCGCCTCGAGATCGTCCGGCGTCTTGTTATTCACGAAGCGGTACATGCACTGGCGCCAGCTCCAGAAGCTGTCGGCATCCCGACCGCGGTATTCCGTCAGCCGCCATTCCGCGCTGGAAGCCGTGGCTGTGCACGTTCGACATGCCGGGCAGCGTCAGCGAAGAAAAGCATGCAGGAGTCGGACGGCGATGACCGGGACATGGGGTGGCAATCGCACCTGACACTCTGGCGGCCCGGACGACTCATCTATAAGGTGCCGCCATGCGCTGTGACCGCATTTGGAAAAACGCCCGACTCGCGACGCTCGCGCCCGGGCGCCCGGGGTTGGGCACGATCGACGACGGACTGCTCGCCTGCCGCGACGGACTCCTTATCTATGCTGGCCCCGCCAGCGATGCGCCCGTGGGGCTCGATGCCCTGCAGGTCGAAGATTGCCAGGGTCGCTGGATCACGCCCGGCCTCATCGACTGCCACACGCACCTGGTGTACGCCGGCAATCGCGCCCATGAATTCGAGCAGCGGTTGAATGGCGTTTCGTACGAAGCCATCGCGCGCAGCGGCGGCGGCATTCTTTCCACGGTGAATGCCACGCGCGCCGCGAGCGAAGCGCAATTGCTGGCGGAGACGCTGCCACGGCTCGACGCCCTGCTCGCCGAAGGCGTCACCACCGTTGAAGTGAAGTCCGGTTACGGCCTGTCGCTCGAGCACGAGCGCCGCCAGTTGCGTGCCGCGCGAGCACTGGCGGCGGAACGGGCCGTCACGATCACCACGACCTGTCTGAGCGCACACGCGACACCGCCCGCCTTCTCCGGCCGACCCGACGACTACATCACCGAAGTCTGCGACGTCATCATCCCGACGCTCGCGCAGGAAGGCCTGATCGACGCGGTGGACGCGTTCTGCGAACGCATCGGCTTCTCTGCCCAACAAACGCGGCGCGTGTTCGAAGCCGCGCGGGCCAACAACCTGCGCGTGAAGTTGCACGCCGAACAGATCTCCAACAGCGGCGGCACGTGCCTGGCCGCCGAGTTCAACGCGTTGTCGGCCGACCACCTCGAACACGCCGATGAAGAAGATGTCCAGGCGATGGCCGCGGCCGGTACCGTCGCCGTGTTGCTGCCCGGCGCGTTCTACTTCCTGCGCGATACCCAACTACCGCCGCTCGACCTGTTGCGCGCCCACCGCGTGCCCATGGCCGTCGCGACCGACAGCAACCCCGGCACCTCGCCGCTCACCTCGCTGCTGCTCGCCATGAACATGGCCGCGACGCTGTTCCGCATGACCGTGGACGAATGCATCGTCGGCGTGACGCGCGCCGCGGCGCAGGCCCTGGGAATGGCCGACCGCGTGGGCACGCTCGAAGCCGGCAAACACTGTGACCTCGCCATCTGGAACATCGACCGGCCGGCGGAGCTGGTGTACCGCATGGGCGCGAACCCCCTGCAGACGCGCGTCTGGAGAGGTGAATGAGCGCCCACGAGTGGCTGGCCGTGCATCGTGGCGATCTGCCGCTGGTGATCAGTTTTCCGCATACCGGCACGGAGATTCCGCCCGAGCTGGAAGGCCAGCTCGTATCGCCCTGGCTTGCGCGCAAGGACGCCGACTACTGGGTCGACGTGTTGTACGACTTCGCGCACGAGCTCGGTGCCACCACCGTCCGCACGTCGATCTCGCGTACCGTCATCGACATGAATCGCGACCCCTCCGGGGCGTCCTTGTATCCGGGTTCCGCCACCACGGGGCTGTGCCCGCTCACCACCTTCGACGGCGAACCGCTGTACTTGCCCGGTCAGGAGCCGGATGCCGCGCAGGTCAAGCGCCGTGAGCAGGAATATTTCTGGCCCTACCATCAGGCGCTGGTGGACGAGACCCAGCGGCTCGGCGCGCGGCACGGCAGTGTGGTCCTGTATGACGCGCACTCCATCCGTTCGCGGGTCGAACGCATGTTCGATGGCGAATTGCCGCAGTTCAACATCGGCACCGACCACGGCGCGACCTGCGACCCGGCGCTCGTTTCCGGCATCGAACGGATTTGCGAAGCGTCGGGCATGTCGCACGTGACCAACGGCCGTTTTCGCGGCGGCTGGATCACGCGCCACTATGGCAACCCGCGTAGCGGCATCCATGCGGTACAAATGGAACTTGCCATGCGCGGATACCTGCACGAGCCGGACTCATTCACCGAGCAGAACTGGCCGGCACCGCTCGACGACGGCCATGCCGCGCGCCTGCGCGTCGCGCTGCGCGACATTCTCGACGTTTGCATTGCATTCGCGACTGGAAAATCCGCGTGATTCACATGGCACGCATCGAAAAATCCGGGGATCATCCCGAGTAGTCAGGTCCTAGAGCGACTTCGATTTCGAACGCGCCGGCGCGATCGACATGCCGGCCGACGATCCCGACATCGATCTCTTGTCGGACGGCCCCGCATGGATGAATTCGCGTAACGCCGAAATCAGGCTGTCGCTCGCATAAGGGCCGATCCGCTCCCGCGCCTTGAGTTCCCCGAGGCGATCCAGCGTCAGGCGCAGTTCCGCCTCATCCAGCGCCACCGTGATCTTGCCGAGCGCCGCCAGGCGGCGCGCGGTCGCGAGCTGATGTTCGTTGCGATGTTCCTGCAGCGCGGCGCGCCTCGGCATCACGACGATAGGCTTCTGGAATTGCAACGCCGACAGGATGGTCCCCATGCCCGCGTGCGACACGATGACGTCCGCCGCGGCAAAACGCCGCGCGAATTCTGCCGGCTCGATGAAGGTCTTGTAGCCGATGTGCAGCGGGCGGCGACTACTGTCGCCGATCTGCGCGAACACGTCGGTCCGGCCGGTTCTCCCGGCCCATTCGTCCACGACTCCGATCAGCCGGTCGAACGGCAATTCGGTTCCGACGGTGACGAGGATCATCCGAGCACGCTGCCGCTGTATCGCGGACCGCCGGCATTGGCGAGGTGCGGCCATTGCGTCAGCCACAGGTCGGCGTGGGGGCCGGCCTTGCGTCCCGACAGCGACGATTCGTCGACGTTGGCGACGCTATCCACCCAGATCGTACGGGCGCGCAACAAGTTGCCGAAGCGGATGGCGAAATATCCGGGCGCGGCGCCGGTGCTGAGGACCACGTCGGGCCGTTCGCGCAGCATCAAGACCAGGATCTTCCAGCAGCAATGCAGCAAGGCAATGCGATCCCAGCGGCTCGCATCCGGGATCGTCGTGAATCGCGCGTCTGGAACGTCGGCGCCATAGCCGCCCTTCACTGTTGCATAGAGCACGTCGCATCCTTCGAGCGCCGGCCTCATCCGCAGCAGTTGCACCCAATGCCCGCCACCCGATGCCAATGCGAGAACTCTTGTTTTTTTCACAGCCGATCGACCTGGGTCACACGGTATCCGTTCGTGGGCGGAACGATAACGTGAGTCGTCGAATGGCAAAGCACGTGAAACCAGAACGCCGACGTACGACTTCAGGTGGATACCTGAGCGTGTTGTCTTACAGGACGGAAAGCGCCGCGGCGCAACTCGACGGCTGTCAGGAACAGTGCTGGAACGCGCGCATCAAAACCCCCGAACCCAGGAATCAAAGGAGCACACACATGGCCTATATCGATGGATTCGTGCTCGCGGTGCCCACCGCGAAAAAAGACGAGTACCTCAACCACTCCGCAAGTGCCGCCCCATTCTTCAAGGAGTTCGGTGCGACCCGCCAGGTGGAAGCCTGGGGTGACGACGTGCCGGCGGGCAAGGTCACCGACTTCCAGCGCTCGGTGAAAGCCAGGCCCGACGAGACGATCGTCTTCTCCTGGCTCGAATATCCCGACAAGACGACACGCGACGCGGCTAACAAGAAGATCATGAACGACCCGCGCATGAAGCAGATGGGCAGCAACATGCCCTTCGATGGCAAGCGCATGATCGTCGCCGGTTTCATGCCCATCAACGACAGCGGCAAAGCATCGGAGATGGGTTACCTCGACGGCATCGTGACTCCCGTCCCCATGAACCGGAAAGACGCGTATCGCGAGATGGCGGATAAACACGCCGCGATCCTCAAGGAACACGGCGCCACACGCACCGTCGACGCCTGGGGCGACGACGTTCCGGACGGCAAGGTCACCGACTACAAGGGCGCGGTCAAGGCGAAACCGGACGAGACGATCGTGTACTCGTGGGTGGAATGGCCTTCGAAAGAGGCGCGCGACCGGGGCTGGGAACTGGCCGCGGAAGATCCGCGCATGAAAGGCATGGACCTGCCGTTCGACGGTCAACGCGTGATTTACGGCGGCTTTGCGCCGATGTTCGACCAGTAATGCCCGGGATCAGCTGAACAGCTGACGGATGGCGACGCGCAGCTCCTGCAGGCGGGGCGGCTTGCTGAGAAGCTTGTCGACGTGCGGCGGCACTTCCTTCTCGGCCAGCATGCGCGCGCCCCATCCCGTCAGCATGATGACCGGCGTCTGCGGCGAAAGTTGTTTGACGCCCTCGGCGACGCGGCGGCCGTCGATGTCGGGCATGCCGAGGTCGGTCACCACCAGCGTGAAGGAATTCTCCGTGCCATGGGCGGCGGCGAATTTCGCAAGGCCGGTGCGTCCGCCGCTCGCGGCGACGGTCACATGCCCGTCGCCATCGAAGGCGTCTTCGAGTGCCTTGATGATGATCGGATCGTCGTCGATGAGCAGGACGCGCAGCCGCTGGACCACCAGCGCCGATTCGGTCACGCGGGTCGCGGGAATGATCGGCTGCGTATAGGCCGGGAAACCGATCTGCATGGTGGTGCCCCGACCGACGGCACTTTCGATGTCGAATTGGGCGCTGTGGCGCTGGACCATGCCGTAGACCATCGCGAGTCCGAGACCGGTGCCGCGCTCTCCCTTGGTCGTGAAGAAGGGCTCGAGACAACGGCGCCGCGTCTCCTCGTCCATGCCGATGCCGCTGTCGCCGACTTCGATTCGCACGACCTGGGTCTCGCCGTCGCCGGGGGTCGCGCGTGTACGCACCGTCAACGTCCCACCCTCGGGCATCGCATCGACGGCGTTGAAAATGAGGTTCGTCAGCGCGTCGCGGATCTCGCCTTCGGCGCCCATGATGCCGGGCAGCCCCGGGGCCAGATCGGTCTTGAGCTCGATCGCGATGCCGCGCTGCTGCGGCAGGTCGAACCACTTGGCACGTGTGAGCTCGATGATCTGCGCGGCGACCTGGTTGAGGTCGACCAACTTGAGCGACATCTGCGGCTCGCGCTCGCGATAGAACTCGCGCATGCGCGCCACGGTGCCGGCCACGTTGTCGATGGCCTGCTGGATGATGGTGAGCGAGGCGCGGCCTTTCTCGGTGAGATTCGGCTCGCGTTCGAGCAGCGATTCGGTGTACAGCGACACCGGCGAGATCGCGTTGTTGATGTCGTGCGCGATGCCGCTCGCCATCTGGCCGAGCGCGCGCAGGCGTTCCTGCTGCATCACGGTGTGTTGCGACTGGCGCAGCTCGTCGTACGCCTGGCGCAACGCGCCATGCAGCCGCGCCTGGTGCGAAGCGAGCGCCACGTGGCTGCTGAGCTGCATGAGGAATTCGCACTCGCCGCTGCTGAACGATTCAGGCGCGCGGCGCGCGGCGATCAGGATACCGAAGACATTGGCCTCGACCAGCAGCGGCGCGATGATCAGCGAATAGAGCCCGCTCGCCGCAAAACGCTGCGGAAACGGAAACTGCACTTCGCGCACGTCCGGCTCGTATACCAGCTGGCCGCGAATGCAGCGCGTAAGCCCGTTTCCGTCGATCGGGATGACGCTCTGCTCCGCCAGCCCGAGCGATGGCAGCAGAGCGCGGCTCGCGACCCCGACGGTATTGACCGTCAGCGTCGCGGTGGCGCTGTCGTACAGGCACATGCAGCCGAAGTCGATGGGCAGATCTTCCTCGACCTTGCGCAACACCACCTGGAAAATACTCGATAGATCGTGCCGGTCGCCGATGGCGCCGGTGATGTGCTGCAGCAGATGCAGGCGGCCGAGCTGTGCCTTCGAGCGCAACTCGGAATGCTGGATCTGCGTGAGCATGTGATTGAACGCTTCGGTCAACAGGTTGACCTCGAGCACATCGGCCGGCTGCGCGCGCACGCTGTAATCGCGCGCGTTGGAGATGGCCCGCGCAGTCTCCGCGAGACCCAGGATCGGTGCCGAGATCCGCGCCTGCAAAGGTTTGGCGACCAGGTACGCCACGAGCACCGACAACACGATCACGCCCAAGGTGATCAACCCGTAAAGTCTGAAACTCGCGTCGATGGCCTTGAGATCGGATTTCACGAACAGCGTGCCCATCTGCTCGCCGTTCAGCTCCACCGGCCGGAATCCCGAAACGTATCCGGACTCGAAACGGATGCCGCTGTCCTGCACCTGCGCAGGCAATAGGCTCTGCGGGACCGCTTCCGGAAAAGTGGCGAACAACGTGCCCGACTTGTCGTAAAGCGCCGCCGCGACGATGTGGGGATCGGCGCTGAACGCGGAGAGCACCGCGCGCGCGTCGCCGGCATTATCGAATGCCAGCGCCGCCGTGCTGTTGCGCGCGATCGCATCGCTCAGGATGTCGAGGTCGCGCACGACGGATTTCTTGAACGTCACGACCTCGTACGTGACGAACATCGCGCAGGCGAACAGGATGACGACGGTGCTGGTGAGCAGCAGCACCTTCATGAGCTGGCGGCGAATGGGCGGGCTCGGCGCGCTCATTTTCCGCCCCCGTCATCCGCGGCCGACACGATCTCCGCCGAACGCAGCAGGTTCGAGCTGATGGTCAATTGCGCCGCGCGGGCGGACTCCACGTTGACGCGCATGCGTACCCGGCCCTTGTCCGTGACCAGGCGGATCATCACACCGCGTTGCGCGGTCCCATCGACATCGCTCACCGTGAGAGTGCTGTGATGATCGAGCGCGTCGATCACCTCCGAGAGCCGCTTGTCTTCGGACTGGTGAATGAAGAGGATCTGGCAGGCCGCCGCTTCAGCAGCGGTCTGCACGCGCCGCACCACCAGCGGCCGTCCGGCGGCGGTTTCACCGCGCACCACTTCGTCGAGATCCCGACCGAAAGGATCGTGGCCGAACACGCCGACCACGAACGGCGCATCGGGCCCCGCAAAGGCGGACGCCGGCCATTCCACGAAACGCGAGAAGTTGTAGAGGAATACGGCCTTGACCTGGTACTCGCTGGGAGCGGCCCAGCCGCCGACCGGCGCGAACAGCATCATCGCGGCCAGCACGACGCGCAGCCGTTGCGTCAGAAATGCCATCGCACCTGTCCGTAAAAATTGCGCTCGAACTGGCTGCGCGAAACCGCGTCGCCGTATTCGACATGGTTGCTGTGCAGCAGGTTGCGTCCGACCAGCGACACTTCGATTTTTTCGTTCGGCAGCCATGCCAGCCGCGCTTCGAGCTCCGAATAGGCCGGTACCACGGGTGCGGGCAGAGCGCCGATGCGCCGCAGTTGCAGGTCGAACTGCAGGTTCCGCGACAGATCGAAACGCGACCGCAGCGACCATTCGTGATCCGGATCGTTGCGCAGCGTGTTGTTGTCGACACCGACCGGGTCGGTGCTGCCGCGTTTGAGTTTGAGGTCTTCGTTCATCACGGTGAGGCCCGCGGACACCACGACGAATGAAGCCGGCTGGTACTCCGCCCAGGCCTCCACGCCATAGACCTCGCCTTCGATCTTGTTCTCGAGCTGCACCGGCAGCGAGGTGCCGCTGCGCAGTTTGTCCCAGAGATGCACGAAGGTTGTCACCGTGTAATTCAACTTGGAGGTGGGTTGCCCGCGAAAGCCGAGCTCGATGACGTTCGCGACCTCGGATTCGAAGTTCGGCCCGCCCACCACGAAGAACGGCGGGAAGCCGGGGAAACGCACGTCGCGATCGTAACGGGCCGGCGCCCGCACCGCGCGCGCGAGCGTCGCCCAGACCAGGTGGCTCTCGGACGGCTTCCAGGCGAGGCGCACGCTCGGCAGCACCTCGACGCCGGTGTAGTCGTTGCTCTCGAGCTTGAGACCGAGAGTCGCGCCGACCGTTTCGCTGAGGCGCATTTCATCCTGCACGAACAGATTGCCCCACTGCATCGTGCGGCTCTCCGGCACGAAAATGGTGACGAAGCCCGGGTCGACATCGTCATGACCATAACGATAACCCGCGCCCCACAGCACCTTGTGTTTGTCGCCCGTGGCCGCGTATTGAAAGTCGATATCCACGATGTCGGCGGTGGGCCGGTAGAACAATGCGTCGTCGCGTTCGGAATGATCGAGGTACGCCTGCAGCTGCAGTTCGCCGCCGCTCGCGGTCTGCCTGCGCCACCGGCCCAGCAGGTTGGCGCCGGACACTTCCACTTCGGTCAGCTCGAAAGCGCCGACGAACCCGCGCGGCACCGAATCGCCTTTATATGCGTCGCCCTGCACGGTGAAGCCGTCATCGCCGCGCGCCCAGTCGGCGCGAAAGCCGATCTGCCCCCGGCGCCAGTCGTCGAGGATGGAGCCGCCATCGGCCCGCTGGGTCGGATCGAGCTCCGAATACTTCGCGTACATCCGTACCGCGCCATCGCCGATGGTCGTGCCGTAGCGCACCGCCCCACCGCGTTCGTCGTTGCCGCCGTATGCATTGATCAGCGTGCCCTGCGTGTCCTGCGCCGAACGCGTGATGACATTGATGACGCCGTTCACGGCGTTGGCGCCCCACAACGCGGCACCCGGACCGCTGATGACTTCGATGCGGTCGATGTCCTCGAGCAGGATGTCCTGCTGATCCCAGAACACCCCGGAGAACAATGGCGTGTAGATCGTGCGCCCGTCCACCAGCACGAGCAGCTTGTTGCCGATGGCGTTGTTGAAGCCGCGTGCGCTGATGGCGTATTGCACGGAGTCGGCGCGCGCGACCTGCAGATTGGGTGCGAGGCGCAGGGCTTCCGGCAGCGTGGTCGCACCCGAGCGCCGGATCGCGTCCGCGGAAATGACGTAGATGGATGCGGGCGCACCCGACAACGGCTCGCTGCGTTTTGAGACCGACGTCACATGAATGTCGAGCAACTGGTCGACGGAGAGTTCTTTGAGGTCGCGAACCGTCTGCGCCATGAGAGGCGCGCCCTGCAGGAGGGAGACGGCGGCTACCAAGATGGATTTCCTGTTCAAGCGCCGACCATCGGCGTGTCGAATCGCAAATGCGTTGAAATGTTTCGCATTCCTGGCGACCGAATGTGGCGCCCGAGACCTTGAGCGGGGTGCCTAGCAAGCCACGAATAAGTAGAGGCCGCAATATCAGGGTTTCCCCCAGCAATCCGGCCGGGAATGGTGGCACGCAGGTGAATGTCGGCTCGCGGCCGGCAGCCGGCGCGCCCTCACCTAACTACCCCATACAGTACGGCGATTCGGGATTTGCTGTGGAGGCGGCCGCGGCGCTTAAGCTCGCGCCATGCCGAAGACCACCGCCACTCTCTTCATCGAATGCCGGCGCTGCGGTCACAAGGGCCAGCGGGAGGTGACGCAATTGCCACTGCCCGCCGGTGCGCGCTGGCGCTGCACCCGTTGCAACAACCGCGAAGCGGGTTCCATCAAGGTATGGCACACCGGCGGATCGTCGGCCGCGCGAATCATTTCGTTTCCCAGAGGCAAGCGCAGCCATTGACCAATCCCTGCCCGCTTTGGGTACCATGCGAGCCTGAAGCACGCAGAGTGACTCTCTTGCAGGAGGGTCCGGGGCCGCCGCGAGGCGGCCTCACTTCATGTGCCGCAGATCAGTAGATCTGGCGCGCGCGGCGCAGAGTCTGGCGCCCCATCGTGAACAACACGATGAACGCGCCCAACATGCCGCCGAGATGCGCGAAATGCGCCACGCCCTGCTGCGTGCCGAACACACCCTGCATCAATTCGATGGCGCCGTAACCGGCGACCAGCACCCAGGCCGGCATCGGGATGGGCGGGATCAGTAGCATCACGCGGCGCCGCGGGAACAACATGCCGAAGGCGAGCAAGACGCCGAATACGCCGCCCGACGCGCCGAGGGTCGGGACGATGCCGTCCGCAGTGTGCATCGAGACGACGATGAGCTGCACGATGCTGCCGGTCAGCACCGAGGCGCCGTACAGCCAGGCGAAGGCCTTCGACCCCATGACGCGTTCGACGTCGCTGCCGAACTGGTACAGCGCGAACATGTTGAGCGCGATGTGCGGCAGATTGCCGTGCAGGAAGCCGGAGGTGACGAGCTGCCAGGGCTTGAAGCCGACCGTGATGTCGCCGTCGTGGAATTCGCCCCAGGGCCACAGCGCGAAATTGAGCAGCATCGTGTCCGGGAACAACTGCTGCAATCCGTAGCCGATGATGTTTGCGACGATGAGAAAGCCGACGACCGATCTGATCTGGAACAAGTTTGCTAGGGCCTCTTTTTGTATTCGGTGTCGAAGCGTGCTTCCAGAACGGCGTTGGTGCCGCGGATCCGGTCCACGACGGCTTTCGCCCAGTCGAAATATTCGCGCTTGCGTTCGACCGACCACCCGGCCGGCGGCGCGCCTTCGATGTCGCTGACGTTGGCGATCTTGTCGGCGAGTTTCACCAGCTTGGCGGCGCGGCTCAAGGTCGCGGCGTGCTCGATCTGCGCCTGCTTGCGCTCGAGCTTGGTCAGATTCTTGTCGTCCGAGCATTCGGCGACGATGTGCGCGATCTCGTAGCCGAACACGATCTCGATTTCATCGAGCGTGGTGTCGGTGTCCTCGATCGTGTCGTGCAGCAGCGCCGCGGCGAGGATCTTCGGATCTTCGACGTCCGCCTGCACCAGGATGTAGGCGAGCTGGATCGGATGATTGATGAACGGGGTTTCGATGTCCTTGCGTCTCTGCGTGCGGTGTTTTTCCGCCGCGAATGCGGCGGCCTGCAGCACCGTTTCCATGTGGGTCGGCATGGCGCCTACCCTACCGGAACGGTGCAACAGCCGCGAGCCGGCCTCTCCTCCGAAAGGGATAGACGCCGCCCCTGCTATTGAGACCATTCGTCCGACCCGCCCGGTGAATATCTACCGCGGCCTTCGAAGCTCAGGATGTGCCTCACAAACCCCGGGAGAATTTCCTCGTGAAGCACTCGTTCAAGTTGTCCGTCCTCGCCCTGCCCGTCATCGCCTTTGGCCTCGCCGCCTGCGCGCGCAACGAAGCCGCCGAAACACCTCCCGCACCGCCGTCGGTGCAGGTCTCGAAGGTCGTTTCGAAATCCATCACCGAATTCGACGAATTCACCGGCCGCTTCGAGGCGGTCGAACGGGTGGAAGTCCGCCCGCGCGTTTCGGGTTACGTCACCGCGACGCGTTTCGAGCAGGGTCATGAAGTCAAGAAAGGCGACATCCTGTACGTGATCGATGCGCGCCAGTACGAGGCGACGCTCAAACACGCGCAGGCGGAACTCGCCCGCGCACGCACGCAGCTCGCGCTGGCGGAATCCGAACGCGCCCGCGCCGGCAAGCTGGTCGCGGCCCGCGCCATCTCCGAAGAAGAGTTCGACGCGCGCACCTCGGGCAACGAGCAGGCCGCCGCCAACCTCGAGGCCGCCAAGGCCGCGGTGGAATCGGCCGCGCTCGATCTGTCGTTCACTGAAGTACGCGCGCCGATTTCGGGCCTGGTCGGCCGTGCGGAGATCACCGCCGGCAACCTGGTTGCCGCCGGGCAAACCTTGTTGACCACCGTCGTGTCGATCGATCCTATCTACGTCTCCTTCGACGGCGATGAGCAGGTCTATCTCAAGAACGTCGGCCTCGAGTTGCGCGGCGAGATCAAGAGTTCGCGTACCGGCAACAACCCGGTATGGGTTGGACTGTCCGACGAACAGGGTCATCCGCACGAGGGCCACATGGTGTTCCTCGACAACGAGCTCGACCCGAACACGGGCACGATCCACGCACGCGGCCTGTTCAAGAACCACGATCGCCGCTTCACGCCGGGCATGTTCGCCCGCGTCAAGCTGATCGGCAGCGGCCAGTACGACGCGCTGCTCATCAATGACAGCGCGGTCGGCACCGACCAGAGCGTGAAATTCGTGCTCAAGGTCGGCGCGGACAGCAAGGTCGAATACGCCCCCGTGAAACTCGGCCCGCTCATCGACGGTCTGCGCGTGGTGCGTGAAGGCCTCAAGGCCGAGGACGTGATTCTCGTCAAGGGATTGCAGCAGGTGCGCCCCGGCATGCCGGTGTCGCCGCAGCTGGTCGCGATGGGCGAGCCGCGCAAGGGTGGCAATACATTGGTTGCGCAGAATTGATCGGAAGGGCCGGAAGCCGTTTCGACAGACACGGATTCCGGCCCTTTTGAAGTCATAGAAAAAGTCAGGTTCCCATGAAATTCTCCAGTTACTTCATCGACCGGCCGGTGTTCGCATCGGTCCTGTCGGCCTTCATCCTCATCGCGGGCGGCATCGCGCTGTTCAAACTACCGATCAGCGAGTACCCCGAAGTGGTGCCGCCCTCGGTGGTGGTGCGCGCCGCCTACCCGGGCGCGAATCCGAAGGTGATCTCTGAAACGGTGGCGGCGCCGCTCGAGCAGGAAATCGTCGGCGTCGAGGACGCCCTCTACATGTCATCGCAGGCCACCATCGACGGCTCGCTCGCGTTGACCGTGACCTTCCGCATCGGCACGGACATCGACCGCGCCCAGGTCCAGGTGCAGAACCGCGTGGCGCAGGCACTGCCGCGCCTGCCGGAAGAGGTGCGCGCCATCGGCGTGTCCACGCTCAAGAGCTCGCCCGCATTCCTGATGGTGGTGCATCTCACGTCACCCGACGGCCGCTACGACTCTCTCTATCTACGCAACTACGCCACGCTCAACGTGCGTGACACCCTCGCCCGCCTGAACGGCGTGGGCGACGTACGCGTCTTCGGCGCGGGCGACTATTCGATGCGCGTCTGGCTCGACCCGCAGAAGATGGCCGCGCGCAGCCTCACCACCGGCGACGTGGTTGCCGCGATCCGCGAACAGAACGTGCAGGTGGCGGCCGGCCAGGTCGGCGCCCCGCCCGCCGAAGGTGCGGAGTTCCAGCTCGCGCTGAACGCCAAGGGCCGGCTCGAAAACGAAGAGCAGTTCGGCGATGTCGTCGTCAAGACCGGCGCCGATTCCGAAGTGGTCCGCCTGAAGGACATCGCACGCATCGAGCTCGGCGCGGCGACTTACGCTACGCAGTCCATGCTCGGCAATGAAAACGCGGTGGCGATTCCTGTCTACCAGGCGCCGGGCTCGAACGCGCTCGAGCTCTCCAACAAGGTCCGCGCCGACATGGAAACGCTCAAGAAGAGTTTCCCGGCAGGCATGGATTACAAGATCATCTACGACCCGACGCAGTTCGTGCGCCAGTCCATCGACGCCGTCATCGAGACCTTGCTCGAGGCCGTCGCACTGGTCGTGCTCGTCGTCATCCTGTTCCTGCAGACCTGGCGCGCGTCGGTGATCCCGCTGGTCGCAGTGCCCGTGTCGGTGATCGGCACGTTCGGCGTGTTGTACGCGCTCGGCTTCTCGATCAATACCCTCTCATTGTTCGGACTGGTGCTGGCTATCGGCATCGTGGTCGACGATTCCATCGTGGTGGTGGAGAACGTCGAGCGGCACATCGCCAACGGACTGAAACCGCTCGAGGCCACCAAGAAGGCCATGAGCGAGGTGAGCCGGCCCATCATCGCCATCACGCTGGTGTTGTGCGCGGTGTTCATCCCGGTGGCGTTCGTCGAAGGCCTGACCGGTGAGTTCTATCGCCAGTTCGCGCTGACCATCGCCATCTCGACGGTGATTTCGGCCTTCAACTCGCTGACGCTCTCCCCGGCATTGGCCGCCCTGCTGCTCAAGCCGCACGGTGCGAAGCCGGATGCGCTGACACGTGGCATCGACAAGGTGTTCGGGCGCTTCTTCGCGCGCTTCAACCGGATGTTCACGCGCGCCAGCGATGCGTATTCCAGTGGCGCCGCACGCACGGTAAAACGCGCGCCGATCGCCATCGCGGTGTACGCGGGACTCGTAGCGCTGACGGTGTGGGGCTTCTACAGCACGCCGGCCGGCTTCATCCCGCAGCAGGACAAGTTGTACCTCGTCGGCGTCGTGCAGCTGCCCCCGGCGGCCTCGCTCGATCGCACGGCGGAAGTCGTGCGGCGCATGGGCGAGATCGCCAAGAAGGAACCGGGCGTGCTCGACTCCGTGCAATTTGCCGGCGTCTCGGCCAACGGCTTCGCGGCGCAGTCGAGCGCGGCGCTGGTGTTCTTCCCGCTCAAGGATTTCGACGAGCGCAAGGGTCTGAGTGCCGGCGCGATTGCCGGTGCGCTCAACCAGAAGTTCGCCGGCATCCAGGACGCGTACATCGCCGTGTTCCCGCCGCCGCCGGTCATCGGTCTCGGCACGCTGGGCGGCTTCAAGCTCAACGTCGAGGACCGCCAGAACCGCGGCTCGGAAGCGCTGTACGGCGCGGTGCAAGCCGCGTTGCAGAAGGCCTGGGCCGATCCTTCGCTGGCCGGCGTGTTCTCGAGTTACCAGATCAACGTTCCTCAATTGGACGTCGACGTGGATCGCCTCAAGGTCAAGCGCCAGGGCGTGAAGCTCAGCGACGTGTTCCAGACACTGCAAGTCAATCTGGGGTCCCTGTATGTCAATGACTTCAACCGATTTGGCCGTACTTACCGTGTGGTGGCGCAGGCGGATGCGCCGTTCCGTTCTCAGGTGGACGACATTCTTCCACTTAAAACGCGTAACGCCGCCGGAGAGATGGTCCCCCTCGGCTCGATGATCTCCGTCAAGGAATCGTTCGGCCCGGACATCGTGGAACGCTTCAACGGCTACGCCAGCGCGGACATCAACGGCGGACCGTCGCCGGGTCACAGCTCCGGTCAGGCACAGGCCACGATCTCGAAGATCCTCGACGAGACGCTGCCCGCCGGCATGAGCTACGAGTGGACCGACCTCGCCTTCCAGCAGATCGATGCGGGCGATGCGGCGCTGTTCGTCTTCCCGCTGTGCGTGTTGTTCGTGTTCCTGGTGCTGGCGGCGCAGTACGAGAGCCTCTCGCTGCCTGTCGTGATCCTGCTGATCGTGCCGATGGCGCTGCTGGCCGGCCTCGTGGGCATCAAACTCCAGGGCGGCGACAACAACATCTTCACGCAGATCGGGTTCCTGGTGCTCGTGGGTCTCGCATCCAAGAACGCCATCCTGATCGTGGAGTTCGCCAAGCACCTGCAGGAAGAAGGACGGGACCGCGTATCGGCGGTGCTCGAAGCCGCACGCCTGCGGTTGCGCCCGATCGTGATGACCTCCATCGCGTTCGTCATGGGTGTGTTGCCGCTGGTCATCGCGACCGGCGCGGGCGCGGAAGTGCGTCGCGCCATGGGTGCGGCGGTGTTCTCGGGAATGATCGGCGTGACCGTGTTCGGTCTGCTGCTCACCCCGGTGTTTTATGTGCTGCTGCGCCGGGAGAAGGCTGTCGAGCCGACTCCGGACGCGCCGGCCGAGGTTGCTGTTCATGTCTAAGGCACGTTTCCTGTTAGCCCCACTCGCGGCGGCGGTTCTCGCCGCCTGTGCGGTGGGCCCCAACTACCACCAGCCCGAGGCGAAAGTCGCGGACAAGTTCGAAGGCGCGGAGCCCGCGACATTCAGCAATGACGCGAACGTCGCGACGTTCTGGCAGACCTTCGACGACGCGACGCTGTCGCGGCTCGTCGACCAGGCACTGCTGGCGAACTACGACCTGCGCATCGCGCTGTCGCGCATCAAGGAAGCGCGCGCGTTGCGCGGTGAGAGTTATCTCGACCTCGCGCCCACCATCACGGCGGGCGGCGGCTACACCGAATCGCGCACGAGTTCGGCGCAGGCGCTGCCCGGCGTTTCACGCGATGCGACCTACTACGACGCCGGCTTCGACGCGGTGTGGGAGCTCGATTTCTTCGGCCGCGTGCGGCGCGGCATCGAAGCGAGCAATGCCGAGCTCGGTGCGGCGGAAGCCGGCCTGCACGATGCGCAGGTCAGCGTGACCGCCGAAGTCACTCGCACCTATTTCGAACTGCGGGGTTTTCAGCAACAGCTCGAAGTCGCGCAGCGCAACGTCGTGAATCAGCGCGACACGTTGGGCCTCGCGAAAGTGCTGCTCGACAACGGCCGCGGCACCGAACTCGACACTTCCCGCGCGCAGGCGCAGTTGTCGGGCACGCTCGGCACCATCGGCCCGCTCGAAGCGGCGGTGGCGCGTTCGATTCATCGCTTGAGCGTATTGATCGGCCGCGAGCCGGGCGCATTACGCGCGGAGCTCACGCCGCCTGCGGATCTGCCGCCGCTGCCGACGATGACCGCGGTCGGAAATCCGTCGGACATGTTGCGCCGCCGGCCCGACATCCGGATCGCCGAGCGCCAACTCGCCGGCGCGACAGCGCGCGTCGGCATCGCGATTGCGGACATTTTTCCGCGCGTCACGTTTGTCGGAAACCTGGGTTCGGTCTCGAGCACCTATGACGGCCTCGGCGACAGCGGCAATGACGCCTGGCGCATCGCGCCCGGCATCTCCTGGGCCGCGCTCGATCTCGGCCGCGTGAAGGCGCGCATCGGCGCGTCCCGGGCGCGCTCGGACGGCGCCCTGCTGAACTACGAACAGACCGTCCTGCGCGCCCTGGAAGACACCGAAGATTCGCTGGTGACCTACGCCCGCGCGCGCGACCGGCTGGTCCATGACCAGGAAGCCGTAACCGCCAGCGGCACCGCCTCCCGCCTCGCCCGGCTGCGTTATGAAAACGGCAGCAGCGACTTCCTGCAGGTGCTGGATGCCGAGCGGATCCAGCTGCAATCCGAGGACCGCCTGGCCCGCAGCCGTACCGAGGCCGCCACCAGCCTGATTGCGGTCTACAAGGCCCTGGGCGGCGGTTGGGAGTCCGCGCCGAGGCCCAATTAAGGGTCTCTCACGCGTAAAGTAGCCCCCATGAGCATCAACCCAGTAGACCTCGCCGCCGCGGCCGAAGGCATCCTCAACCACCAGTCCATGCAGCAGCGTGAACGGCTGCTGGCGGCGGCCGCCCAGGCCAGTCGCCTGCTGCTCGAAGCGCCGGACGCCATGAAGGTCATGCCCAAGGTGCTGCGCCTGCTGGGCGAAGCCGCGCAGGTCGACCGGACCGCCCTCGCCTTTGCCGAGATCGGGCCGAACGGCGAGAAGTGGCTCAAGATCAAAGCGGAGTGGATCGACGAACGCCTGGAGACCGCCTGCTGTGGCGGCGGTGAAGATGAAGAAGAGCCGTGGAACGAGCCACGCTCCGATCAGTTCTGCACCATGTTGCAGTCGGGCAAGAGCGTGGTGTTCTGCCCGGATTCCACACGCGGCTTCGACACCGCGAGCATCACCAGCGACAAGGCGCGCACTTCGGCCATCGTGCCGATTCTCGTGGACCTGGAATACGTCGGCGTCATCGGCTTCGACGACTGGCAGCGTGTACGCGAATTCGATTCCTCGATTGTCTCGGCGCTGGAGATTGCGGCCGGTCTGGTCGGTGCCGCGTTGCACCGCGAACGTCTGGTCGAAACCATGCGCCGCGAACGCGAGCAGGCCGCCGAGGAGCGGCTGGCACAACTGCACCGCGCCAATGAAACGCTGCGCGCGAACCTCGTGAAACTCGCCCGGGTTCCCGATCCCGCTGATTTCATCGCGAACATTTTGCTCGATGCCACGCGCCAGCTCGATGCGGCCGCCGCGTTTGCGATCGGCTTCGACACCGACGAAAAGAAGTGGAAGGTGTTCATCCACGCCGAGAATGGCAAGGTCGGACCGCCGCCGTTCGCGCCGAGCGCGACGGAAGAAGAAGCGCGCATCCACGACATCCTCAAGCAATTCCAGGAGCCGGTGTTCTACCCGCTCGAACCATTTGGCCGCCTGTCGTGGCCCGGCGTCGCCGAATGGCATGCGCGCGAGGGTCACAAGAGCAGCTATCTACTTCCGCTGGTGTACGGTGAAACCTCGTCGGGGTTCATCGGACTCGTCTTTCGCCATACCGAAGCCTTGTCGGCCGAGCGCGCTGAACTCGCCCTCGCGATCGCGCACCAGGCGACCTTGTGTATCGGCCTGAAGAAACTCGGCATGGCCGCCAAGAACGCGGCCGTGCTGGCCGAGCGCAATCGCATCGGCCAGGAAATCCATGACGGCCTGGCGCAAGGCTTCACCGGCATCCTGATGCAGCTCGGCGCGGCCGAGGAAGCCATGCACGAGTGCGCGCGCAATTCGCCGCTGCCCGAAATCCTGACGCGCATCCAGAGCCTCGCCAAGCAGGGCCTGGCCGATGCGCGCCGCTCGGTGGGCGCGTTGCGGCCCGATCCGGCCCGCCGCGTGGGCCTGGAGCTCGCGTTGCGCCAGCTGGCCGAACGTTCGACCGTGCAGGGGCGCACGTTGTGCAGCTTCGAAGGCGCGATGGCGGGCGAAGGGCTTGTCCCTGAGCGTCAGCACGAGCTGTTCCGCATCGCCACCGAAGCTGTCAGCAATGCATTGCGCCACGCGCATCCGAACAACGTGCGCATCGTGCTGCTCGAAGAGCCGGCGCAATGGACGCTGAGCGTGGTCGACGACGGCCGCGGCATGACGCTGATGCCCGAGCTCTACGCGCAGCAGGGTTATGGACTCAACAACATGCGCGAACGCGCGGGCGCAATCGGCGGGACGTTCAGCATCGTGAGCGCGCCGGATCATGGCACCAGCATCATTGTGTGCCTGCCGCGCCCGGTGATCGCATGAATGCCGCGACTCTCAAGGAACCTCTGAAAGCGGCAGCGCGCAAGATCAGCGTGATCCTCGCGGACGATCACCCCGTGGTGCGCGACGGATTGGCCGCTATCGTCAATCAGCAACCCGACATGCACGTCGTGGCCGAGGCCGGCGACGGCGCCGAGGCGCTCGAGCTGTACGAGACACACAAACCCGATGTGATGGTGCTCGATCTGCGCATGCCGAAGCTCGATGGCGCGGCGGTCGTGCAGAAGGTGCTGGAGAAATACCCCAAGGCCGCGCTGCTGATCATGACCACGTATGACGGCGACGAGGATATTTTCCGTTCGTTGAGCCAGGGCGCGAAGGGGTATCTGCTGAAGGACGCGCCGCGGCAGGAGATCCTGTCGGCGATCCGCGCGGTGGCCGAAGATCGGCCGTACACCTCATCGAGCATCGCCGCCAAGGCGTTGCAGCGGATGACCAAGCCCACGCTGACCACGCGCGAACTCGACGTGCTGCAACTCGTGGCGGAAGGCCGCTCCAACAAGGACATCGCGCGGCGCCTGACGATCACCGAAGGCACCGCCAAGACCCACGTGAAAGCGATCCTGGCGAAGCTGGACGCGATTTCGCGCACCGAAGCCGTCGCCGTCGCCCACAAACGCGGCCTGATCCGCTTGAGCTAAAAGGGGACATGCCTATTTAAAAAATAGGCATGTCCCCTCTCGGACGGGACGGGGGCCGCATCTGCAGCACATGGCCGCGTAAGAATTTGGCCATGCACCGATCTGACGGTGCACCCGCCCGCCTTGGCCATACCGGCGTGGCATCGAAAGACGGGTGCCGGGAATCGCACACCCTGCTTCATTGCCGTTGTCAGAAAATTGAGACGCGAGCTTCAGCGATTTGCGACTTCGAAGCGCCGGGCGCATCCGCGATACTGCAATCGTAGATTCATGAAGCAACCATCCCGGTATGCCGACGTGTCTCTACACGTGAGGCAACAAGCATTTTATGGATGCGACATTGCACTCACACGGAGGCCGCGTTTACACGCGGCCTCTTTTTTTGAGGTTGGTGCCGTAAGTCGGTGCCGGGTGGGGAAAGTGGGGAATTAGCTCCACGGCGGCGGATCTGGCTTCGGCTTTACGGCTAATTCCCCACTTTCCCCACCCGGCACCGACTTAGCCATACAGCTTGCCGCAGCGCGGACTACTGGTTGGACGACCTGGCGCCGGCTTCGCTACCGTTTCACCTCCCGCGTGAAATCCCGATCGGTAGCCGCCATGACGACCAAGAGAAGCAAATACGATCCGCTCGCGACTTCGAACCACTCCCGCTGGCTGGTGTTGCGCGACCTGTTCCACAACGTCCTCGACGCCACCGAACTACCCGCGGGCAGCGATCTGCGCAATGGTTTCGCCACCGGTCTTGCCGCGCTCGAGCGCGACGGCTGGCAGAGCGAAGGCGCCAGCGGCGCGATGGTGTTCGTCAGGCGCGGCGGCGAACGCCGGCTGCTGGTCATTCACGAGCACGATCCGCACGAACCGCTGCCGCAGGGCCATGGCGCGCTGTCGGGCCGATGCGCGACCTGTGAGTAGCGTCCTGCGCGCAAAGCGGATAGTTTCGCGCGCGATGGATTCCCCCTCCCTCGTCGTCTACCGCGGGCGCGCCGGCGATCGCAATCCGCGCGGCATGGCCGGCGCGCAATTGCTCGGCTCCGCGATCGCACGCCGTTTCGGCTTCGCGACCACCTTCGTCAGCAGCGCCCAGCCGGTTTTATCCACCACGCGCTGGGACGAGCAACTCGCCGCCGCGCGCGCCGATCTGCAGGCTTTCGCCGGCACCTATGCCGGGTTGCTGAACGGCGGTCAACGCATTGTCGCCACCATGGGACGCTGCGCCGCCGGCCTCGCCACCGTGCCGGAGGTCGCGCGGCGTCATCCCGCAGCCTGCGTGGTGTGGTTCGACGCGCACGGCGATTCCAACCTGCCGACTTCGAACGAAGTGCCCTATCTCGGCGGCATGGTCATCACCGGCGCCGCGGGTCACTGGGATAGCGGCCTCGGCGCCGGCCTCGACCTGGCGAACGTGGTGCTGGTCGGCGCGCGCGATCTCGATCCGCACGAGAAGTCGCTGATCGCCAGCGGCCGGTTGAAGCTGGTCGACGCCGGCCCCCGCCTGGCCGAGCGCCTCGGCGCGGCTGTCGGTCAGCGCGACGTCTACGTCCACCTCGACTGCGACGTGCTCGAACCCGGCATCGTGCCGATCGAATACGAAGTGCCAGACGGTCTCACACTCGCGGATCTTCACGCCTGCGCCACCGCGCTCGCCACGCGCAAGGTGATCGGAGTCGAGATCGCGGAGTTCGAATGCGCCTGGCTCGACGGCCGCACCGCGTCACCCGACCGGCTGCTGGATGCGATCGCGCCGCTGCTGAGCTAACTACCTCGGCGGAACGTCATGGCAGCGCGCGCCCGTCCGCTCTTCGGCGGCAGGCACACCGCTACGGGTCCGCAATGCAGAGCGCCTCTGGCAAATCAACTTCCCCGCCAACATCAATCGCAGGGCGTTGACGCCCATCCCAATCCCCCCGGAATTAACCTGATCGCCTCCCGGATCGGATTAGACTTCATCGCGATGCACCTCCCCATGCCCGCGATCCTCGGCCTCGCCTACGGTCTGTCCGAAATCGGCCTGGGGCTGCTCAAACGCTCGCGCGACGACAGCGTGGACGCCGACGACAGCACGCTGCGCACGTTGTGGATCACGATTGTCCTGGCGGTCTCGGCCGGCATCGTGGCTTCTTTTCGGCTGCCCGCCGCGGCCATCGCCAACCAGACCGTGGTCTGGGCCGGCAGCGCGCTGTTCGCCCTCGGGCTCATCCTGCGCTGGTATTCCATCATCTATCTGGGCCGCTTCTTCACGGTGAACGTCGCCATTCATTCCGCCCACGAGATCATCGACACCGGACCCTACGCGCGCGTGCGCCACCCCTCCTATGCCGGCGCACTGCTGGCCTTCCTCGGGCTGGCGATGTGTATGGCGAACTGGGTGTCGTTGGCGGTCGTGATGCTGCCCATCCTCTGGGCCTTCGGCCGGCGCATCGCGACCGAGGAACACGCATTGTCCAGCGCGCTCGGCACACCCTACATAAACTACATGCGGCGCACGAAGCGCCTGGCACCATTCATCTACTAGTTCGGTGTCGCGAGGGGGAGCGATGAGCAGATTCTCGACGGCAGGGCTTGCCGCCCTGCTGATTTCGCTGCTGGCTCCGGTGCAGGCCTACGACAACTTCCGCGTCGCCATCTACTGCCGCGCGCAGGAAGTGCAGAAGATGGCGGACCCGAAATGGCTGGCCGACAGCTGGGACGCCGTCTCGCGCGAGGTGCACGTCGACCGCGTGTACATCGAGACGCACCGCGACCGCATCGTGATCGACGATGCCACGCTCGAAGCGGTCAAGAAATTCTTCACCGCGCGCGGCGTCGCGGTGGCGGGCGGCATCACGTTCACCATCAGCGAGCCGAACCGCTTCGAGACGTTCTCCTATTCGAATCCCGAGCACCGCAAACAGGTGCGCGAGATCGCCGAACACACCGCCAGACACTTCGACGAATTCATCCTCGACGATTTCTTCTTCACCAGCACGAAGTCGGACTACGACGTCGCGGCGCTTGCCAAAATGCCCAAGGGGAAACGCAGCTGGACGGATTACCGTCTCGCGATCATGGAGGACGCCGCAAAGAACCTCGTGATCGGTCCGGCGAAGCGCGTGAACCCGAAGGTGAAGGTGATCATCAAGTACCCGAACTGGTACGACCATTTCCCCGCGCTGGGCTTCAACCTCGCGCGCGGCCCGCAGCTGTTCGATGGCATCTACACCGGGACCGAAACGCGCGACGCGGTGCGCAGCGCGCAGCACCTGCAGCCCTATCTGGGCTACAACATCATGCGGTATTTCGAGAACATCGCGCCCGGCCGCAATGGCGGCGGCTGGGTGGATACCGGCGGCGCTACCTACTACGACCGCTACGCCGAACAGTTATGGCTCACGTTGTTCGCCAGGGCTGCACCCGAGATCACGCTGTTCGACATCCGGCAGATGCTGTATCCGCTCGATGCGAAGAAGAGCGCGCCGCGGCAGATGCAGCCCACGAGTTTCAGCTTCAAGGACGTGACGAAGGCGGTGAAGCTGGCCGATGGAAAATCGTTCGTGCCCACGCACTACGCGCGCGTCGCCGGAGTGTCGTTCGAATCCGTCGACAAGGTGCTGGGCAAACTCGGCAAACCCGTGGGCATCAAGAGTTACAAACCGTACAACGCGCTCGGCGAGGATTTCCTGCAGAACTACCTGGGCATGGCCGGGATTCCGATCGAGATGGTGCCGGCCTTTCCAGCCGATGAAGCCATCGTGTTGCTAACCGCACAGGCGGCGGCCGATCCGAAGATCGTCGACTTCATCGAAGGCCAGTTGAAGCGCGGCAAGAATGTCGTGATCACGTCGGGATTGTTGAAGGCGCTGCGCGGCCGCGGCATCGAGGGCATCGCGGAGCTGGAGGATTCCGGCCGCGTCGCCCTGGTGTCGAAGTTCATCGTCGGGCGCGGCGACATCGTCAGCAGCGACAAGCCGCTGCTGATCCCGCAGATCACCTATCGCACCAACGACTCATGGGAGCTGGTGTCCGCGGTCGATGGCGACAACGGCTGGCCCATCCTGCACGACGCGGACTACCTGGACGGACAGCTGCAGGTGTTGACCATCCCCGAGAACTTCGCGGATCTGTCGAACTACCCGGAGCCCGTGCTCAACGCCATTCGCCGCACGCTCGGCGCCGCCCTGCCCGTGAAGCTCGAGGCGCCTGGCAAGGTGAGCTTGTTCGTCTACGACAACGGCACGTTCATCGTGCACAACTTCCGCGACGAACCGGTGAACGCGCAGGTGTCGCTGCCCGCGGATGTCACCGCCATCAGCGACCTGTTGACGAACGAAATCATCAAGACCACCGAACGCAAGGAGCCGCCGCGCTTCGGCCCGGCGCCGCCGGCGACCAGCGCCGCCGCGTTCACCCTGGCGCCGCACTCGTTCCGCGCATTCCGCATCGGCACTTGATCGCACCCGGCGATCCGCATGCCGGCATGACCTCCGACAGCTGGAACTACTCCAGGACTGTTAGTGTCTCTGCCCTATGCCCGCCCGCAAGAAACGTCTGACCTTCGCCATCGTCCTGGCGTATTTCCCGCTCGCGTTCTGCTACCTCGCCTTCAGCGGCCAACTGGCGGCGCGTGACTGGCGCACGGCTTCGCGCGAACCGGCCGGCCTCGCGCCCGATCCGGCCACCACCCCCGAGGCCGTCGTGCAGGTGTATTCGGCGCGCGCGGTGAGCTGGCGCGGTTGGTTCGGCGTACATACCTGGGTCGCGGTCAAGCCGGCGAACGCCGCGGAATTCACGGTGCACGAAGTCATGGGCTGGCGCCTGAAACGCACCGGCACCGTGGTGGTGGAGCGCAATCGCCCGGCCGACGGTTACTGGTACGGCAACAAACCCGAATTGTTAGGCGATATCCGCGGACCCGGAGTCGATGAAATCATCCGGCGCATCGAGATGGCAGTGCAGGAATACCCATATCCCGGCCGTTATCACATCTGGCCGGGCCCCAATTCCAATACCTTCACGGCCTTCATCCTGCGGCGCGTGCCCGAGTTGCGCGTGGATCTGCCGCCCACCGCCATCGGCAAGGATTACCTCGGCTGGCGTTCGTTCAACAAGTTGCCGAGCGGCACCGGCGGGCAGGCCAGTTTGTTCGGTATCGCAGGCGTCGCGGCGGGAGTGGAAGAAGGCGTCGAGCTGAATCTGCTCGGGCTCACCTTCGGGGTGGATCCGAAGAGCCTGTCAATCAAACTACCGATCGTGGGCCGGCTTGGGCCGCACAAGACGCCGGCGCCGGTGCTGGTGGGCGCGCCAACCTCCTAGCTCACCCGTCGTAGCTCAATCTCCGCCGCCGCAACCACCGCTGCAGCCGCCAGAACAGCCGCTGTCGCCGCCGCTGCCTCCACCATCGCCGCTGCTGCAACCGAGGCCGTCCGTGCTTCCATCGATGCTCGAATCGGTGAATGCATCGGCGCATTGCGCACCCGCCCCGTAACCGGACGCGACTTCCGCCGGCGCCCGATGGCAATGCAGGTTGTAGACGAATCCGTTGGCGACACCGAGCTTGCGGTCGATCGCGAACAGCAGTGGCAGGCGCGTCGCGTGGCGCGGGTTGATGTTCTCCTCGAGGCAGGCAAACCACCAGACACGCCGCAGGCCTTCGTTGTCGGATTTGACGGCGCCCATCGCAACGGCCGGTGTGTGATGCAGAAACTGGCCGAACGCCAGATCGCAGAACAGTTTGTAATCGCGCGTGAAAAGAATGAACTCGTGCCACAAGTCGTCGACCACCTGTGAGGGCATGGCCACGCGACGACAGCCGCTCTTGAGATAGGCGAGGAAGAACTGGCGCAGCGCGCGCGCCACGAGTTGCTGATCCTTCGCCTCGAGCCCCGGCCGAAGCTTGAGAAACTTTTCGAACAGGCCGCGCGGAAACATGTAGGCGCGGATGCGGCTCTCGCGCTTGAGCCGGACGATGTACCTGTGAATCGCGGTTGCGGCGACGGCCACGATCGCACCGACCGCCAATATCGTACCCAGCGCCATCGACCCTCCCCCACACAAAGCGGGGGCGCGTCACTTGCGCGACGCGCCCCCAGTTCTCCTGATTCGATATGCCAGCGTCTTGCGACGTCAGCGCATCGCCCCCTCAGGCGTGACCCTTTTCACCTTTGCTCAGCGCGAACTCTTCTTCGGGCGACAGGATGAGCTGATTCCTGCCGTAGATCGCGAAGTACAGAATGCCGAGCACGTAGAAGCCGGCGACGTACAACACGGCCTTCTGATAGACCGGGTCCTGCAGCTGGTACCAGAGCGTGACCAGCGCAACCACGATCGTCACGACGGCACCAGGCACTCCGACCGGGCTGCGATACGGACGCACGATGTTGGGCATCTTGTTCCGCAGCACGATGAAGGACAGCCCCTGCATCGCGTACGAAATCATCGCGCCGAACACCGCCATGTTGAGCAGCGTGCTGCCGATGATCGCGCCGCCCTTCTCAGAGCCCAGCACGTACCAGAGGATCATCATCGTCGCGAAGCCCAGGATCGACCCGGCATACAACGCCATGTGCGGCGTCTTCTTCGCGTTCGTCAGCGACATGAACGGCAGGTAGTAGCCGGCGCGCGCCAGCGAGTAGATCTGCCGGCCGTAGGCGTAAATGATCGTGTGGAAGCTCGCGATCAGGCCGATCACCGCGAGGAACGCCAGCGTCTTGGCGGCGCCGGTGCCGTACAACACGCGGAAGCCGTCGAGCAGCGGTTCGCCCGAGGTCGACAGCGAGAACGAGCCGTGCATGCCGTCGGCCTTGCCGATGCTGGAATTCAGGAACGTGATCAGCAGCGCCGAGCACATCAGCGTCAACATGCCGAGGATCAGGCCCTTGGGCATGTCCTTCTTCGGATCGGCGGATTCTTCGGCGGCCAGCGGCAGCTGCTCGATGGCCAGGAACAGCCACACCGCGAACGGCAACGTGGCGAGCACGCCCTTCCAGCCGAACGGGAACCAGGAGCCGCCGCCATCGGGCAATTCGACCTTGGCGCCATCCGCGCCGACGCCGATGTTCAACGCCCAGTGGTTGAAATCGATGTTCGGAATCGCGCTGACCCAGAACACCGCGAGGATCAGCAGCGCCGCGACGGTGACGATCACCGACACGCGGAACGACAATTCCACGCCTAACAGATTGAGCACGAGGAACACGATGTACGAGGCCAGCCACCAGATGGGCTGTGCCCCGGGCCCGGTCTCGAATATGGCTCCCATGTAGGAGCCTATGAAGAACACGATGACTGCGGGCGTCAGGATGTATTCGATGCTTTCCGCGAGCCCGGTGAACATGCCGCCCCAGGGGCCCATCGCGCTGCGCGCGAAGGAATAGGCAGCGCCGGTGTGCGGCAATGCGGGCGACATCTCGGCGAGGCTGAAGATCAGGCCCCAGTACATCGCGGCGATGATGAACAGCGCCACGAGCATCGAGCCGAAGCCGTTGGCGAGTCCGAAGTTCCAACCCGAATAGTGGCCGGAGATCACGGCGCCAACGCCGAGAGCCCACAGAGACCAGACCTTGGCGTAGCGTTTCAGCCCACGCTTCTCGAAGTAGTCGGCGCCGACCTGTTTGTAATTCACGCCGCCTGACGAAGATTGCTCGTTCATGCGTAACTCCCCGATAAAGGGGACAGATCTATTTTTCTGTCCCTTCTTTTTGTTTTTCAGTGTCGATCCAAGGGGACAGAAAAATAGATCTGTCCCCTTTATCGGGGCCGAGTATAGGCCGAGCCTTTGGATGGCCCGCAAGAGAAACGCTTGATGTGGGTTACGTCGTTTGCCGGGGGAGCCGGCAAGAGATCTGTGCGTCAGTGCAACTGATTGTTTGGGCTAGGAAATCATGCGAAGGCCGCGAGGGTCTTCTCGCGTTTGCGCGGATGCAGGTTGCCGAAGAACTGCAGCGTCGCGGCCCGCCAGGTGAACATGCCGGCTCTCGCCAGCGCATCTTCGCTCCGCAGTTTCAGCGCGCCGAGACACGCAGTGCGCAGATCTTCGTGCAGCACGCCAGCGCTGGAATTGCCGACTACATCGCGCGGACCGGTCACGGGATACGCCGCCACCGGCAAACCGCAGGCCATCGCCTCCAGCAGCACGAGGCCGAAGGTATCGGTCTTGCTGGGAAACACGAACACATCCGCGGAGGCGTACACCTGCGCCAGTTCCTCGCGCTCGAGCAACCCGAGGTAGTTCACCTTGGGAAACCGCGCGCGGATACGCTCGAGCGCCGGCCCCGCACCCACCACCCACTTCGAACCGGGTAGATCGAGCTCGAGAAATGCCTCGACATTCTTTTCAACGGCCACGCGCCCGACGTACAGGAAAATCGGCGGCTCACTGTTGAGGCGCTTCGATTGCTGCGGATGGAAGATGTCGGCATCGACACCGCGCGACCAAAGCCGCACACGTTCGAAACCGTTCGAGACCAGGTCGTCGACGACCACTTGCGTGGGCGCCATCACCGCGCGCGAAGGCTTGTGGAACCAGCGCAGCCACGCATAGCTCCACGACAGTGGCATCCGCATCCGTGCGTGCACGTATTCCGGGAAACGCGTGTGATAGGCGGTAGTGAACGGAAAGTCGTTGCGCAACGCGAAGCGCCGTGCGGCCAACCCCAGCGGGCCTTCGGTCGCGATGTGCAGCACATCGGGATCGAACTCGCGGATCTTGCGCTTCACGCCCGCACCCGGCAGCAGCGACAGGCGGATCTCCGGGTAGGTAGGACACGGCAGCGTGCGGAATTCGAGCGGCGTAAGGAACCGCACTTCGTGCCCCATCGCGGTCAGTTCGCGCGCGGTGGTCTTGAGTGTACGCACCACGCCATTGACCTGCGGCTCCCAGGCATCCGTCACGAGCATGATTTTCATGGCTATGTAGTGCGCCATGAAATCGTTGCAAGCACATGACAGAGCTGGCTTTTCTTTACTTCAGAACCTGCTTGTCGAGCCAGTTGCGCAGCTCGGCGAGTTTGATCGTGGGATCGGTGATGGATGCTCCGACCCCGAATCGCCATGCGAGGCGCGCGTCTTCGGGGTGCTCGTTCAAGGTGACGAGGTCCGCCGCCAGCGCATCGAGTTCCGCCTGGTCCTTGACCAGCCTGTCGCGGATCAGCACGTCGCCATAGCGGCGCGCCATCGCGGCGATCTCCGCGCAGCTGTACTCCGGGTGGTATTGCACACCCCAGAACACGCCGTGTTTGTGCCGGATTTCGGCGGCCTGCAAGCCCATGTCGTTGTGCGCCAGCGGCGTCGAGCCGGCCGGCAGGCTATCTACCGTGTCGACGTGGACCGTGCAGGCTTCGAATACTTCCGGCTTGCCCTGGAACATTGCATGGTCGCGGCCGGGTGACGTGAGCGTGATCCGCCGCCCGAAGCCGAATTCGCGCCCGCGCGGGTTGCGCACCACGCTGCCGCCCGCGGCGGTAACACCGACCTGCAGGCCCCAGCAACTGCCGAAAGTGGGCACACCCGCCGCAAATACCGCCTTGACCAGATCGATCTGCCGCTCGACGGCCGGCTCGAGCGAATAGATGTTCAACGCGGACCCGGTGATGGCGGCGCCCGCGTAGTCGCCGAGCGTGACACCGGCGGGTAGTTTGGGCTCCCCATCGGCCGGATGGACGATGTCGCACTCGATGCCGGGCCTCAGGCGCTTGAGCGTCGCGGCGTAACCGTCGCCGGAGGCCGTGCCGCCGACCGAGACGTGTTTCGCGCGCGTCTCGGCGGTGTTGCCGTCGATGATGAGGATGCGCGCCAAGTCAGCTCTTCAGCGACAGGTCGCCCTTCACCGCCGAACGGAAGATGCGCTCGAGCGTGGCCGCATCAACGGGAATGGGGTTACCGCCGGCGCTCGGGTCGATCGCCGCCTCGCGGCCGATCTCCTCCGGGTTGCGCAACGTCACGCCGATGTCGGACAGCGCATGCGGAATGCCGAGCTCCTTGCGAAAGCCCAGCACCCAGTCGAGCACGCCATCGATACCGGGCTTCGGCAGATCGAGCACGCGCGAGAGCAGCTTCATGCGATCGGCAATCGCGTCCTTGTTGTGCACGATCACGTACGGCGTGATGACGGCGTTGGTCAGGCCATGGTGCGTGTCGAAAAAGGACCCGACCGGGTGCGCGATGGCGTGCACGGCGCCGAGACCCTTCTGGAATGCCGTCGCCCCCATGCTGGCCGCGGCCAGCATGCGCGAGCGCGCTTCGAGATCGCCGCCGTTCTTCACGGCGCGCGGTAGATAGACCTTGATGAGCCGCATGCCTTCGAGCGCCACGCCGTCGGCCAGCGGATGGAAGCCCGGCGCGCAATACGCCTCGAAGCAATGCACCCAGGCATCGAAGCCGGTAGCCGCTGTGATCTTGGGCGGCAGCCCGACGGTGAGCTCCGGATCCGCGATGACGATGCCCGGCATCATCTTCGGATGGAAGATGATCTTCTTCTGGTGGGTTTCCTCGTTGAGGATGACGCCCGCGCGCCCCACTTCACTGCCCGTGCCCGCCGTCGTCGGCACCGCGATGACCGGCGCAATGCCGGCCGGATCCGCGCGCGTCCACCAGTCGCCGATATCCTCGAAATCCCACAGCGGTCGCGTCTGACCGGACATGAATGCAATGACCTTGCCGGCGTCGAGCGCGGAACCGCCGCCAAAGGCGATGACGCCATCGTGCGCACCCGCGTGATACGCCTTCAAGCCAGCCTCGACATTCGCCGCCACCGGATTGCCCTTCACGTCGGCAAACAACTTTGCCATCGGCAGCAATGCCAGCGCGTTGCGGATCATCGGCGAATCCCTCAGCCCCGTATCGGTGACGATCAGGGGCCGGACGATGCCTAACTTCTCGCAGGCCTGCGGAAGTTCTTTGACGCGGCCGGGACCGGTCCAGACCGTGGTCGGATAGTTCCAGTTGCCCTTCATGGGAACGCTCATGTCTTCAGTCTCATGTGGAATGATTTTGGGCGGGTCAGGTGTTCGTAACCCACCGCAGAAAGCGTGCAGCCGCGCCCGGAATCCTTGACACCCACCCACGCCAGCGCGGGGTCCAGATAGTCACAGCGGTTCATGAACCAGGTGCCGGTGTTGACGCGATCGCCCAGGGCCAGCGCCGCGTCCGCGTCTTCCGTCCAGATCGCGGCAGTCAGACCGAAGTCGCTGTCGTTCATGAGGTCGATCGCCTCGTCGTCCGAGCTGACCTTCATGATGCCCGCGACGGGCCCGAAGATCTCCTCGCGCATCACCGGCATGCGGTGATCGACTTCGAGCAGCACCTGCGGCGCAAGGTAAGGCGTGCCGGCTTGCGACTTCGCAAAGGCGGATTCCGCGAGCGCAGCTTTGGCGCCACCCGCGATGGAGGCGTTTATCTGCGTGCGAACGCCGTCTGCAGCGGCCGTGCGCACCAGGGGACCGAGCGTGGTGGCCGGATCCAGAGGATCGCCGAGCGCGTACTTGCGCGTGAGCTCGATGAACCCCTCGGTGAACTTGCGGTACACGCCGTGATGCACGTACACGCGTTGCAACCCGCAGCACGATTGCCCCGAATTGAAATACGCGCCGTCGACGATGTTCTCGATGGCGTGATCTAGATTGGCGTCGTGCCGCACGTACACCGGATCGCAACCGCCGAGCTCGAGCCCGACACCGATGAAACGCGCCGCGGCGGCACGTTGCACGGCATGCCCGCCGGCCACCGAGCCCGTGAACGCGACGAAATCCACGCGCGGATCGCGGATGATGCGATCCGTGTCTTCATGCGACGCGTGCACGACCTGGAACACGCCGTTGGGCAAACCCGCCGCAGCCAGGCATTCGGCGAATCGCTCCGCCGCGAGCGGAGTCTGCGCGGAATGTTTGAGGATCACCGCATTGCCTGCCATCAACGCCGGCACGACACTGTTGACGGCAATGAGATACGGGTAGTTCCACGCCGCCACGGTGAACACCACACCGAGCGGCTCGCGGCGCACGAAGCGGTTGAAGTTCTCCTTCGCCCCCACGTCGATGTCCGCCAGCGCCTGCGGCGCGATCGCGATCATGTGGCGCGCGCGCTCGAGCGTACCGCGCACTTCGCTCGGCGCGTAGCGCAGCGGGCGGCCCATCTGCCAGGTCAGTTCCTCGGCGATCTTGTCACCACGTTTTTCGAACTCGTCGCAGAACGCCGTCAGGATCTTCGTGCGCTCCGCGAGCGGCACGTTGCGCCACGCCACCTGCGCGTGTCGCGCGATGCGCAGCAGCTCGTTGATCTCCTCCGGAGTCGCGAGCGCCCGCTCTACGTACACCCGTCCGTCGACGGGGCTGATCGTCTTCTGTAGCGCCGGCATCAGATGATCTCGAAGTAACGCGCCAGTTCCCAATCCGTGATGGCACGGCGGAACTCGCGGTCCTCCCATTCGCGGCTGGCCGCGAAGTGTTCGACGAATGCATCGCCGAACAAGGCGCGGCCGGCCTTGGATTTTTCCAGCCACTCCGAAGCTTCGGTCAGCGTGCGCGGCAACGAGCGGCTCTTGGGGAATGTCTTTTCATAGGCGTTGCCCTGGACCGCCGGATCCGGCTCGATCTTGTTCTCGATGCCGTGCAAGCCCGAACCGATGGCGACCGCCAACGCGAGGTACGGGTTGATGTCGGCCGCGGCGATGCGGTACTCGACCCGCTGGCTCGAGGGCCCGCCCGGAATCACGCGCAACGCGCAGGTGCGGTTCTCCACACCCCAGGTCGCGTTGGTCGGCGCCCAGAAACCCGGGATCAGGCGCGAATAGGCGTTCACCGTGGACGCGACCATGGCTAACAACTCCGGCATCAGCTTCTGCTGGCCACCAACATACCAGCGCATCTCGTCCGACATGTTGTGCGGCTTCTTCGGGTCGTGAAAGGCGGACTTGCCGCCCTTCTTGCGATTGAGCGACGTATGGATGTGACCGCTCTGCCCCGGCCAGTCCTTCGACCACTTGGCCATGAACGTCGCCATCATCCCGTTTCGCTGCGCGAGGATCTTGGTATAGGTCTTGAACAACGCGCCGCGGTCGGCCGCCTCAAGCGCCTCGCAATACTGGATCGCCGCCTCGAGCACACCCGGGCCCGTTTCGGTGTGCAGGCCTTCGAGCGGAATGCGCATGCTCGTGCACATCTGCATGAGCTGGTGATAGAACTCCGAGTGCACCGAGCTGCGCAGCACCGAATAGCCGAAGAAACCCGGCGTCATGGTTGTGAGGTCGCGGAAATTCTTGGCGCGGATGCTCTCGGGAGTTTCCTTGAACATGAAGAATTCGAATTCGGTGGCGGCGTTGACGCCGTAACCCATGTCGGACGCCTTGGCGAGCACGCGACGCAGGACCGCGCGCGGGCAGACCGCCTCCGCCTTCTCGGCGAACTCTCCGAGGAACATCACCATGTCGCCTTCGAACGGCACGGCGCGGCAGGTATCGGTCAACACGCGCACGGGCGCATCCGGGTACGCGGTGTGCCAGCCGGTGTATTTCACGTTGTCGTAGAGCTGGTCGTTGGAGTCCCAGCCCAGCACCACGTCGCAAAAGCCGAAGCCCTTGTCGAGCGCGGAGAAGAACTTGTCGCGGCCCATATACTTGCCGCGCATGATGCCGTCGTTGTCGAAGACACCGACCTTGACGTGGTCGAGCTTGCGTTCCACGACGATTTTGCGGGCGTCGGCCGCGGTGCGTACGTTTTCGGGGGTCATGGGCACTCTTATATATGGGTCGGGAAGCCTGGATGTGGAGTATGTGTCGGCGCCCCGTCACGGGGGAAGAGCACCGCCCGGATGCCGGCCCAGCGCCGGTTCGTTGGGCATCTGGGCGCGGGATTCTCAACCTGTGGCCCGGCAGCTTCTCCTGGCAATGGGTTGATTTGGCGACGCCGGCCAACGATTGAGCCGAGCGCCACGCCGGCGACAATCTGGACTCGCACGATTTCGCCCATATGTGCGTTATCCAGCCTTGTTAGGCGCTGCGAATGCTTTGCTTCGCCAGATAGCCACCGCACAACACCGCCCACGCAAGAACTGCGCATTCCATGAGCCGCTGACTCAAGCCCGCGGCGGGCGAAGATGGTGAGAACGTGAGCAGCCCAACAAGTGCGGCCCCCGAAGCCACGTACCCGGCCACGACCAGGCGACCCGCGTCCGGCCATGCGAGTGCCGCGCGCGCAAGGGCGAGCAGGAAGGCAGGCGCGAGAAGATAGCCCAGCAATCCAACCGCGTTGTGTATGAGTTGTGAGGTGCTTGGTGTCTCTGGCCGGCAACCGAGGTCGCAAGGGAATGACGCCGCGACGACATAGCCCACCGCATACACCGCGAGGCCCAGCAGCCCGAGCGCGGCACCGCGAGATCGCGGGAGCGCAGCGAATGCGAAACCACAGAATGCGAGCAGGAGAACGCCCGACGGAAGAAAGCCTGCGAACCGCACCGGCCATTCGTACGGCGAACCGCGAGCGCCCAGTTCGCTGATGAATTGACTGACGTGGCTGTACCCTGGTGTGAGAGCGCCAGCTACCACGACCATCAGCGCCATGACGACGAAACAGGCACGGGCTGCGAATGCGGCCAGCGCGCCAGTGCTGCTTGAGTTCGACATCTTGTTTTCCATGTGCCTGCTCTACCCTCGGCCATTGTCGGCATATCCCGACAAATTGCTCGGGAGTTTGACACTCCGGACTTCGCTGTGTACTTACGTCCCACGATCTCGCGCAAGATCGCGCGTTTCAATTACAGGAGTTTCGTCATGGCATTGTGGAACGATCAATCTGACCGCGAGAAGAACGCCCCCGCCCCGGCTGCGAAAGCGCCCGAAAAGGTCGCCGTATTGTCCGCCGTTTCCGATGCGCCTGTGCGCCCTGCTGTTACGCAGGCCCGTTCGGATGCGGCGCTGAAGGAATCCGTGATTTCCGCCGGGCTCGTCATCGAAGGCAAGATCGAAGGCGCGGGCCACGTTCGCATCGCCGGCGAGTTCAAAGGCGATGTCAACGTGCAGGGCAACCTGACGATCGAGCCTGGCGCGCACCTGACCGGCGGCGTCAAAGCCGACACGGTGACCATCGGCGGCCAGCTCGATGGCAACATCGATGCCGCATCACGCGTCGAACTACTTCAGACGGGCGTGCTCAATGGCGAACTGAAGGCTGGCTCGCTCACTGTCGCGGCCGGTTCACGCATGCGCGGCAAGGCGGAGTTCGGTTGGGACGAGAAGTCCAAGCACTGACGTTCCGATGAACGTCCGTGTCGCGGCACCCGGGAAGACCAGGACCTGTCCGCATTGCAAGGCAACGATCCTCGAGAGCGCGAGGATCTGCCCGGGATGCCATCACCATCTGCGGTTCGATCCGAATGCGATCGTCGAGGCCCGTGCGCAGGCGACGTTCTCGGCGCTGCGGGTTGAAGGCGCGTTCCGCAATCCGGAGGCCGGCGCCGATTCGTGGGAGTACTCGGTCGTGGTTTCGGTCAAGAACGAGCGCGGAGAGGAAGTGGCGCGCAAGGTAGTTGGAGTTGGGGCGCTCGATCCGAGGGAGAGCCGGACCGTGACGCTTTCAGTGGACGTGTTTGCGCCACCGGGGGCGAAGTAGGCGCACTCCGCGTCAACAAATCCTGCACAAGGCGCCGCATGCAATCACCAGTAGTTATTCACTGGACAACGGCGGATTCATGGCTGCGCCTTGGCATCCGCCTTTGCATTCTTTACCTGCCGAGCAAACAAGTCAGCGTCGGTATCGTGCCTGGCAGGCAAATAGCCGTCTCGACAGTTGGCGTGTGCGACGCCACCAAAGTGGATGCCAAGGTAGTTGAACGTATCGCGAAAGGCATTCACGAAAGATGCGGGAGCTTCATCATAGATCGACGTGCACACCACGTACGCCCTCTTCCCCCGCAATCGGCGACCCTCGTTCAGAAGGTCGGGAAGCTCTAGATAGTCCGAGATCCGATCGAGAAACACTTTCATCGTCGGAGCTACCGCGTACCAATAAACGGGCGTGGCGAACAGCAACTGATCGAACTCCAATACACGCTTCATGAGCGGCTCAAAGTCATCGTTCCGATTTCGGTGCTCGTAGTCGTACCCTGACATTCGAACGCTGGCGAGGTCGACGATCTCGATCTTCAGGTTCGTGGCAATGCGATCCACGAACTGGCCGGTGTTGCCGTTGCGACGGGAACTGGAGAACAAGGCGATGGCGTTCAACATGGACCTGACACTCGAGCCAAGCTCCTGACAGGCAAGAGTGTTTTCCAACCATTCGGCATCGGCAAATACCCGACAGCAAATGCGGGGAGAGTGCTAGCGACAATCCACTGCGCCATGACTACGCCGACCATTGTCATCCTCTCTCGGAAAAGCCAGAGATCCATGAGAGCCGCCTAACGGCTGAGGTGAGCGCCATGGGCGCTGCTGCGTGAACTTGACACTTTATCTTTCACGCGTGCGCCTGAGCCATTTGCTAGACATCAGCAGGTGCCGCGCCCGGAAACCATTCGACGTGCTGGTCTCCATGACGACCGAGGTAGACCACACGCTTGCCGCGCAGAAAAGCGTGGTAAGAGTGCACCCCAGCCAAGATGGCTCGGCTACAGAAATCCCGGAACGCCTGCCCTTTCTTCTGGTTATCCAGGATTGCCGCACGAAGAGCTGGCGCGTCAAAACGTTCGGCGATCTCGGGCAGCCGTTCAAAAATCAGAGGAACGACGACGACACCACTGCTCACGCCGTAGAAGGTGAAATGCAGAGCTCGATAGTCGACGTGATAGGACTCGACGCCTTCACCAAGCAAACCACTAACGATTTGCGGGAAAGGCATCGAGCCGGACATCGAAGCGGAGGCAAGCTTGGCGATTTGCGCCGTATTCATGTGAGTAAGATTTCGTTTGTAGGCTGTGAGGTTATTGACGAACGATTGAGCCGACCGTCGCACGCGCGCCGGTAGTGCATGGCAACCGCGCCACCGCGGAGCGGCTTCGCCGAGATCAACTCGAGCCGTCGCGTGCTGGGCAGCCCGCCCTCGTAAAGCGTCGGGCCGTGGCCGGCGATCCTGGGGTGGACGAGTAACTTGTACTCGTCGATCAGATCCAGCCGGTCCAGCTCGGTCGCGAGCTTGCCACTACCGAGGAGCACGCCGTTCGGGGTCGCGTCCTTGAGCTTCCGTACACCCGTGCGCAGATTGCCGGCGATGTGGTGGCTGTTGGCCCAGGGGAAGTCCTTTCGCGTCGAGGACACCACGTACTTCGGCTTGGCCGCAAGCTTGATCGCCCACTCGCGCATCGCCGGCGGTGCCTCGGCGTCGCCGCGGGCGACCGCTGGCCAGTAACTCTCCATCATCTCGTAAGTGACGCGGCCCCACAGCATCGCCCCGCTCTCGTCCATGAGGCGGGTGAAGAAGGCGCGCGTCTCGTCGTCGGCGATTCCTTCCTGGTGATCGACGCAGCCGTCCAGGGTGACGTTGATACTGAAGGTCAAGATTCCCATGGTGTCCTCTGTTCGAGATACTCGACGAGCCGCTCGTCGTCTGGCTCTAAGAGCACGAGTCAAATTCGCGAGGTGCTCACCCTGCGCTCGAGCGACTTGTTAGGCCACATCACTTCGCCAACGTGCGGTGTCTAATTCCCAAGCGAACCTCGAATCGGTGAAATGAGTTCGTGAGTTTGGCGCGGCAGAAAATCGGATGCGGGAGTACCATCGCGCAGCCTCGCCATCCAGTCTTCCGGGCCGTACTCGACACCGATCGGATTGGCGGCGAAGTCTGCTCCAACGATTTGTCAGGCGGCAACTTCGACGTATTCGACGGTACTTGAGGGCGGTGGAATGGGCGAGCCGTCTTCTCGCAGCCCATCGAGGTGGAAAGCAATTGCTTCGCGAATAGCGGCCTCCGTATCCGCTAGCGTTGCGCCAGTTGCGATGCAACCCGGCAGATCTGGAACATAGGCCGAGAAGTTCGAACCCGCGTTTTCAATGACAACGGCGTAGCGCATCGCAGTTACCTTAATTTCGCCTGAGGCCAGCCTGCTTGAGGATACTGTTGAGAGTGCCCGGTGCCAAATCATCGCTCGGCTTTCCCGGAACCGTTACCCGCCCTGGCTTCGCCGGTGCTTGAATTGCCGATGACTGCCGCGCGTCGCGACCAAGAACCACCCATCGATGTGCAGGAGGCGCAGCAGGTCGCTCACTTTCATGCGCCCACGCTAGAATTGGCGCCGTCATTCGCGCACCTCTAAATCTTGCGCGAATGGCGAGATTTTCCGCCTAACGGCTGAGCCGACTTACTTGATCGACAGCCGCAAATCTTCGATTTCTTCTTTCGCCTGCTCGAGCGTCTCTTCCACGGCCATCAAATTCAACCGCAGCCGGGAAAACGACGCGATCTTCTCCACCGTCATCGACAGATCGTGCATACGCCCCGCATGCCCCACCACAAGGTAGCTAGTGGCAAGAATATCCGTCAGATCCGGCTCATCCCCCACCACTTCGCGGTTGAGATTCTCGTACTGCACGACAGCGTCGATCACATCTTCATTGACCCGCCACCCCGCCAGAATCCCTTTCGCAAACGGCGCATGCCACTTGCGCAATATCGCGCCGTACTTCGTCCGGTCCCGCAGCACAAACGGGTAGTGCGCCGCACGCGTCAGGATGAACAGCTTCCCCACCCCATGCATGAGCCCACCCAGGAACGCGAGATCGCGATTCACGCGCGTGAATTTGCGCGCAATCACGAACGACACCGCCGCGGTCCACGCACTGCGCTCCCACAGTGCCTCCATGTGTGGCCGGATGTCCTTGACCTGGTGCGCCTGCGACAGCTGACGCATGGCATAAGCCAGCGCGGCCGACCGCAGCAGGTCGAAGCCCACGCGCGTCACGGCGTTACGAATGTCCGTCACTTTCCGGCGCGTCGGATTCAACGCTGCCGAATTCGCCATCTGCAACACGCGCCCCACGAGCACCGGCTCATAGTTGATCACGGGCACGAGCTGCGGGATGCCGACATTGGGATCGCTGAGCATCTGCTGCAGACGCGTGACGATCTGCGGCACGCCAGGCAGCGCAACCTGCGCGTCGGGTTTGATCCCGGCCAAATCTTTCTCGAGCGCCGCGGCATCATGCGCGACGATGTTCTCGATGGTTGTCGTCCCTAGCGCCATCGCGGGCATATCCCTAACCTCCCAACGCCGCTTTGAGCGCTGCAATTTCTTCGGCGGATTCGTCGATCACGCTGGCGCAATCGCGCAGCTGCAGCTGCAGGCGCTTCAATCCCTTGACCAGCGAGTCGTTCGCGGCATCCATCTCGCCGCCGTGCCGGTTGCGTTCCACCAGCGTGGCCAGCGACAACACGTCGGTCAGCGTCACGGGCCCGCGCTGATCGCGGTCCATGTCTTCATGAGAGGCGACCGCGTCGACGATCTCGTCGGCGACCCGCCAGTTCTCGAGCAGCGCCTTCGACACATTCGTGTGCCAGTCGCGCACGATCGCGTTGTAGGTCAGCGGATCGGCAGTAAGCGTTGGGTATTTGGCCGCGCGCGTCAGGATGTAGATACGGCCGACGTTGTGCATCAGACCCGCCAGCAAAGCGGTATCGCCGTTGAGCGACGAGAAGCGCCGCGCGATCACATGCGACAAAGCCGCGATCTGTACGCTGTTCTTCCACAGGCCGTCGAGCGGCGCTTCGAGATGTTTGAATTCGGGTGACTTCTTGAGCTGGTCGACGACGAAGGCGAGCGATGCCGACCGGACGATGTTGAACCCGACGCGCGCCACGGCCATGCGCAGGTCGGCAATCTTGCGGCCGGAGGAATTCAACGCCGCGGAATTGGCCATGCTCATGAGTTTGCCTGCGAGCATGGGCTCGGAGCCGACCACGCGCACGACGATGTCATTGGAGACGTTCTCGTCGGACAGCGTCTTCTGCAGCTTGAGCACGATGTCGGGCACCGAAGGCAGTTCCACCTGGCCCTGCGAAAGCTCGGCGGCAAGCGCCTTCACGAAGGCGAACACCACGGTGTTCGGCATCGCGCGCGTCTCGATCGTCGAAGTGGCTTCTGCCGTACTCATGCGCCCAATGCCTGCCGAAGCGAGGAAATTGCGTGGTGGGATTCAGCCAGCGCCGCGCCGCAGGATTTTGCGTCGAGCTTCATCCGGCGCGCGGCGGGCATTCCAAGGAACAACATGTCGTCGCCGCGCGGATCGGGCCCGAGCGACGCCAGCGCGTTGCTGACAGCGAGTACGTCCGTGAGATCGGTAGTCCCCTCGTGAGTGCGGTCGAGGTCCTCGCAGTCCACAACGGCGCGGACGACCTCCTCGGCCATATCCCAATTGCGCAGAATGGCTTGGGCTACCCGCCCGTGCCACTCAGCGACGATTTGCTGGTAGGTGCCGGCGTCCCGCAGCAACGCGGGATATCGCGCCGCACGCGTGAGTAGATAGAGTTTGCCGACGCCCTGCAGCAGCCCGGCGAGTAGCGAGGTATCCGCGTTCACCTGCGTGAAGCGGCTGGCGATGACATGGCTTACCGCGCCGACATGGGCGCCGTGTTGCCAGAGCTCCATCAACGGCTCGTCGAGTCCCTTGTAGGCCTCCGCACGGCGCAGCTGGGACATCGCGAAGGCGATCGTCGCGCTGCGTGCCATGTTGAATCCGATGCGGGAGATCGCAGCGCGCAGATCGGTGAGGCGCTTGCCGCTGGCGTTGAGCGCCGCGGAATTCGAAAGCTGCAGCAGCCGCGCGGCCAGCGCCGGCTCGGCGCTGACGACGCGTACGACGTGTTCGATTTCGACTTCGTCGTTGGCGAGCGCCCTGCGGACGCGCACGGCGATATCGGGGAAACTCGGCAGGTCGATCTTTTCGCCCGCCAGCTCGACGCCCAATGCTTCGACGAGGCGTGCGGCATCGCTGCCACGCCCAGCGGCTGAAATCACGCCGCGGGTAACAACCAAGGCAGGCTCCTGATCCAAACTCATGCAGTGGTTATCGGTCCGGAGCGCCGGGTATTTAACGTTTAAATGCTTAATGTGAACTGCCCGTGTCAGGCGGGGCTCCGCCTTGCCGGTGCGCGATATGTCAAGCCGCGTGGGCACCGGCGGCGCAGTGCAGACGGCGCAACAGGCGCGCTTCGGCCCGCGTGGTGCCGCAGCTCGCGACGATCTCCTCGATGCTCGCGCCCCCGCGGGCCATGCGGATCGCCATCTCGTAGCCGCGGGCACCGCTCGGAGCGGCACCGGGCAATGGCTGCGGCGCTTCGGCGGGCGCCGCCGCCTGGCGGCTGACCATGGGCGACGGCAGCGAAAGGTCGTGCACTTGACTTGAGAGTTCGGTGAGTTTCTCGGCGAGCCGCTGGATCTCGACGAGCGCCTGGTCGTGTTGCGCGGAGAGACGCGCGAAGTTGGCGGCGGAATCGCGGCGCGCGGCGAGCAATGCCCACGCAAAGCCACCGAAAGCCAGCAGCAGCAGCGCGGCGCGCAGGCCCAACAACACGGTTTCGTAATTCTCCATCGACATCGCACTCTCCTCGTCAATTCAACGTCGCAATCGAAGGCGACAGACTGAATTAGCAGGATTCGTGCCAGTGCCGAAGCGTCAAACTAGTTCGTCGACGGCGTCACAGCGGGCGGCAATCCTGCTGCCGCGGATGCTGGCATGGGCGCGGTGGTCGTGGGCAATGGCATCGCAGTGGGCGCGCTGGCCGGCGCCGCCGGTTCTCCGGGCACCGCGCGTTGCTGCGCGGGCTCGGTCGAATGGATGTCGGGCATTTCCATCGGCTCGCTGCCGTCGGTGGCGTCGGCGGTGCCCGACAGGATCACGAGCAGCACGCGGCGATTGGCGTTGCGATTATCCGCCGTGTCGTTGGGTTTGGCGGGCCGCCATTCGCCGAGGCCGATCACCGACAGACGATTCGGTGAAACACCGCCGTCCGCCAGTAGATGGACCACGCTCGCGGCACGCGCAGAAGAAAGCTCCCAGTTCGAGGGGAACAACGCGGTTTTGATGGGTTTGTTGTCGGTGTGACCTTCGACGCGGATCGGGTTCGGATACGGTGCGAGGGTGCGCGCCAGCGCCTGCAGTGCCGGCACTGCCGATGGAGAGATGATGGCGACGCCGCTCGGAAACAGGATGTCGGCGCGTATCTCGACTTCGATCCAGAATGAATGGCGCTTCACGGTCACCAGCTGCGCGTCGACGAGTGCCGCGAGCGACGCTTCCACGTCATCGGCGACTTTCGCGAGCTCGGGCGGCACGATGACCTCGATCTTCTTTGCATTGCCGTTGCGAGGCGCGGGTCCCATGCCCTTGCCGTCCTGGTCGCCGATCGACACGGCCTCGAGCAATTCGTGCGGCTCGCCTTCGATCTTGGCATTGGCCATGCTCGATGCGATGTCCACGCCCGTGCCGCGGGATTTCTCCCCTATCTTCACCGGATCGAGCGAAGTCGGCGAGCCACGGAACGCGGCCTGCAGTGAATCCGACAACACGCGGAATTTTCCTTCGTTCACCGAAGAGATCGCGTACATGACGACGAAAAACGCCAGCAACAACGTGATCAGATCCCCATAGGGAATCGCCCACGCCTCGTGGTTTATGTGTTCTTCGTGCCTACGTTTGCGCGCCATGGAGCATCAATGCAGATAGCCATGGAGCTTGGCTTCGATCGCGCGGGGGTTCTCGCCTTGCGCGATCGAAATCATTCCTTCGATGATCATCTCGCGCACCTGGCTCTGCTCGGCGACGATGCCCTTGAGCTTGCCGGCCATGGGCAGGAAGAAAAGATTGGCGAGGCCGATGCCGTAGATGGTCGCGGTGAACGCCGCGGCGATGCCGTGGCCGAGCTTCGACGGATCCGCCAGGTTCTGCATGACGGCCATCAGGCCGAGCACGGCACCGATGATGCCGAGCGTGGGCGCGTAGATTCCCATTCCTTCCCAGACCTTCGCGGCGCGGTTGTCGTTGTGCTCGCGCACACCGAGCTCGACTTCCATGATGCCGCGGATCGCGTCGGGCTCCGAGCCGTCCACCACGAGCTGCAGGCCCTTCTGCACGAAGGTGTCCTCCTGCTGGCGGATCATGGGCTCCAGGCCTAACAACCCCTGCTTGCGGGCGATGTTCGACCACTCGACGATTTTCTGGATCAGCAGCTCGGCGCCCAGCGCCGGCGGCTTGAACACCCAGCTGACGCGATTCAGCGCGAGTTTGAAAACCGGCAGCGGCGTCTGGATGAAGATCGACGCGAACGTGCCGACGAACACGATCATGAACGCGGCAGCCGACAGCAGCGCCTTCAAGCCCGCGCCCTTGAGGACGGCGCCCACCAGGATGGCCACCATCGCGAGAATGAATCCGACTACCGATAAGATATCCATGGGTTCGAACTACTCGAGGCGGTCGCGCCAGCCGGACAAGCGCGCCTGCAGGCGCGTCAACGCCTGGCCGTGAATCTGGCAGATACGCGACTCGCTCACCTTCAGCACCGCACCGATCTCCTTCAGGTTCAATTCGTCGTCGTAATACAGGGACATCACCGTGCGCTCGCGATCCGGCAGGCCTGCGATGGCGTCCGTCAGCGCGGCGCGAAATCTCTCGTCGATCACGTCGCGGAACGGGTCCGCATCGGGATCGGTGGCGTTGATCTCGCCCTCCTCGGTCGTGAGGCTCGCGATCTGGCAACCCGCCGCGTCCTCGACGATCTTGTGATACTCGTCGAGGCTCACTCCCATCTTGTTCGCCACGTCCGTATCGCGCGCTTCGCGGCCGATCTCGGCCTCGAGCTCGCGAATCGCATTCGCCACCGCGCGCGCCTTGCGATGCACGGAGCGCGGTGCCCAGTCGAGCTTGCGCAACCCGTCGAGCATCGCGCCGCGGATACGAATGCCGGCGTAGGTCTCGAACGAAGCTCCGCGCCCCGCCGAGTAGTTCGCGGCCGCCTCGAGCAGCCCCAACATGCCGGCCTGGATCAGGTCATCGACTTCAACAGACGCAGGCAGCCGGCCGGCCAGGTGATACGCAATGCGTTTCACCAATTCGGCATGGCGCATCACCAACGCTTCGGTTTCCCGGGCGCTGGGACGCTGGCTGTAAGCGCTGACTCCTGTCATCGAACCACCTCGAGGCGGACCGACGGACGCCGGATCAGGCGCTCCACGAAAAATTCCACGTTCCCCCGGGGGCCTTCGGCTACAGGCCACATATCGGCCCGCAGCGCGAGGGTCTTGAGGGCGACGGACGACGGCGACTGCGGGTAAGCCTGCACAACGGGACGCTGTTCACGGATCGAGCGGCGCAGGAACGGGTCTTCCGGGATTTCGCCGACGTAATCGAGCTCGACGGTCAGGAACCGCGTTGCCACCCGTTCGAAGCGCTGGAACAGGCCCTGCCCCTGCCCGCGGCCGCGCACCTGGTTCACCAGCACGCGGAATTTCTTCACGCCGTGGTCACGCGAAAGGATCTTGATCAGCGCATAGGCATCGGTGAGCGACGCCGGCTCGTCGCAGATCACCACCAGCACCTGCTGCGCAGCCTGGGAGAACTGCAGCACGGAGCCTGCGATGCCGGGGGCGGTATCGACCACCATCACGTCGAGCTTGGTCGTGAGGTCGCCGAAGGCGCGCACGAGACCCAGATGCGTCAGCGTGTCGAGCTCGGCGAGTTGCGCGATACCCGAGGCGGCCGGCACCACTTTGAAACCCTGCGGCGCATCGAGGACGATCTCTTCGAGCGAGCAATTGCCGGCCAACACGTCGGCCAGCGTGAGCCGCGGCGTGAGGCCGAGAAAAACGTCGACGTTGGCCAAACCCAGATCGCCATCCAGCAGCATGACCTGTTTGCCGCGCTGGGCGAGCGTGGCGGCGAGATTCACGGCGACCGTGGTCTTGCCCACGCCGCCCTTGCCGCCCGTGACGGCGATGACCTGGACCGGGGACGCATTCACGGCGCGTGTCACTCCTGAAAGGCTGGGCTCAGGCTTACGTGCCGACATGTTCTGCTCCCGAGATTCTGCGCTGCATGGTTTCGTCGTCCGGTGTCACGTTGTTGCGGTGGGCGATGTCGACGGCGCGCGCCACGAGGCTGTGCGCGCGGGCCGGCTCGAGATCTTCGGGCACGCGTTGCCCGTCGCTCACGTAGGCCGCCGGTAGTTTGGTGCGCACCAGCGCCGAGAGGATTCCGCCGAGGCTCGCGGCTTCGTCCACCTTGGTGATACACACCGCGGTCGGCTGGGCGAGCGAGAAGCGATTGAGGACCTCGTCGATGGTGCCGGCCTGGGTGCTCGCGGGCAGCACGATCGCCGATTCCATCTTCTCCTGCTGCATCTGCTGCAGCAGCCGCAGGCGGCGCGCCAGCTCCGGGTCGCGCGGGCTCGCGCCCGCCGTGTCGATCAACACCAGGCGCTGGCCGGAGAGGCCCGCCAGCAGCTCGGGTAGTTCGGCGATGTCGTAAACGGTGTGCGCCGTGACGCCCAGCAGGCGCCCCAGCATGTGCATCTGTTCGTGCGCGCCGATGCGCACCGCGTCCGCGGACACCAGCGCGATGCGGCGCGGGCCGTGACGCAGCACCCAGCGGGCCGCGAGTTTCGCGATCAGCGTGGTCTTGCCGGCCCCGGCGGGACCGGCGAACGCGACGCGGCCGCCCTCTTCGAGCCAGCGGTCGCCCGTGACCTGCACGGTGCGCGCGATCGTCGCGAGCGCAAAACGGCGCGCGGCGGTGAAATTCAAGTCATTCGGGATCTTGTGCGCCAGCGACTGGGACAGCTCGTTCGACAACCCGAGCCGCGCGAGCTCCTTGAGCATCGCGGCCTGCATCGGCGAGCGGCGCGACATGTCGTTCCAGGTGAGCGTGGCGAGCTGCGCTTCGAGCATGCGGCGCATGCCCTTCACTTCTTCGGCCAGCGTCGCCTCGGCAGCGGGCGCTTCGAGCTTGGGCAGCGGAGCATCGTCTTCGTGCGAGCCGAAATGCGCGACTTCCGGAGATAGCTGCGACGAGGCGCGCTTGAGCTTGGTGAAATCCACGCTGCGGACAGCCGGTTCGGCGGCACGCGTGACGACCGGCGCCGGCGTGCGCGCCCGCGGATCCGCTTCGAGCGTCGCGCGCTGCGATTCGAAATCGATCGCGGCGACCACCTCGACTTCATCGCCGACCTTGCCGGACGACAGGATCACCGCGTCGGGCCCCAGGGCCTCGCGGACCTGGGTCAGCGCCGAGCGCATGTCTTTGGCCAGATATCTTTGTATTTTCATCGTTCCTTCGTCCGCTCAGGTCCTATCTACCCACCGCGGTCACCATCCTGACCTTGCGGTTGTCCGGCACTTCGTTCCAGGCCAGCACGTGTAATCCGGGCACGCTGACCCGGAAGAACCGGGCCAGCGCCGCGCGCAGCGTGGGCGGCGTCAGCAACACCGCCGGTTCGCCGCCACGTTCTTGACGCTGCGCCGCGTCTGCCAGACCTCGTTGCAAGCGCTCTGCCAGCCCTGGCTCCAAACCGGGGTTTCCGCCCCCATTTGTCAGTCCATTTGACAGAAGTCGCTCTAGTTCTGGCTCAAGTGTGATGACGGGCAACTCGTCGGCGAGTCCGACGATGTCCTGGACGATCTGCCGACCCAGGGCAACCCTTACCTGGCCGATCAGGATCTGCGGATCCGTCGACCGCGGACCGGCTTCCGCCAAAGCTTCGACGATGGCGCGGACGTTGCGGATGGGCACGCGCTCGGCCAGCAGGCCCTGCATGACGCGCACGACCACCGCCAGCGGCAGCACTTTCGGCACGAGTTCTTCCACCAGCTTCGGCGCCGTCTTGGCGAGCGCCTTGAGCAGCTGCTCCGCTTCTTCGTGGCCGAACAGTTCATGTGCGTGTGTCTGAATGAGATGCGACAGGTGCGTCGCGATGACCGTGGCTGCATCGACGACGGTGTATCCCAGCGACTGCGCGTGTTCGCGCATCGACGGCTCGATCCAGATGGCTTCCATGCCGAAGGCCGGATCGCGCGTCGCGATGCCCTGCAGCGTGCCGAACACGCGGCCCGGGTTGATCGCCAGTTCGCGATCCGGATGGATCACGCTTTCGCCGATCGCCACACCGGCGAGCCGGATGCGATAGGCATTCGGCCCCAATTCGAGGTTGTCGCGGATGTGCACGGCCTGCACGAGGAAGCCGAGCTCCTGCGTGAGCTTGCGGCGGATGCCGCGGATGCGCGCCAGCAAATCGCCACCCTTGGTGCGATCGACCAGCGGCACGAGGCGATACCCGACTTCGAGACCGATCACGTCGACCGGACGCACGTCCTCCCACGACAGCTCCTGCACATCGGTCGGCGGTGGTGGTGGCGGCGGCTCGGGCGCGGCAATGGCCGCCGCTTCGGCTTCTGCGCGTTTTTTCACCAGCCGCCACGCGCCGTAACCGCACAACGCGGCGATCGACAGGAACGCCATGTTCGGCATGCCCGGAATGAGACCCATGACGCCAAGCACCGCGGCCGCGACGCCCAGCGCCTTCGGCTGGCCAAACAACTGTTTGCTGAGCTCGCCACCCATGTCCTGCTCGCGCGTGACGCGGGTGACGATGATGGCGACCGCGACCGACAACATGAGCCCGGGAATCTGCGCGACCAGACCGTCACCGATGGTCAGCAGCGTATACGTGCGCGTCGCCTCGCCCATCGGCAGGTCGTGCATCATCGTGCCGATCAAAAGGCCGCCGACGATGTTGATGATCATGATGAGGATGCCGGCGACGGCATCGCCGCGGACGAACTTGCTGGCGCCGTCCATCGAGCCGTAGAAATCCGATTCGGCGCGCACTTCGGCGCGGCGCAGCCGCGCCTCGTCCTGCGTGATGATGCCGGCGTTCAAGTCGGCGTCGATGGCCATCTGCTTGCCGGGCATCGCGTCCAACGCGAACCGGGCGGACACTTCGGACACGCGGCCGGCGCCCTTGGTCACCACGACGAAGTTGATGATGGTGAGGATGATGAACACCACCGCGCCGACGGCGTAGTTGCCGCCGATCACGAATTCGCCGAAGGCTGCGATCACCTTGCCGGCCGCGTGCGAACCCTCGTGGCCGTGCATGAGCACGACGCGCGTAGAAGCGACGTTGAGTGCCAGGCGCAGGATGGTCACGAGCAACAGCACGGTCGGGAAGATCGCGAAATCGAGCGGCCGCTTGACGTTGAACACCGCCATGACGATGACCAGCGCCAGCGCGATGTTGAACGTGAACAACACGTCCAGCACCACCGGTGGCAGCGGCAGGATCATCATCGCGAGGATGGAGATGAGGCCCAGCGGGATGCCGATGCCGATGCGCAGCAGCGCTGCGCCGGGACTTGCGGGAGTTGTGGTTATGATGGCCATCGGTAGTTAGCTTTGCGGATTGCCGCTCACTCGAATTGCGGCGCCGGCGGCGGCTGCACGCCCCGCTCGATACACGCCTTGAGCTGGTAGACATAGGTGAGGACCTGGGCGACCGTCACGTACAACGCGGCCGGCACTTCGCGGCCGAGATCCACGGTGCGGAACAAGGCGCGCGCCAGCGGCGGCGCCTCGACGACGGGCACGCCGTTTTCGGCGGCAATTTCGCGGATACGCGCGGCCGTGAGATCGGTGCCCTTGGCCACCACGATCGGCGCGCGCATTTTCTGATCGTCGTACTTGAGCGCCACGGCGTAGTGCGTGGGGTTGGTGACCACCACGTCCGCCTTCGGCACTTCCTGCATCATGCGGCCGCGCGCCAGCGCACGCTGCGCCTCGCGGATGCGGCCGCGCGTCTCGGGCGAGCCTTCGCTTTCCTTGTATTCCTCGCGTACTTCTTCGCGCGTCATCCTCAGATCACGGCCGTGTTGCCAGAGCTGGAACGGCACGTCGAACGCGGCGATCGCCACCAGGCCGAAACACAGCACCAGCAGCGCATAGCCGGCGAGCGCGGCGGCGTGCGTGATCGCGCCGTTCAGCGGTTCGGTAGACAGGCCCATCATCTGCGGCGTCATGCCCTTGAGCAGCACCCATGCGATGAGCGCGATCACAAACACCTTGGCGAGACCCTTGCCGAGCTCCACCGAACCGCGCGCCGAGAACATGCGACCGAGGCCGCTGGCGGGATTCAGCCGCGAGAACTGCGGCACCAGCGCCTGGGTCGAGAAATTCCAGCCGCCGATGGCGAGCGGCGCGGCCAGCGCGGCGACGAACGTCGCGCCGAGAATGGGCAGCACGATCAGCAACGCCTGTGATCCAGCGGTCATCAGTGCCGGCCAGATGACGTTTTCGCCCACCGCCGTGGACGGCTCGATGGACAACCCGCTGCGCATCAGTTCGGCAAAACGGCTCGCGGCGCCGCGACCCAACGTGTACACGGCCGTCGCGGCCGCGATGCAGACCGCGGCCATCGACAGCTCGATGGAACGCGGTACCTGGCCCTTCTTGCGCGCCTCCTCGAGACGCTTGGGAGTGGCGCGTTCGGTCCGTTCCTGGCCGCTCTCTGCCATGACCTAACGACCTCCGCCGAGGCTGCGCAGGAATTCGAAACCGTTCGCCAGCAATTCGGTGAAGCTGCTCTGCAGCGGCCCGATGCCGGCCAGTACCACCAGCAAGCCCACCACCAGCGACACCGGGAAGCCGACCGCGAACAGATTGAGCGACGGCGCGGCGCGGCTGACCACCCCGAAGGCGAGGTTGACGATCAACAGCGCAGTGACGCCCGGCAGCGCGATGCCGATGGCGCCGGAGAACAATGTGCCACCCCACAGGATCAGCGCCCACAGCCCTTCCTGTCCCAGACCGGTGGTACCGATCGGCAGGCTGTAGAGACCGGCCACGAGCATTTCAATGAGTGCCACGTGGCCGCCGAGCGCGAGAAACGTGAGCGTCGCGAGAATCACGTAGAGCTGGCCCAGCGCCGGCGTGCTGCTGCCGCGCAATGGATCGATGTTGAAGGCGAATGAAAGCCCCATGCTGTTGGCCAACAGCTGCCCGGCCAACGCCAGCGCGTCGAACACCACCTGCAATGCGAAGCCGAACGCGACGCCGATCAGCAGCTGCTGGAAGACGACGACGAAGCCCTGCGGCGAAAACGGCGCGATCGTGGGCGCGGGGATCAACGGAATGACCAACGCGGTGATC